>NZ_JAQYXC010000001.1:0-308 GCF_036322365.1 Streptomyces sp. SP18CS02
ATGATCCGGCGACCTCCGAGATCTACCCTCACGCCGTCTCTCTTTCCCTTCTCGTCGCTCTTCCGATCTTTGGACAGGTCTCCGTTGGCGACCGCGGTCGTCACCTGTGCGATGGTGCGGACCTGGTCGGTGAGGTTGTTCGCCATCGAGTTGACGTTGTCGGTCAGGTCCTTCCAGGTGCCGGAGACCCCCTTGACATCGGCCTGGCCGCCGATTATCCCCTCGGAGCCGAGATCGGAAGAGCACAAGTATTAAAACCAGTCAATCGCAAACATCTCTTATTCCCTCTTCATCTTGAAAAGCATGAG
>NZ_JAQYXC010000002.1:0-260 GCF_036322365.1 Streptomyces sp. SP18CS02
CCCCCCCCCCCCCCCCCCCCCCCCCCCCCCCCCCCCCCCCCCCCCCCCCCCCCCCCCCCCCCCCCCCCCCCCCCCCCCCCCCCCCCCCCCCCCCGTCTTTAATGATCCCAGTTCCTGTGCCGTCCCGGCGCAGCTGGGTTCGCTTGTTGTGATCGGTACAGCACACCTCTGATCACCAGTCACCAGCAACCATCGCTGTATGAGAGGTACCAGCGGGTGCCTGGTTGGGTTGGCGGGTGCGGGGCGGGGGGGGGGGGGGG
>NZ_JAQYXC010000003.1:0-361 GCF_036322365.1 Streptomyces sp. SP18CS02
GTTGTGGTGGGGGGGGGGGGGGGGTGGTGGGGGTTGTTGTGCGGAGTGTGTTGGGTGTTGGGGGGCTTTGCTATTTGTTTTTTTTTGTTTTTTTTTTTTTTTTTTTTTTTTTTTGGGTTTTGGGTTGGGGGTGTTTTTTTTGTGTTGTTTTGTTTTTTTTTTTTTTGGGGTTGGTGGTTTTTTTTGTGTTGTGGTGTTTGTGTGTTTGTTGTTTGTTGGTTTTTTTGTTGGTGTTGTTTGTTTTTTTGTTTTTTTTTTTTTTTTTTTTTTTTTTTTTTGTAATGGGTGGGGGGGTTGGGGGGGGGGGGGGGGGGGGCGGGGGGGGGTGCGGGGGGTGGGGGGGGGGGGGGGGGGGCCCCAA
>NZ_JAQYXC010000004.1:0-318 GCF_036322365.1 Streptomyces sp. SP18CS02
CTGAGTGGGTGTGGTTGTGGGGGTGGTTTTTTTTTTGGTTTGTTAGTGTGGGTGGGTGGGGTGTTGGGTTGGGTGGGGGGTGGGTGTGGGGGGGGGGGGGGGGGGGGGTTTTTGTTGGGGTGGTTTTTGGGGGGTTGGTTTTTTTTTTTTTTTTTTTTGGTTGTTTTTTGGGGTGTGGGGGGGTGGGGTGGTGTGTGGTTCTGTGTGGTTGGTTTGGTGGGGGGTGTGTTTTTTTTTTTTGTTTGTTTGGTGTGGGGTGGGGGGGGTTGGGTGTTGTGGTTTTGTTTTTGTTTGTTTTTTTTGGTTTTTGTCCCCCCC
>NZ_JAQYXC010000005.1:0-384 GCF_036322365.1 Streptomyces sp. SP18CS02
GACCGCGCCGGCCGTCGAGACCGCCGCCCCCGAGGCAGTGGCCGAGACCAAGCCCCGCCGCACCCGCAAGACCGCCGCCGCCAAGACGGCCGCCGCCACGGACACCACCGAGGCAGCGACCCCCGAAGCCGCCCCCGAGGCAGTCGCCGCGACCAAGCCCCGCCGCACCCGCAAGACCGCGGCGCCGGCTGCCGTCGAGACCGCCGCCCCCGAGGCAGTGGTGGAGGCGGTGGTGGAGACCAAGCCCCGCCGCCGCACCCGCAAGGCCGCCGAACCGGCGACCGCGCCGGCCGTCGAGACCGCCGCCCCCGAGGCAGTGGCCGAGACCAAGCCCCGCCGCACCCGCAAGACCGCCGCCGCCAAGACGGCCGCCGCCACGGACAC
>NZ_JAQYXC010000006.1:0-341 GCF_036322365.1 Streptomyces sp. SP18CS02
CAGAAGGGCGAGCAACGCTCGCACCCTCAGACACCCAACAACGTGCCCGGCACAACCGATCCAGATCCTGTGTTCCACGCCGAAGCAGTACTGACAGTCCCAGACCAATCGTGCCGAATAATCAACGTTCCACCCATGAGCAACCAGCACCGGACACTCGCCGATGTACTGGCCTCTGACCCGGAAAACCGGGCAAGAAGTGCTCCTTAGAAAGGAGGTGATCCAGCCGCACCTTCCGGTACGGCTACCTTGTTACGACTTCGTCCCAATCGCCAGTCCCACCTTCGACAGCTCCCTCCCACAAGGGGTTGGGCCACCGGCTTCGGGTGTTACCGACTTTC
>NZ_JAQYXC010000007.1:0-312 GCF_036322365.1 Streptomyces sp. SP18CS02
CCCGCCCGCCGCCCCCGCCGCCCACGAAGGCGCCCGACGCGCACCGGCCCCAGCCGGCCATCCTCCAGGAGTGGGCGTTACTGGAGTCCACCCTTGTGCTCTACCGAGATGTGGAGGCGCTGCAGGAGGCGTTCCGCTTCACCGGGTTCTTAGATCGGACGAGCGTCGGGGAGGCAACGAGGGTCGGCGTGAGTGTAGATCACGGTGGTCGCCGGTTCATGGAAGGTTCATCGGGTGCTGTGAGTGGGGGTGTCCATGAGGCAATGTCACATTCCTTACGCCGGGGTGGGGATCGCCCATCGGTCGGCCGCA
>NZ_JAQYXC010000008.1:0-678 GCF_036322365.1 Streptomyces sp. SP18CS02
ATCTACGTCAGTGACGAGGTCCGTGAGCGGATCGTCGGCAGCACAGAACCCGAGCTCCTGCTCCGCTGGCTCACCCGCGCGGTCAGCGCCACGTCCGCCGAAGAGATCTTCGCGGAGGAGTAGCCACCGGGCGGGAGCCCGATACGCACACCAGTGGAGGACCCTGATGGCCGTGGACATGTCGTTCTTCAAGTCGCCGATCATGCAGGACTACACGGAGGAGGTCCGGGCGAAAGCGCAGGCCCAAGGCGAGGCGAAGGCCCTCTTGATCATCCTGGAGCAGCGCGGCATCCACATCAGCGACGCGGCCCGGGAGCGCATCAACGCCGGCGAAGATCCTGAGATCCTTCTCCGCTGGCTCACCCGCGCCCTCAGCGCCACGTCCGCCGAAGAGATCTTCGCGGAGGAGTAGCCACCGGGCAGAAGCCCGGTACGCACACCAGTGGAGGACCCTGATGGCCGTGGACATGTCGTTCTTCAAGTCGCCGATCATGCAGGACTACACGGAGGAGGTCCAGGCCGAGAGCCGGGCCAAGAGCCGGGCCGAGGACATCCTGATCATCCTGGAGCAGCGCGGCATCTACGTCAGTGACGAGGTCCGTGAGCGGATCGTCGGCAGCACAGAACCCGAGCTCCTGCTCCGCTGGCTCACCCGCGCGGTCAGCGCCACGTCCGCCG
>NZ_JAQYXC010000009.1:0-263 GCF_036322365.1 Streptomyces sp. SP18CS02
CCCCCCCCCCCCCCCCCCCCCCCCCCCCCCCCCCCCCCCCCCCCCCCCCCCCCCCCCCCCCCCCCCCCCCCCCCCCTTTTTAATGAGCCGCAGGGGATCAGGCCGACGTCCCGGCCCCGCCTGCGCGAAAGGCAGTGACCCCCTCAGGCCGCCAGTCCCGCGCAGGCATCGAGGCAGCCGGCCGCGGGGGCACAGGGGGCGGGGGGGGGGGGGGGGGGCGGGTGGGCGGGGGGGGGGCGGGGGGGGGGCGGGGGGGGGGGCGG
>NZ_JAQYXC010000010.1:0-357 GCF_036322365.1 Streptomyces sp. SP18CS02
CGGGCGCGCGGCGGGATCTCCCGGGCGGCCGCGTCGCGGTGCCTCCCCGACGGTCTGCGCTCCGGCGTGGAGGAGGCTGCGCGGGTCGCGGCCCGGGTCGTGGAGGGCGCGGGGGTCGTGGTGGCGGCCGGCCGTCCAGGCCGAGGCGCCCGCCCAGGAAGCCGCCCCCGTCGAGGAGGCGCCCGCGGCCCGTCCGCGCCGTCGAGCCACCCGGAAGGCGACGGCTCCCGCCGGCGCGCCGAAGGCCGCCGAGGCTCCCGTCGAGCACGCCGCCCAGGCCGCGCCGAGATCGGCAGAGCGGCGGCCCGCGTACAACTGAGGGCTGCTGAGGCCATCGCGGGGGGCGGCGGCCGCGGC
>NZ_JAQYXC010000011.1:0-344 GCF_036322365.1 Streptomyces sp. SP18CS02
CGGTCTGCCGCTGGCGATCGAGCTGGCGGCGGCGCGGTTGCGGGTGTTGTCGGCGCGTCAGATCGCTGATCGTCTGGATGACCGGTTCGCTCTGCTGACCAGTGGCAGCCGGACGGTGCTGCCGCGTCAGCAGACGTTGCGCGCGGTGGTGGACTGGTCGTGGGGTCTGCTGGACGAGGGGGAGCGGGCCGTGCTGCGGCGGCTGTCGGTGTTCTCCGGCGGGTGTGATCTGGAGGCGGCGGAGGCGGTCTGCGGGGGGCCGGACGTCGTGGGGGTGCTGGGTTCCCTTGTCGACAAGTCGCTGGTGGTCGCGGCGCCGGGGGCGGCGGTGCCCGGTGCCGTGC
>NZ_JAQYXC010000012.1:0-393 GCF_036322365.1 Streptomyces sp. SP18CS02
ATCCGGCCGCGGGGGTACAGGGGGTGGTCCGGGTGGATGCCGTTGACGGCGGTGCGGCGCCGGTCCGCGCCGTGGCCGGTGGGCGGCGCGCCGGGCGGCGGCGGGGCGGCCAGGTCGGGGGTGGCGTAGGCGGCGGGCCGGGGGCGGGCGGGCGGTCGAGAAATCAGACCCCCCGCGCACGCGCGAGGACGCGGGGGGTTGCGAGGAGGGCGTGGCGGGGGGGGAGCCCGCCCCGAGCCCGGGGCGGGGGCGGGGGGCCGTGGGGCGAGGGGAAGCGGGGGTGCGAAAACACCGGCCCCACAGACAAACACAACCACAAACGCGAAAACAACAAACACCACAACCCCCAACGCAACACCCACCCACCAAAACAACAACACCAACCACAAAGCC
>NZ_JAQYXC010000013.1:0-347 GCF_036322365.1 Streptomyces sp. SP18CS02
CACCCCGCACGCCCCCCCCCCCCGCCCCCGGGCCCGCCCCCCCAACCCACCCCCCCCCCCCAAACCCCCCACCAAACCAAAAACCACCCCCCCAGCCAAGAAACCCCCCCCCCCCACCCTGTTTTCACCATACAAAAACCCCCCAACTAAATTGGAGCACCCAACCACAACAAAAAAAAAAAAACCAACCACAAAAAAAAAAAAACCAACACCAAAAAAAAAAAAAAAAAAAAAAAAAAAAACACCAAAAAAAAAAAAAAAAAAAAAAAATAAAACCCAAAGAACACCACAACAACCAAAAACACCCCCCCCCCACCCCCCAAAACCAAACAAAAAACACCACCACC
>NZ_JAQYXC010000014.1:0-408 GCF_036322365.1 Streptomyces sp. SP18CS02
GGCGCGGCGGGCGCCGCCCGCGGGCGGCGGGGGGGGGGGCGCGGGGGGCCGGCCGGGGGCGCGGGGGGCGCCCCCCCCGGGGGGGGCGCGCGCCCCCCCGGCCGCCGCGGGGGGGGGGGGGGGGGGGGGGGGGGGGGGGGGGGGGGTGGCCGCCGGGGCGGCCGGGGACGGAGGGGCCCGGGCGGGGGGGGGGGGGGGGGGGCGGGCGGGGGGGGGGGGGGCGGGTCGGGGGGGGGAGCGGGGGGGCGGGGGGGGGGCGGCGGGGCGGGGCGGCGTCGGGGGCGCCCGCACCCCCCACCCACCCAAAACCACCCCCCCCACCCGCCCCCCACCCCCACACAACCACACCACCCCACCCCCCCCCCCCCCCCCCCCCCCCCCCCCCCCCCCCCACCCCCCCCCCCCCCC
>NZ_JAQYXC010000015.1:0-347 GCF_036322365.1 Streptomyces sp. SP18CS02
GGGCCCCCCCCCCCCCCGCCCCCCACCCCCCCCCCCCCCAACCCCACCCCCCCCCACATAAAAAACCCCCCCCCCCCCCCCCCCCCCCCAACCCCAACCCCCAACACCCCCAAACCAACCCCCCCCCCCCCCCCCCCAACCCCCACCCCCCCACCACAAAAACCCCCCCCCCACAACAAACACACCAAAAACCCCCCCACCACCCCCCCCACCAAAACCCACCAAAAAAAAAAAAAACCCCCCCCAACCCCCCCCCCCCCCCCCCCCCAAACAACCCAAAACACCCAACACCCCAACCCCCCCCCCCACCACCCCCAACAAAAAACCAACCCCCCCCCCCCCCCCCC
>NZ_JAQYXC010000016.1:0-243 GCF_036322365.1 Streptomyces sp. SP18CS02
CCCCCCCCCCCCCCCCCCCCCCCCCCCCCCCCCCCCCCCCCCCCCCCCCCCCCCCCCCCCCCCCCCCCCCCCCCCCCCCCCCCCCGCATTTTCGCACAGGAGATCGGCGCCGCCGCCGGTCCATCGCGTAGACCAGCAAGATCGGACGAGCACTCGTCTGAACACCAGGCACGCGCTAGCATCGCGGGTGAGCTCGTGGGCGTGTTGTGCAGGGGGGGGGGGGGCCGGGGGGGGGGGGGGGGG
>NZ_JAQYXC010000017.1:0-330 GCF_036322365.1 Streptomyces sp. SP18CS02
CTCCCCCCCGCCCCCGGGCGCCGGCGCGGGGGCGGGGGGGGGGGGGTGGGTTTGGGGGGGGGGGGGGGGGGGGCCGGGGCCCGGCCGGGGGGGGGGGGCGGGCGGGGGGGGGGGGGGGGGGGCCGCCGCCCCCCCCCCCCCCCCCCCCCCCGCCACCCCGCCCCCCCCCCCCCCCCCGCCCGCCCCCCCCCCCCCCGCCCCCCCCACCCCCCCCCGCGCACCCGCCCCCCCGCCCCCCCCCCCCCCCCCACCCCCCCTACTGGGTTCTCACTCCGCCATCCTCAACACCCACCCCCACCCCCCCCACCCCCCCCCCCCCCCCCCCCCCCC
>NZ_JAQYXC010000018.1:0-303 GCF_036322365.1 Streptomyces sp. SP18CS02
CCCCCCCCCCCCCCCCCCCCCCCCCCCCCCCCCCCCCCCCCCTATTTCATGATCCGGCCACCACCGCGATCTACACGCACGCGGGGCCGAGGTGTCGTTCGCGGCGGCCCTCGGAAAGATCGGAAGATCCGCCGGCTGAACTCCAGGCCCGCGCACTGATCGCGGCTGCACGGGTCGGGTGGACAAGGTCTAGGGGGGGGGGGGGGGGGGGGGGGTGGGGGGGGGGGCGGGGGGGGGTGTTGGGGGTGGTTGTGGGGGGTGGGGTGGGGGGGCGGCTAGCGTCCCACCGGGCCCCCCCCCCCA
>NZ_JAQYXC010000019.1:0-308 GCF_036322365.1 Streptomyces sp. SP18CS02
GGGCCCCCCCCCACCCCCCCCCCCACCAAACCCGCAACCCCCCACCACCCCCCCCCCCCCCCACAAACCCACCCCACACAAACCCCCACCCCCCCACCCCCCCCCCACACACCAACACCACACAAAAAACCACACCCCCCCCCCCACCCCAAAAACACACACCCACCCCCCCCCCCCCCCCAAAAAACCCCCCACCCCCCCCGGGCCCCCACACCCCAAACAAATCAACAAGCACAACACACCCAAACCCCACAAGATACAAACCACCACCCACAACAACCATAACAAGACAATAAAAAAAATTAAAC
>NZ_JAQYXC010000020.1:0-395 GCF_036322365.1 Streptomyces sp. SP18CS02
CGGGGGGGGGGGGGGGTGCGACCCACACCCCCCACCCCACCAAAACACACCCAACCAAACACCCCACACCCCACCCCCCACACCACACCACCCACCACACCCACCCCACACACACAAAAAAAAACCCAACACAAACAACAAAAAAAAAACCAACAAAAAAAAAACAAAAAAAAACCACAAAAAAAAAAACAAAAAAAAAAACACAAAAAAACAACACAAAAAACAAAAAAAAAAAAAAAAAAAAAAACAAAACAACAACAAAAAAAAAAAAAAACAAACAAAAAAAAAACAAAAACCCAACAGCCCCCCCCAACCCCCCCACATACTAAAAAACAACCCCCAACAACAAAACCCACACACCCCCCCCACAAAAAAAAACAAACAAAAAACGAACC
>NZ_JAQYXC010000021.1:0-355 GCF_036322365.1 Streptomyces sp. SP18CS02
GGGGGGGGGGGGGGGGGGGGGGGGGGGGGGGGGGGGGGGGGGGGGGGGGGGGGGGGGGGGGGGGGGGGGGGGGGGGGGGGGGGGGGGGGGGGGGGGGGGCGGCCGGGGGGGGGGGGCCGGGGGCGGGCGCCGCCCCGCCCCGGCCGCGGCCCCCCCCCCCCCCCCGCCCCCCCCGCCCCCCGCTCCCCTCCTCCCCCCCCCGCGCCCCCCCCGCGCCCCCCCCGCCCCCCCCCCCCGCCGCCCCCCCCCCCCCCCCCCCCCCCCCCCCCCCCCCCCCCCCCCCCCCCCCCCCCCCCCCCCCCCCCCCCCCCCCCCCCCCCCCCCCCCCCCCCCCCCCCCCCCCCCCCCCCCCCCC
>NZ_JAQYXC010000022.1:0-584 GCF_036322365.1 Streptomyces sp. SP18CS02
ACCTCACGGCCCACCCCCCCCTCAACTACCTCCCCGCGCTGTGGGTCGCCCAGGCCGTGCTACCGCAACTGCTAGCTTTAGGGTGCGTGGTGCTCCTTCGGTTGCTCTCGCTTGGTAGCGGCGGCGGCATGGCCTCCGGCGGCATCGACGGAGTTCGGTAGAGCGGCGTGGAGGGCAAGAGTGTCGGCGTCAGTGGAGTTCTCGCTGGTCGCCGTATCAGTAAACGTGGGGGGGGGGGGGGCGGGGGGGGGGGGTGGGGGGGGGGGGGCCGGGCCTGGGGCGGGTTTGGGCTGGGGGGGTGGGGGGGTGGGGGCGGGCGGTGGTGGGGGGGGGGGGGTGTGGGGGGGGGGCGGGGGGGGGCGGGGGGGGGGGGGGGGGGGGGGGGGGGGCGGCGGGCGGGGGGGGTGGGGGGGGGGGGGGGGGGGGGTTGTGTGGGGGTTGGGGGGGGTGGGGTGGGGGGGGGGGGTGGGGGGCGGGGGGCGGCGCTGCGGTAGGCCCGCGCGCCCCCGCCCCGCGCGAGGGGGGGGGGGGGGGGCGGGGGGGGCGGGTGGGGGGGGGGGGGGTGGGGGGGCGCGGCGGGGGGG
>NZ_JAQYXC010000023.1:0-219 GCF_036322365.1 Streptomyces sp. SP18CS02
CCCCCCCCCCCCCCCCCCCCCCCCCCCCCCCCCCCCCCCCCCCCCCCTATTTGAAAGCATCTAGTAGCCCTCCTTCAGCTCGACATCGTCTGGGGGGGCGGGGGGGGGGGGGGGGGGCCGGCGGCAGAGCACGAGCGCGTGAGAGTACATCACGGTGGTCGCCGTTGCCGTAAAAAGGGGGGGGGGGGGGGGGGGGGGGGGGGGGGGGGGGGGGGGGGG
>NZ_JAQYXC010000024.1:0-316 GCF_036322365.1 Streptomyces sp. SP18CS02
AGCCAGATCACCGGTCTGACCGCCCAGCGGGACCAGGCCCGCTGCGCGCTCTGGGTGCGCTGGGGGGTGGTGGTGCGGGGGGTGACGGTGCTCTTGGTGATGGTTTTGGGGGTGGACAGGGGGGTGTTCGGCACGGCAAGGGTTTTGGTGGGGGCGTTCTCCCTTTTGCTGGGCCTGGGTTTTTAGGCGGCCGCCCGGGCCCCCCAACCCACCACCGTGGACGGGGCCAACGCGGCCAACGCGGCCACCTCAACGGTGTCCCCCGAAGGGACCACCCCCAAAACCACCAAACCCCCAAACAACAACCGCACCCCGC
>NZ_JAQYXC010000025.1:0-204 GCF_036322365.1 Streptomyces sp. SP18CS02
CCCCCCCCCCCCCCCCCCCCCCCCCCCCCCCCCCCCCCCCCCCC
Source organism: Streptomyces sp. SP18CS02 (assembly GCF_036322365.1). NCBI lineage: Bacteria > Bacillati > Actinomycetota > Actinomycetes > Kitasatosporales > Streptomycetaceae > Streptomyces > Streptomyces sp. SP18CS02. The sequence goes on from NZ_JAQYXC010000025.1 coordinate 45, forward strand.
CCCCCCCCCCCCCCCCCCCCCCCCCCCCCCCCCCCCCCCCCCCCCCCCCGTTTTCAAGCATCCGGTGTGCAGAAGTAGGCTTCTCTAGGGAAGGGGCGCGCGGGGGGCGGCGGCAAGGTCCTGCTGCCGGTGCTGGGGGCCGGATCGGCGAGGAGCTGGA
>NZ_JAQYXC010000026.1:0-354 GCF_036322365.1 Streptomyces sp. SP18CS02
ATCGAGTTCACCGATTCGGTGAGGTCCTTCCAGGTGCCGGAGACGCCCTGCACCTCGGCCTGACCGCCGAGGATGCCCTCGGAACCCACCTCGCGCGCCACCCGGGTCACCTGCTCCGCGAAGGTGGACAGCTGGTCCACCATCGTGTTGAGGGTGTTCTTCAGCTCCAGGATCTCGCCCCGCTCGTCCACGTCGATCTTCTGCGACAGATCGCCACGCGCCACGGCCGTCGACACCTGCGCGATGTAGCGCACCTGCGCCGTGAGGTTGCCCGCCAACCCGTTCACCGAGTCGGTCAGGTCCATCCACACACCGGCGACGACCGGCACCTGCGCCTGCCCGAGCAGCCGACCG
>NZ_JAQYXC010000027.1:0-382 GCF_036322365.1 Streptomyces sp. SP18CS02
CCCCCCCCCCCCCCCCCCCCCCCCCCCCCCCCCCCCCCCCCCCCCCCCCCCCCCCCCCCCCCCCCCCCCCCCCCCCCCCCCCCCCCCCCCCCCCCCCCCCCCCCGCCCCACCCCCCCGCGCCCCCCCGCCCCCCCCGCCCGACCCCCCGCACGGGCGGCTCCCTGCACGGGCGGTACCGGGTACGCGCGGGTTGCGCGGGTCCGGAGTTGGGGCGTGGGGTCGGCGGCGCTCCGGCCCCCGCCGCCTACCGGCCGGGCAGATCGGAAGAGCGTCGGGTAGGCACAGAGTGGCGCCGGGAGTGAAGATCTCCGGGGTCGCCGTATCAGTAGATGGCGGGGGGGGGGGGGGGGGGGGGGGGGGGGGGGGGGGGGGGCGGGGGGG
>NZ_JAQYXC010000028.1:0-330 GCF_036322365.1 Streptomyces sp. SP18CS02
GCGCGGGCCGCCATCGCGCTGGCCACCCGGACGCGGCGCGACCGGCCAGACTCAAGTGTGAGGGGCACACGAAACCCCTCCGATGGGCGACGGCCCCCACGGCCTGCGCCGACCGCCGGCACAGCTCGCGCCGGCATATCACCAGGCGCGCGCCCGCCGGCCCCCCGGCCGTCCCGCTCCGGCCTCCCCCCTGCCCGCCCGCCGACCGCCGCCCGCCCCCCCCCCGCCCCCCCCCTCCCCCCCCCCCCCCCCCCCCCCCCCCCCCCCCCCCCCCCCCCCCCCCCCCCCCCCCCCCCCCCCCCCCCCCCCCCCCCCCCCCCCCCCCCCCCC
>NZ_JAQYXC010000029.1:0-359 GCF_036322365.1 Streptomyces sp. SP18CS02
GGTGGTGGGGTGTGTGTGGGGGGGGTGGTGTGGTTGTGGTTGTTGGGGTGGGGGGTGGGGGGGGTGGGGGGGTTGTTTGGTTGTTGTGGCGGCGTCGGTGTGGTGTTGGTGGTGGTGGGGGGTTTGGTTGGCGGTGTGATTGTTGCGAGGTTTGGTCAGCTTTGGGGTGTACTTGGGGTTGGTTTGGGTCTGGTGGACGTCTTCGGCTATTGGGGGTTTGTTTTGGTTTTGTTTTTTTTGTTGGTGTGTTTGTTTTTTTTTTGTGGTTTGTTGTTTTTTTTGTTTGTTTTGTGTGTTTTGTTTTGGGTTTTGGTGGTGTTTGTGGTGTTTTTGGTGTGGGTGTGGTTGGTGTCGCCGGA
>NZ_JAQYXC010000030.1:0-495 GCF_036322365.1 Streptomyces sp. SP18CS02
ACGGTCATCACGCGGGAAGCTCGGCCGGTCGCCCTCGCGGCGGAAGCCGCCACCCCGGTTGTCATCGCGACGGTCGTCACGGCGGAAGCCACCGCCCGCACGGCGGTCATCGCGGCGGAAGCCGCCACCACGGTTGTCGTCCCGCCGGTCGTCACGGCGGAACGCCGGACGCTCATCACGGCGGTCGTCTCGGCGGTTGTCGTCGCGACGGAACCCGCCGCCGGCACCGGCGGGGCGGCCACCGCGGTCGTCACGGCGGAAGCCACCGCCTTCGGGGCGGCCACCGCGGTCGTCGCGCCCGAATCCGACGCCGGCACCGGCGGGGCGGCCACCGCGGTCGTCACGGCGGAAACCGCCGGAACGGTTGTCGTCCCGACGCGGCCCACGGTCGTCACGACGGAAGTCGCTGCCACGGTTGTCGTCCCGACGGTCGTCACGGCGGAAGCCACCACCGGAACGGCTGTCGTCACGGCGGAAGCCACCACCACGGTTGTC
>NZ_JAQYXC010000032.1:0-317 GCF_036322365.1 Streptomyces sp. SP18CS02
GCGTCGGAAAGCGCGACGGGAACCGCGGCGATGACGTTGATCGTGCCGGGCTTCGCCGGCACGGGCGTGCCCTCGGCCGGGGAGGCGGCCCAGCCACGGACCGTGACTCCTGCGGTCGCGACCGCCTCGACGCCTCCGTCTAGCACCTGGGCGAATCCCGAGACGTCGGCGGCCGTCATCCTCCCCACGCCACTCCAGCGCGCGCCCGCGGCGTCGGCCATCCGGGCCAGGTGCCGGGCGGGGTCGGTCCGGCGATAGCCGTGGGCGACCTGAGCGTTGAGAACCCAGGCCCGCTCCCCTACGCCTCCGCCGAGAAC
>NZ_JAQYXC010000033.1:0-586 GCF_036322365.1 Streptomyces sp. SP18CS02
CACGGCGGGGCGGGGGCGGGCCGGGCGTTCGCGTGGATGCTGGTGGTCACGGGTGCGGCGGGGCTGCTCGCGGCGTGGGTGATCACGATCGACAAGTTCAGGCTGCTGGAGGACCCGGGGTTCACTCCGGGGTGCAGTCTCAATCCGGTGGTGTCGTGCGGCAGCATCATGAAGAGCGAGCAGGCGTCGGTCTTCGGGTTCCCCAATCCGATGCTGGGGCTGGTGGCGTACGCGGTGGTGATCGCCGTGGGGGCGGGTCTGCTGGCGGGTGCCCGCTACCGGCGGTGGTACTGGCTGGGGCTGAACGCGGGGACGCTGTTCGGGGTCGGGTTCTGCACATGGCTGATGTACCAGTCGCTGTACGAGATCAACGCGCTGTGCCTGTGGTGCTCCCTGGCGTGGGCGGCGACGATCGTCATGTTCTGGTACGTGACCTCGCACAACGTCCGCACGGGGCTGCTGCCCGCACCGCGCCCGGTGCGGGGCTTCCTCGACGAGTTCACCTGGGTCCTGCCCGCCCTGCACATCGGCATCATCGGGATGCTCGTCCTGACCCGCTGGTGGGACTTCTGGACCGGCTGACGAC
>NZ_JAQYXC010000034.1:0-311 GCF_036322365.1 Streptomyces sp. SP18CS02
ACGCTCCAACAGCACACCGACCGTCTCGCCCCGCCGCACCCCACAACCCACCAGATGACGCGCAAGCCGATTCGCCGAAGCGTTCAACTCCCCGTACGAGATGCCCCGCCCCTCGAAACCCACAGCGGTGGCATGGGGAGTCCGCGCCGCCTGCTCCTCGAAGATCTGGTGGACGCAGTCCCACGACACCATCATTAGATCCAACACTATTATGTAGGTCGTGGGCGTTTCGGTTTGTACGCAGTGGAGTGAAGACGGAGATGTGTCACGGGACCGCGTTTATTGACACCTGCGTTTATGACGATACGTCG
>NZ_JAQYXC010000035.1:0-352 GCF_036322365.1 Streptomyces sp. SP18CS02
GGTGGGGGGGGGGTGGGGGGTTGGGGGGGGTGCGGGGGGTCGGGGTGCGGGGGGTGGGGGGGGGGGGGCGCCCGGGGGCGGGCGCGGGGGGGGGGTGGGGGGGGGGGGGGGGGGGGGGGGGGTGTGTGGGGGGGGGGGGGGGCCCCCCCCGCCCCCCCCCCCCCCCCCCCCCCCCACCCCCCCCCCACACCCCCCCCCCCAAAACCAACAAACAAACAACCACCAAAACAAAAAAAAAAAAAAAAAAAAAAAACAAACAAAAAAAAAAAAACAACAAACAAACAAAAAAAAAACAACAACCCCCACACCCCAAAACAAAAAAAAAAAAACAAAAAAACACAAAAAAAAAAAA
>NZ_JAQYXC010000036.1:0-363 GCF_036322365.1 Streptomyces sp. SP18CS02
CTGTGTGTTGTTTTTTGTTGTGACGTGTTGGTTGTTTTTGTGGGGGTTTTGTGTTGTGTTGGGTGGTGTGGGGTGTGGGGGGGTGGGGGGGGGGGGGGGGGTGGGGGGGGGGGGGTGTGGGTTGTTTCTGTTGTCGGTGTCCTGGGCCGGGGGGGGGGGGGGGGGGGGGGGGGCCCCCCGCGCGCGCCCGGACCCCACCCCCCCCACAAAACCCACACCAAACCCCCCCCACCCCCCCCCCCCCCCACCCCCCCCCCCCCCCCCACCCCCCACCCCCCCACCCCCCCCCGCGCCCCCCCACCAAAAACACACCCCCCCCCCAACACCCCGCCCCACCCCCCCCCCCCCACACACACACACCCC
>NZ_JAQYXC010000037.1:0-305 GCF_036322365.1 Streptomyces sp. SP18CS02
ATCTCCGCGACCACGGCCTCGACCATCTCGGTGGCGTCGGTGACGTGCACGTCGGTCGGGCCCTGGCTCTGGTCGGTGGCGAGAGGGTCGTTCGTGGCCCTGTCGCGCTCTCGCTTGTGGTCGGCGGTGCGGTACTGTGGGGTGTGGTGGGGGGCGTGCGGGGGGGGGCGCGCGGGGCGGCGGCGGCGGGGCGGGCGGGCGCCCGCGCCCCCGCCCCCCCCCCCCCCCCCCCCCCCCCCCCCCCCCCCCCCCCCCCCCCCCCCCCCCCCCCCCCCCCCCCCCCCCCCCCCCCCCCCCCCCCCCCC
>NZ_JAQYXC010000038.1:0-494 GCF_036322365.1 Streptomyces sp. SP18CS02
CGACTCGTTCCGCGCATGCGCGACCAGGAGTTCACCGAGGACGAGCGCGAGACGATCCGCCGCGGGATCGCGAAGGTCCGTGGGGCAGCCGACTGGCTGGAGGCCGCGATCGACACCGGTCAGTTCACTTTGGACGAGCAGTTCGCTCAGCTCCTCAAAGGCGACTGAGTCATGGCCGCCCGCCGCCGCGGCGGGCAGGCCCAGCCGCTGAGCGAGCACTACGGCGACCTGGTCCGCGTCGCCCTGATGGAACTTCTCTGGCGCCTGCGGGTCATGCAGCCGCAGATCACCCAGGTCTGGGCCGACTCCGCCTACGCCGGCCAGCTCGTCAACTGGTCCGACGACTTCCTGCACATGACGCTCAAGACCGTCTCCCGCCCTCGTGGAGCCAAGGGCTTCGTCGTCCTGCCCCGCCGCTGGAAAGTCGAACGCACCCTCGGCTGGATCATGAAAGCCCGGCGAAACGTCCGCGACTACGAACGCCTCCCTCAGCA
>NZ_JAQYXC010000039.1:0-326 GCF_036322365.1 Streptomyces sp. SP18CS02
CCTTGGGTGGTGGGGTGCGGTGCGGTACGGCTCCATCTCAGCGCCCTCCGCCGACTTGCGGCCCCGGGGGGCGGGGTGCGGGGGGTGGGGCGCGGGGGGCGCTGTCTCGGTGCGCTACCGAACCGCACACCACCTCCCAAGGGGCCGGCTGGGGGAGGGCGGGTCTGGGGGCGGGGGCCGGGGTGTGCCTGGGGGGGGGGGCGGGGGGGGGGGCGGGGGGGGGAGGGGGGGCGCGGCGGGGGTGGAGGGGGGCTGGCGGTGGGAGTGTGCGTCGGCGCCCGCCGGGGGACTAGGAAGTGCCCGGGCCCGTCCCTCAGCCACACACC
>NZ_JAQYXC010000041.1:0-445 GCF_036322365.1 Streptomyces sp. SP18CS02
GGGCTTTTTTTTTTTTTTTTTTTTTTTTTGGGGCTCCCCACCAAAACCCGGGGTGGGGCGGTTTAATTTATTTTTGGGTTTTTTTTTTTGGGGTGGGGGGGGGGGGGGGGGGGGGGTTTTTAAAGCGGCCACGGGGCGCCACCCCCCCCACGCGGACCTACACACGGACCACCCGGGGGCCGGTGTGGCTGCGGACGCGGCCGCGCCCCCGCCCCACCCCCCCGGCCCCCCCCCCCCCCACCCCCCCCACCCCCCCCCCCCCCCCCCCCCCACCCCCACCCCACACACAAACCAAACAACAACAAAAACCCAAAAAAAAAATAACACAACAACAACCAAAACAAATAAAACACAACCCCCCACCCCTCGCTCATCCAAAAAACACCCCAACAACCACCAACCACCCCCCCCCCCCCAAACAACATGAAACGCACCACCACCCCCC
>NZ_JAQYXC010000043.1:0-336 GCF_036322365.1 Streptomyces sp. SP18CS02
CCAACACGCCTGCGTTCACTAAGATAACGGATGGCACCGATGACAACTCGTTGTCAATTTACTAAATTACAACGACGTAAATGACGACATGACATCCAGCCACCACGGCCGCAACCACGCGGCCACGACAGGGAGGAAACACCACATGAACGCAAAGACGCGACGCATCGTCAAAGGCACGGCAGCGGTCACCATCGCCGCAACCCTCGCCCCTACAGGCAACGCCGGCCACGGCGACTCGCACGACGGCAGCGGCGGCGACAGCAACACCAACGGTCTCCTGCTTCAGGAGAACAAGACGACGCGTAACGAAACGTTCGACCGCCCGATCATCGA
>NZ_JAQYXC010000044.1:0-319 GCF_036322365.1 Streptomyces sp. SP18CS02
CGTGCGCGTGGGCGTGGTGGGGGCGTGGGCGGGGCGGGGTGCAGGCCCGCCCGCGCCCCGGGCCCGCCGCCCGCCCGCCCGGCCCGCGCGCCGCCCCCCCCCCGCCCCCCCCCCCCACCCCCCCCCCCCCCCCCCCGCTCCCCCCCCCCCCCCCCCCCCCAAAAAAAACCCCCCCCCAAAAAAAAAAAACAAACCAAAAAAAAACCCAAAAAAAAAAAAAAACAAAAAACACAAAAAAAAAAAAAAAAAACACCCCCACCCAAAAAAACCAACAAAAAAAAAACAAAACAAACCCAACACACCCACACCACCACAAAAA
>NZ_JAQYXC010000045.1:0-344 GCF_036322365.1 Streptomyces sp. SP18CS02
CCGCCACGGCCTTGGCCGCACGGCGGCGGCGGGGCTTGGCCTCGGAAACGGCCTCGGGGGCGGCTTCGGGGGTCGCTGCCTCGGTGGTGTCCGTGGCGGCGGCCGTCTTGGCGGCGGCGGTCTTGCGGGTGCGGCGGGGCGTGGTCTCGGCCACTGCCTCGGGGGCGGCGGTCTCGACGGCCGGCGCGGTCGCCGGTGCGGCGGCGTGGCGGGGGTGAGTGGCAGAGAGCTAGGCCGTCGTCTCACGCTTTAGGGCGGGTCCGCAGCGGCCGGGGGCGCGGGTGTGAAGCGCGTCTGCGCGGCCGGATGGCGGGTGAGTGTCTTTCTGAGCGAGGAAGCCCCGC
>NZ_JAQYXC010000046.1:0-1378 GCF_036322365.1 Streptomyces sp. SP18CS02
CGACTCGTTCCGCGCATGCGCGACCAGGAGTTCACCGAGGACGAGCGCGAGACGATCCGCCGCGGGATCGCGAAGGTCCGTGGGGCAGCCGACTGGCTGGAGGCCGCGATCGACACCGGTCAGTTCACTTTGGACGAGCAGCTCGCTCAGCTCCTCAAAGGCGACTGAGTCATGGCCGCCCGCCGCCGCGGCGGGCAGGCCCAGCCGCTGAGCGAGCACTACGGCGACCTGGTCCGCGTCGCCCTGATGGAAGCCAGGCCCTCAGGTCTTCAGACCAGGCAGCTGGTCGCTGCCACCCGCCTCACCCCTTCCCAGGTCGCCCGCGGGGTCCGCCATCTGCGCGATGTCGGCGCCGCTGAACATCTCACCCCGATCATCTGGCGCCGCAGAGACGGCTACCTGTTCTCTGACGAGCCCGCCGACTGGATCGAGTACGAGAAGAAGCAGTTCCGCCTGGTGCTCGGCCGGCTCACCCGGTTGATCACGGGGACGCTCGACCCGCACCTGTCCCGCCACCCGGTCGACGAATGGGCCCAGCTGGCATCCGCCCAGCTCACCGGCGTCCGCGCGACCCTGGCTCAGCTCGCCAAATAGACCCAAGCCGACCGAATCCGAGACCTTCCGATGCCTCTGACCTCCCGCCGGCGCCGCTATCCGTCCGACACCACGGTCGCGGAGTGGGCCCTGCTCGAACCCTTGCTGCCCGTCCCGGCCTGCCAGACCAAAACAGGCGGCAGGCCGGAGAAGTGGCACCGGCACCGCCGCGAGATCGTCGACGCCATCCGATACGTGGTCGACAACGGCGTGAAGTGGCGGGCCCTGCCTGCTGACTATCCGCCCTGGCAGACGGTCTACTACCACTTCGCCCAATGGCACCGCGCCGGAGTCGTAGCGTTACTGCGCGACCAGCTCCGACGACAGATACGCGCTGGCCAGGGGCGTTGTCCCTGGCCAGTGACTCTGATCGTCGACTCACAGTCCGTCAAGGGAGCCGAGACCGTCTCCAAGGCCACCCGCGGCTTCGACGCGGGGAAGAAGATCAACGGACGCAAGAGATCGCGGTCGACACCCTCGGCCTGCCCGTAATGATCACGGTGACACCCGCCGACACCACCGACCGAGACGCTGCCCGCGAACTTCTCTGGCGCCTGCGGGTCATGCAGCCGCAGATCACCCAGGTCTGGGCCGACTCCGCCTACGCCGGCCAGCTCGTCAACTGGTCCGACGACTTCCTGCTCATGACGCTCAAGACCGTCTCCCGCCCTCGTGGAGCCAAGGGCTTCGTCGTCCTGCCCCGCCGCTGGAAAGTCGAACGCACCCTCGGCTGGATCATGAAAGCCCGGCGAAACGTCCGCGACTACGAACGCCTCCCTCAGCA
>NZ_JAQYXC010000047.1:0-379 GCF_036322365.1 Streptomyces sp. SP18CS02
GGGGGGGTCGGGGAGAAAACCACCCCCCCCCCCCACCCCCCCACAAAAACCAACAAACAAACCACCCCCCCCCCCCCCACCCCCCACCACACAAAAAAAAAACAAAAAAAAAAAAAAAAAAAACAACAAAAAAAAAAAAAACCAAAAAAAAAAAAAAAACAACACAAACCCCACCCAAACAACAAAAAAAAAAACACATAAAAAAAAAAAACAACCCCTCCCCGCAAAAAAACCAAAAACCAAAAAAAAAAAAAAAAAAAAAAAAACACCCCCAAAAAAAAAAAAAGAAAAAAAAAACAAAAAGAGAAAAACGAAAACCCACCCCCCACCCGCGGACGGGCAAACACCACACCCCCCCCCACCACCCACCCCCCCCCAC
>NZ_JAQYXC010000048.1:0-333 GCF_036322365.1 Streptomyces sp. SP18CS02
GGGGGGGGTGTGTTTTTGGTGTGGGTGTTGTTGTTTTTGTGTTTTTTTTTTTTTAACTTTTGTGGTGGGGTGTGGTGTTGTTGTTTTTTTTTTTTTGTGTTCGTGTGCTGTTTTGTTTGGATCGTTCGCCGCGCCCCGGGCCCCCCCCCCCCCCGCGCCCCCGCACCGCCCCCACCCCCCGCCCCGGCCCCCCCACCCCCCCCCCCCCCGCCCCCACCCCCCCCCCCACCCCCCCCCCAACACAAAACCCACACCCCACACACAACCAACCCCTGGAACACCACACCCACCCCCACAAAAAAACAAACACAACAAAACCAAACCACAAAACAA
>NZ_JAQYXC010000049.1:0-428 GCF_036322365.1 Streptomyces sp. SP18CS02
GGGGGGCCCCCCCACGTGCCCCCCCCCAAAAAAAAAAAAAAAAAAAAAACACCCCCCCCCCCCAAACACCCCCCCCCCCCCCACAAAAACCCCCCAAAAAAAAAACAAAAACAACAAAAAAACCCCAAACAACCAACACCACGGTGCCAACCCCCCCCAAAAAAAAAAACAAAACAAAAAACAGGGTGTTGTATGTTAAAAAATGAAAACCCAACAACCCCCAAAACAACCCACCCACAATAAGACACAAAAAACAAAAAAACAAAAAAATGAAAACACCCCCCCCCCCCCCCCCCCCCCCCCCACACCCCCCCCACCCCCCCCCCCACCCGCACCCAACATACCGAGCACAAAACCAACAACCCCACACCAACCCCCACAAAACCACCCCACAAAAAGGGCAAAAACAAAAAACCCCACCCCCCCCC
>NZ_JAQYXC010000050.1:0-408 GCF_036322365.1 Streptomyces sp. SP18CS02
GGGGGGGGGTGGGGGTGGTAGTGGGGGGGGGGGGGTTGGGGGGGGGGGGGGTGCCCCCCCCCCCCCCCCGGCGTGGTGCGTGGGGGGTGTGTGTTTTGTGGGGGGGGTGGGGCGCGGGGGGGGGGGGGGCGGCCCCCCCCCCCCCGCCCCCCCCCGCCCCCACACCCCCCCCCCCCCCCCCCCACCCCCCAACCCACAACCACCCCCCCCCCCCCCAACCCCCCCCCCCCCCCCCCCGCCGCCCCCCCCCCCCACCCCCCCGCACGCCCCCACTGGACGCCCCCCCCCCCCCCCCCCCCCCCCGCCACCCCCCCCCCCCCACCCCCCCCAACACCGCCACCCCCCCCCCAACCCCAAAAACCACCCACCCACACACAAAACAACACCCAAACCCCACAACCCCCCCAA
>NZ_JAQYXC010000051.1:0-328 GCF_036322365.1 Streptomyces sp. SP18CS02
CAGCCGCGCCCGGCCTCCGCCCCCCCCGCGAGCAGCAGCCGTACGATAGCGGGGTCGTCGCCGGAAGCCGCGAGGTGTGGGGGGGAGCGGAGGTCTGAGTGGGGCTCGTCGGACGGCTCACGTTCCCGCAGCAGACGTACGACGGCGTCGGAGATCGGAAGAACGACGGGAGGGGAAAGAGTGTCGGCGTGAGTGTAGATCTCGGTGGGCGCCGGATCCTTAACGACGGGGGCGGGGGGGGGGTGGGGGGGGGGGGGGGTGGGGGAGGCCCGTGGGGGTTTGGCTTCTCTGGGTCTCCTTGGGTCTCTCCTTCCTCCACCCCCCCCCC
>NZ_JAQYXC010000052.1:0-1335 GCF_036322365.1 Streptomyces sp. SP18CS02
AATCGAAATGTTCACGGGTTTCGACAGCAGCACTGGCACCGAGAGGTTGCTGCTGGGGGTGCGATGGCCGACGTCGCCGGTGTGCCGGCTTCAGGCAGGCGGTAACTGCCCTGGACGGTGACCGTGCCGGTCCACCCGTCCGGCACATCGGGTGCATGCCAGCGGCCGTCGAGCCGGCCGTGGGTGAGTTCCTCCGCCTTCAGAACCAGGGCCGCCTGCGCGATGTCCGGCTCGGACGAGGGCCGAGGACCGGCGAGCGCGCGCGTCGGCGATGCCGGCCCGGCCCGGTGAAGTGGACGGCGTAGCTCCATCCGTCCGGGGTCCGGCGCAGGACGAGGGCCGGCCGGCGTCCCGAGGGCGCGCCAGTACGGCCGCCGTTTGGCCATCTTGCCGGCACGGTACTGCGGACTCACCGCCCATGCGGCGCGTCCGGCGTCACCGGGGACGTACGCGTCCCCGACCGTTCGGATAATCGGATGGTCGGGGCGAGCGTGACGCGGCAGGATGCTCCGCATGACATTGCCCACCCCCGAGCTGCACACCGCCCGCCTGCGGCTGCGGCCGTTCACCGACGCCGACGCGGCGCCGCTCTACGCGCTGCACAGCAGCGCCCACGTGCTGCGTTACTGGGACTCCCCGCCATGGACCGAACCGGCCCGCGCCCAGCGTTTCATCGCGACCTGCCGGACGATCGAGGAGGAAGGCACGGGAGCGCGGGTGGCCGTCGACCGCGTCTCCGACGGCGCGTTCATCGGCTGGTGCGGCCTGACCAGCTGGAACCCGGACTTCCGCAGCGCGTCCCTGGGCTACGTCTTCGACGCCGCCGCGTGGGGCCACGGCTACGCCACGGAGTCCGCGCGCGCCGTCCTGCGGTGGGCGTTCGACACCCTGGACCTGAACCGCGTCCAGGCCGAGACCGACACCCGCAACGTGGCGTCCGCCCGGGTCCTGGAGAAGCTCGGCTTCGTCCGCGAGGGCACCCTCCGCGAGGACTGCGTCGTCAACGGCGAGGTCTCCGACTCCTGGGTGTTCGGCCTCCTCCGCCGCGAGTGGCACCCGGCGGCCGGCCGCTAGGACCGAGACTTGCCCGCCATTCGGTCCGCAACCTCCACCGAGGTCACCGTGGGCCGCTTCGGCGACCTCAACGTCTTCGCTTGCCCCCACCGATCCCGATCATCCGCACCCCTGGAGCATCCCGTAGCTCGTAGGGTCCGCCTGGAGCGGCAACATTCTCACCGGCGCGCGGGTGCTGTCGCTTCTCGTGAACATCGAACACGCCGGCGGCCGGGGTGCCTCCCGAAGCACTGAACAACCGCTGTCGAAACCGGTGAACAA
>NZ_JAQYXC010000053.1:0-438 GCF_036322365.1 Streptomyces sp. SP18CS02
CACTGACGTCCTTGAGGTTGTTCACCCGCGCGCCGAGCACGCGGATCAGGTCGTGGATGTCGGCATCGTGCGGCGCGGGCGACCGCGTGTCCGTCCTCGTGGCCATGCTGGTCATGTCTCCATCTCTTGCGCGGACCGCGGAAGCCGAGGAGACCCCGGCCTTCCGGGCCGGGCCCCCCCCCCCCCCCCCCCCCCCCCCCCCCCCCCCAAACAAACCCCCCCCGCACCCCGGGTGCCCCCCCCCCCCCCCCCCCCCACCACCCACCCCACAGCCGCCCCCCCCCCCCCGGCGCCCCCCCCCACACCCCCCCCGAACCCCCCACGCCCCCCCCCCCCCGGGGACACCCGCAACCACCCACCCAACACAGACCCCCCCCACCCCCACAAACACCCCCAACACCCCCACCCCCCCCACGCCGGCCCCCACCCCCCCCCCCC
>NZ_JAQYXC010000054.1:0-278 GCF_036322365.1 Streptomyces sp. SP18CS02
GGCGAGTTCGCGGTAGTGCACGAGGTGGCGGTGCTCGGTGCCGTCCCGGTCGCCGGCCTCGTCGAGACGCTCGGCCGCGTACTCCGCCACCGTCTCCAGCAACCGGTACCGCATCACCCCCGGCACCACCGCCCCCGGCACGGCACCGGGCACCGCCGCCCCCGGCGCCGCGACCACCAGCGACTTGTCGACAAGGGAACCCAGCACCCCCACGACGTCCGGCCCCCCGCAGACCGCCTCCGCCGCCTCCAGATCACACCCGCCGGAGAACACCGACA
>NZ_JAQYXC010000055.1:0-326 GCF_036322365.1 Streptomyces sp. SP18CS02
AGGCCGAAAAACCCCACCCCCCACAAGGTCCCCAAACACCCCCCCTCGGCCCCCCACTACTCCTAAGTAAAGTACAGCCCCCCCCCCACCCCGCGGACCACGAAACCCACTTCCCACCCCAACACAGACGTAATAATAAACCCCCCGCCCACCACAAAACACCACCAAAAACCAAATCAAACAAAAAACAACCCCCAACCCCCACCCACAACACAAACAAAAAAAAAAAAAACAAACCCAACCCCCCCCCCAACACCAAACCACAAAACCAACCCCCCCCACCCCCCCCCCCCACAAAAACACACACCCCCACACACACAACAAAC
>NZ_JAQYXC010000056.1:0-8846 GCF_036322365.1 Streptomyces sp. SP18CS02
CACTGACGTCCTTGAGGTTGTTCACCCGCGCGCCGAGCACGCGGATCAGGTCGTGGATGTCGGCATCGTGCGGCGCGGGCGACCGCGTGTCCGTCCTCGTGGCCATGCTGGTCATGTCTCCATCTCTTGCGCGGACCGCGGGCGCGGTATCCGTCGTCGTCGGCCGGCTCGATCCGGCCGGTTGAGGGCAGTGCGTCCGGTTCGCCCGGCGGCGGCCTCGCGGCGAGGGGCTCCGGCGGCCTGTACCCGCGCGGCGTGAGCGGCCGCGGCGGTCCGGGCGGCGGACAGCATCGGCCGGCTCACCGCACGCGGGGCTGGGCGAAGCGCAGCATGGTGCCACAAGGGTCGCGGAAGGCGCAGTCGCGGACGCCGTACGGCTGGTCGACCGGCTCCTGGAGCACCTCGCCGCCAGCGGCACGGATGCGCTCGAAGGTGGCGTCGCAGTCATCGGTGCTGAAGACGACACCGCGCAGCAGGCCCTTCGCCAGCAGTTCCGCCATGGCCTGCTTGTCGGCGGGCGAGGCGTTCGGATCGGCGAGCGGCGGCTCCAGGACGATCTCCACATCGGGCTGCGAGGGCGCGCCGACGGTCACCCAGCGCATCCCCTCGAACCCGACGTCGTTGCGCACCTCCAGGCCGAGGGCGTCCCGGTAGAAGGTGAGCGCCTTGTCGTGGTCGTCGACGGCGATGAAGCACTGCGAAAGCTTGATTCCCATGTGCTTCACGCTACGGGCGGCACCGCGCCTTTGGCTTCTCCGTTCCTGACCGGTCGGGTGTGGACCTTGGCGACGCAGGCCGGGACGCCGGAGCCGTCGTCGTGGCGGCGGGCACGGTACGCGCTCGGGCTCTCGCCGACCAGCTCGGTGAACCGCGAGCTGAACGACCCCAGCGATGTACAGCCGACCGCGAAGCAGACCTCCGTCACTGTCCGGTCGCCCTGCCGCAGCAGCGCCTTGGCCCGCTCGATCCGGCGCGTCATGAGGTAGCTGTACGGCGTTTCGCCGAAGGCCGCGCGGAAGCTGCGGGAGAAATGGCCCGCCGACATGAGGGCGCCGCGCGCCAGCGCCGGCACGTCGAGCGGCTGCGCGTAGTCGCGGTCCATCAGGTCACGTGCCCGGCGCAGCCGGACGAGGTCCTCCAAGGTCACGTGCCCACCCTCCCACAGGGCGGGGCCCCGGGCCCCTGCCGGAACGAAATCGCCCGGCTGCCCGCGACGCGGAGCTGCGGGGGCACCGCGCGCCGCCCCCGCTTTCCGTACCCTGCGCGCCGCCCGGCACGGGACGCACGTCCATGGGCCGCACGTCCATGGGCCGGGTGCGGCCCAGGGCTCAGGGGTGCATGCGCGCGCCTTTGAGGACCTTGTCCACCGCGTTGCGCGGGCCGTGGACGGCCAGCCCCACCAGGTCGAGCCGGTCCTTGCCCACGGCCCGTACCGCCGCCCGGTTGTCCCGGTCGTTCCCCGTGCCGAACAGGTCCGAGGTGAACACGGCCCTCGGCATGGAGCGGGACAGGGCACGGCCGTGCGCGGCCGTCATGGTCTCCTTCGCCCCCTGGAAGACCAGCACCGGCTGACGGAACATCGGCAGGTACGCGGTGCCGTCGGCGTCCGCGTACGGCTCGCCGATCACCTCGGGCGACACCGTGCCGAGCCCGCTGACCAGGAACGCGGTGACGTTCAGTCGCTGCCAGGGCTCCAGGTCGTCGCGCAGCAGTACGGCGATCTTGGTGTCGAAGCGGACGGGCTCGTCGTGTCCCTCCCCCGCGCCGGCCGCGTTCCCGTTCCTGGTCTCGGTCCCCGTGCTGACGTCGGTCTCGTTCCTGATCCCGGTCCCGGTGCTGATCCCGGTCCCGGTCCTGGTCTCGGTCCCCGTGCTGATCTCGTTTCTCATGCTTTGAGACTCCCGGAGGCGTGACTTCCGCGTCTTGTACGTTCTTTGCGTGACCCGGCCGCAGGACGTCTCCGCCTGGCGTCCGCCGGTGGCGGGCGTCGCCGAGGTCTTCCATGCCCGCTTCACGGAGCACGCGTACCCCATGCACGTCCATGACGTGTGGACGCTGCTGATCGTCGACGACGGCGCGGTCCGCTACGACCTGGACCGCCATGAGCGCGGCACCCCGCACGACACTGTCAGCCTGCTCCCGCCGCAGGTCGCGCACAACGGCTCGCCCGCCACTCCCGAGGGGTTCCGCAAGCGCGTGCTCTACCTCGACATGACGCAGCTGGACGAGAGCTGGATCGGGCCGGCGGTGGACGGCCCCGACCTCAGCGATCCCCTCCTGCGCAGACGTGTCGGACAGCTGCACACCGTGCTCGCCCGTCGGGGGGACGAGTTGGAGGCGGAGAGCCGCCTGGCGCTCATCGGCGAGGCACTGCGCGAGCACCTGCGTCCCCGGCGGGTCGCCGGCAGGGCGACGGCGGACCGCGGAGTCGCCCACGAGCTGCGTGGCCTCCTGGACGAACGGTTGCGTGAGGTCGTCACCCTGGAGGAGGCCGGGCGTCTGATCCACGCCCATCCCACGCACCTCGTGCGTTCCTTCAGCGCCGCCTTCGGCATCGCGCCCCACCAGTACGTGACGGCCCGCCGCATCGACCTGGCCCGCCGTCTGCTGCTCGACGGACAGCCCCCGGGCGAGGTGGCGACGTCCGCCGGCTTCTACGACCAGTCCCACCTCACCCGGCACTTCAAGCGCATCGTGGGCACCACTCCGGGCCGGTACGCCCGTACTCGCCGTGCGGTCGCCCGGTGAAGCCCCGGACGGCGGGAGGCCAGGACATGGGCATCGCCGGGGCCGTCGGCTCCACCCTGACAGGCCGGTTCGGCCACCCTTCGGGTCATCGGCGGGCAAAGGAGGATTGCCGGACAAGTCGGACGGGCATTCATTGCCCGCCGAAGCCTCGCGCGGCTGCGGTCGGCACCGTGAACCGGTGCCGGGGAACGTCGAGAAGGATCTGCACCGATGGCAACTGGCGCCGTGAAGTGGTTCAACGCCGAAAAGGGCTTCGGCTTCATCCAGCAGGACGACAATGGACCGGACGTGTTCGTTCACTTCTCCGCCATCCAGGGCACCGGCTTCAAGGAGCTGCACGAGGGTGACAGGGTCGAGTACGACGTCACCCAGGGCCCGAAGGGCCCGCAGGCGGAGAACGTGGCCGTGATCAGGGACTGACCGGTACGACACCTCCCCTCCCGCCGGGTCGCCTCCGGCGGGACCCCCCTCCGCCCGACCGTCACGTCCCGCGCACCTTCCCCCCGCGGCGGCTCGCACGCCGACGCCCGGCAGCCGTGCCGTCCTTCGCGCCGGCACGACGGGAAAACCCTTTGCCGCGGGGCGGGCGCGCCGGTTAGCCTTATGGCGAGACGAGACGGTTCGTCACGCACATGGTGCGGCAACGCGCCCGACCGCCGCACCACGGCGCTCGCCGCAGAAGGAGGGGTGCTCTCGCATGCCGGATTCCAGGACCTGGTTCATCACGGGCGCCTCCCGGGGCTTGGGGCGGGCGTTCACCGAGGCCGCCCTGGCCGGCGGGGAGCGCGTCGTGGCAGCCGCCCGCGACGTCGACCCGCTCGCCGAGCTGGCCGCGCGGTACCCGGACGATCTCGTACGGCTGCCCTTGGACGTCTCCGATCGTGCAGCGGTGTTCGCCGCCACGGAACGTGCGGTGGCCGCCTTCGGCCGGCTCGACGTCGTGGTCAACAACGCCGGCGGTCTGCTCTACGGCATGGTCGAGGAGGCCACCGAACAGCAGATCAGGGACCACCTGGACGTCAACTTCTTCGGCGCGGTGTGGGTCGCCCAGGCCGTGATACCGCACCTGCGCGCACAAGGCTCGGGGCGCCTCCTGCAGATCACCTCGATGGGAAGCGGCGGCGGCATGGCCTCCGTCGGCTTCTACGGGGCGGGGAAGGCGGCGCTCGACTCGGTCAGCGAGGCACTGGCGATGGAGGTCGAGCAGTTCGGCGTCAAGGTCACCGTCGTGCAGATGGGCGGGTACACGACGGGGCTGTTCACGGCGGGCACCACGGCGACCACGCCCGACCCGGCCTATGGAGCGCTGCGCGCCCGTCTGGAGGAGATGTGGGGCGACGACGCCGGCCCGGATCCGGCCACCGCGGCGCCCCTCGTCATGAAGCTGGCCACGATGCCGGACCCGCCCCGGCGGCTGATCGTCGGCAGCCGCTCCTTCGACATGGTCCTGGAGATGGACGAGGCCCGTACCGAGTACTACCGGGCCTGGGAATCCCTCAGCCGCATGGCGCCGGGCTGACCCCTGAGGAGCGGGCAACGCGGGTGGGGCGTGCCTGGTTGCGGGCCGGCCCAGACGGCCCCGCTTCCGCACGGGACGGATGTCCGGTGCGGAAGCGGGGCCGGACGAGCCCGTCCCGCGGACCGTGCCGGACTCCGGACTCACCGCACGGGACGGTTGAAGCGCACCTCCGGGTTCTGCGGCGTCGGCCCGTCGAGGATCGGCTGCGCCCGGTGGCGGAGATGGAGGTCGAAGAAGGCGCGGATGAAGGCGCGCGTGAGATCGACGGACCGCTCGGCGGAGAGCGTCGGAGGTGTGCCGGGGTACGTCAGCCCCAACTGGTCGAAGAGGAGGGGAGCGTCCGAGAAGGTGTAGTGGTGTGCGCCCGTCACGGCCAGCCAGCGTTTCCAGCCGTCCAGGTGCCGCCACGCGGCGTCCCAGGTGGGGTCACCGCCGCCCGGCTGATGCACCGGGTCGTCGGTGCCGAGCATCATGAACGGCCGTTTCCCGAACCCTTCACGCGGTACGGGATCGCCGAACGAGCCGTCCATGTTGACGCCCGCCAGGACCCGGTCGTCCCGCGCCATGACCGAGGCCGCGGCGGCGCCGCCCAGCGAGTGCCCGGCCGCGCCGATCCTCTCCCGGTCGATGAGCCACGCGTACGGCCACGCCGGACGCGGGCCGGTCAGCCGGTCCACGACGAACGACAGGTCCTGGGCGCGGTTGACGGTGGCCTTCCGCATGTGTTCCGGCGTCTGCGCCTGCTCGCAGGCCACGCAGGTCAGCACACGGCCGCCCGGGAAGACCGTCCCGGACGTCTCGTAGGCGTGGTCCACGGCGGCGACGACGTAACCGTGAGCGGCCAGGTCCTCGGCGAGGGTGGTCAGGGTGCGGCGCGGGATGCCGAAGCCCGGCGACAGCAGGACCAACGGGTGACGGCCGCGCTGCGGCCGGGCCCCGTCGACGCTGTGGGAGCGGGTGGCGCTCAGCTTCGCGACCGCGGCGGCCTGCCCTCCCGCGCCCTCGACCAGCAGCCGCGCCTCGCGCGGGTCCGCGTACCGAGCGGGGGGACGCCCTGCCGCGCGGGCCGGGTAGTACAGGTCGACCATGAGCTCGCGCGGCCGTTCGGGCATCCAGAGGTCCTGCCGGGACCGGTCGACGAGATGGAGGGTGGACCGGCCGACGGGCGACGGCCCGCCGGGGCGCGGCAGCAGCACACCGGCCGTGTCCTGCTGGACGGGGGCGGCGACGGGGGCCACCCGGTCGGCGGCCTGCGCGTGGGCGACCGGGGCGGTGAGTGCGAGAGCGAGGACAAATGCTCCGGCGGCCGCCGGACGCAGTGTGCGTAACGTCTTCATACGGCAGGACGGTAGGCGGCCGCCCGCGCCGCCGGCATCGGCCCCGGGTCCCGGTCGCGTACGACCTGAGAGTGATCCGCCATGCGACCCGGGTGCGTTGACGGGAGCGTCCGTCCGGTGTCAGTCCGCCGGGCGGGACGGGCGGACAAGGCGCGGCGCAGGCCCGCCCGGTACGTCGCGGATTAGGGAGTACGCCCTCCGGTGCGCCCGCCCGGCGTTCCCCTGTGCGCCGGGAGCCGTACGTGGCGCGCAGGCGTCCCGTGGCGCCCTCCCCCCGACAAGGGCCTCACCAAGATCACTTAGGATCACGGGAGATCGAACTCCTGGGGGAAATGCATGCCTTCGCGACTGCGCGCCATCTCCGTGCTCACGGCCCTCACGGTGGGACTGACCCTCTCGCCCGGCCCCGCTTCCGCGGCTTCCACCCGTACGCCGAAGGCGCCCGCTTCGCTCGTTGCCGCGACTCCCGCCGCGCCGACTCCCGACGCCGCACGCCTGCAGGCGGCGCTGGACGAGCTGACCGCCGCGGGCGCTCCGGCGGCGCTGGCAGAGGTGCGCGTCGGCGACACCGTCTGGTCCGGTGCCAGCGGCGTACGTGACCTCCGGACCGGGCAGGCGGCCCGGGCCGGCGACCGATACCGCGTCGCCAGCGTCACCAAGGCCATGACGGCGACGGTCGCCCTGCAACTCGCCGACGAGGGCCGCCTGACCCTTGACGACCCGGTGGCCCGGCACCTGCCCGGTGTGCTGCCGTACCGCGAAACGATCACTCTCCGGCAGCTGCTCAACCACACCAGCGGGATCCCCGACTACTTCGACGAGCTGTATCCCACCGGGTCGGACGCGGAGCTGGAGAAGAACCGCTTCCGTCACCACACGCCTCGTGAACTGATCGACGCGGCCACGAGGAAGCCGCTTGGGCCGATCGGCACGTTCGCCTACTCCAACACCAATTACCTGCTCATCGGTCTCGTGGTGGAGTCGGTGACCGGTCGGCCGCTCGGCCGGGAACTGCGGGACCGGATCTTCCGCCCGGCCGGCATGAAGGACACCTCCTACCCGGATCGCAGCCCGGTCCTCACCGGCCCCCACGTCCACGGGTACCGCCAGGGCGGGAGCGGGCGCCTGGTCGACACCACGGTCTACACCCCGTCGGTGTGGGGTGCCGCGGCGGGCGTGGTCTCCACCAGCGGTGACATCAACCGGTTCTTCCGTGCCCTGTCGGACGGCACACTCCTCTCCTCGGCGCGCCTCGGCGAGATGCGGACGATGAACGAGGTGGGCTACGGCCTGGGCGTCATGGGCGGCGGAGACCTGTGCCCGACCGCGCCCGGCGACCTTGTGTGGGGGAACATGGGCAACGGCTTCGGCTATCGCTCGCAGTCGTGGAGCTCGCCGGACGGCCGCCGCCAGGTCACGTTCGGCTGGACGGTGACCGTGCCGGGTGTCGTCGGGCCGCCGAAGGTGGAGGCGGCCGTACGGGAATTCCTCGTGGCGGCCCTCGGCGCGACCTGCGCGCCGACGCCCGTACGGTGACGGCTCGTCCCCCATTCCGCACTCCGGTCCGGCGAGGCCCGGCGGACGTCCGCTCGCAGCGGGGAGGACGCCACGGGTGACGGGGGGACGCGGACACCGGGCCGGGCGGGCCGTCCCCGCAGCGTCCGCCTTCCGCCCCGTCGGCTGACGCACACGCTGCCCGCGCGTGCGTCAGCCGTCCCCGCCGCCCCGCACCGGTGACGGGGGTTTCCGCCTACGCCTTGCGAAGGCGGCCGATGATGCCGTCGAGGTCGCGGAGGAACAACGGGACGCGGAACTCGTGTCCGCCGGGCTCCTCGTACCACTCGTGCGGGATGCCGGCGCGTGCGAGCCGGCCCCTGAACTCCCGCTGTCCGCCCAGCACCTGGTCCTCGGTGATCCGGGCGAACCAGTCGACGGGCTGCCCCCCGGTGCCGGCCACCAGGAAGACCCGCTTGTCGCGGTAGCTCTCGACGCGTTCGGCGGGATTGTCGGCGCTGACCCTGGCCTCGTCCCACAGCGGCGCGCCGTAGACCGTGCCGCCGGCGAGGTCGGCGGCCGCCGAGGACAGGTTGGCCCAGTGGACGACCGCACCGAACTCGCGGCGCAGGTCGGCCGGACCGGAGTGCGCGCTCACCGAGGCGAAGTGCCCGTAGTACTTGGCCGCGTACTTCAGCGCGCCGAAGCCCCCCATCGAGAACCCGGCGACGGCACGGCCGTCGTACTGGGCGTACGTCCGGAAGTTCGCGTCGATCCATGGCAGGAGCTGGGCGATGTGGAAGGTCTCCCAGTTCCGGGGGCCGGCGTTGGAGCTGACCGGGTTGGAGTACCAGCCCGCGTGCCCACCGTCGGGCATGACGACGATGACCGGTTTTCCGGCGGTCCAGGCGCGGACGCCCATGCGGTCGAAGGTGATGAAGTCCTGGTCGAGGCCCCCGCCGTGGAACAGGTACAGGACCGGGTAGGTACGGCCGCTGGTGTGGTAGTCGTCCGGGAGCAGGACGTTGACGGCCGGGTTCCAGCCGATCGCGCCGGTCGCGAAGCGGTAGTACCGCATACGGGGATCGCTCTCGCCGCGGTCCACGACGCGAAGCCCGAAGCCGTCACCGGGCGCGCCCGCGGCGTTCGCGGCGCCCCCGCGCTTCGCGGCGGATGCGGCGTTCGCGGCGGATGCCGTGGCGATGACGCTCCCGGCACCGAGGGCCAGTGCCGCGGAGACTCCGCCCGTGGCCCTCAGGACGTTTCGGCGGGTGGGGTGGTGCTCGTTCACATCGACCTCCTGGTCGCTCGTTCCGTGGGTGGAAGCGCGTGCCCAGGCCCCTGGTCCGGACCGATCGGTGGGGCCGGGGCGCGCGGCCGGCATGTCCTACGAGACGCTCTGGCCGTCGGTGATCCAGGTGCCCCTGTCGGGGTGCCAGTGGATGGTGGCCTTCTGGAAGCGCTGCACCCTGCCGCCCGCCTCGTCCTGCTCATCGGTCACCGGATAACCCAGCACACCCTCGTGACCCGCCGCATGGAACGCGTCATAGATCGCGTCATGCACCACATGCGTCCCGGTCTGCTCCGACCACAGGAACAGCCCCCGTTCGAAGAACTGATAACGCCCACGCGTACCGTCCGGAGCACGCGACGCGTCCGCCTCATCCATCGTCGGGAAACCCCAACGCCGCTCCGCATCCGTCGCCCAGAACTTCCCCAGGATGTCCCCATGGATCGCGAACGCCACA
>NZ_JAQYXC010000057.1:0-8181 GCF_036322365.1 Streptomyces sp. SP18CS02
CATCAGCCGAAGCCGGAACAGCACTTCCTTGGCCGCGTTGCGGTCGGTCATGTCGGCCGGGGTGACCATGACGAACAGCGGCAAACCCTTGGTGTCCACGACCAGGTGCCGCTTGCGGCCGTTGATTTTCTTGCCGGCGTCATAGACGAGGTCGGGGAAGGCCGCGGTGATCTCACGCTGGTCCCGTTCGAAACGGCGTGGCTCGGCTGCCCACCATGAGAGGGAGGCCGGCTGGGCGGGCGTGTGCGGACCGGTGGTGGCCGTCATCCCTGAGGTGCGTCCTTGATCGGCCGGGGGGTGATGAAGGCGGGCGTGCTGGTGCTCAGGGCCGGGGCTCCGATGCCGGGGCTCGCAGGCTTCGGCGGGGCGGGGAAGGAGTCGCCCAGGATCTCCTGCCACAAGCGCAGGGCCTGGTCGGTGTGTCCGGCCGCGGCCGCGGCGCAGGCCCGGTCGGCGAGATCGGCAGCTTCGGCGAACGCAATCCGCAGACCGTCGTAGTCAAGGTCGGGCTGGATCTCACCGCACAGACCGGCCGGATCCCTCACACCCTCGTTGACGCGTGCTGCCGCGGCGGTGAAGAAGGTGCGCAGTCCGTTGGGGCGGTTGCCTGACGTGGGCATACAGTCGAGAGCGAGGACCTCGATGACGAGCGACTTAATCCGCCCAGTCACCGTAATCTCTCGACGCCACTGCTTCAGGACGCGGACCAGCGGGCGAAAGTGCTCCCAGTCCCGCTGCCGGTCGGCCACGAGGTCGATCAGGTGCTCGGGGTCGGCGAGCACCCAGGTCTGGGAGCGCTTCTCGGGTATGAGAAGGGTGCCGTCGGCCTGCCGGAGGGCCGGCATCACGTCGACGGTGAACGCGCTTTCGTCGTCCGGGTCGTCGAGGAAGCACTTGACCGCGTGGTTCCTCGGCAGTGCCAGCCGGACTTCGTTGCCGTGGCTACCGTTGGTCTTGCCCAGCAGCCGGTTGACCTGGTCGCGGGCGTGGTCTAGGGCGTGCTCGGCACTGTGGCCGGCGCTGCCCCAGTCCGGGTGCTCGGGGCCGTCGTAGACGGCGATGATGTCGACGTCGTTGATGGGCTTGAGCTGGGTGCTCCGGCTCAGCGATCCCGAGCCGATCGCCTCGGTGACATCGGGCTCGCTGAGCAGCGCCTTCTTGAACAGATCACGCCGGTCCCGGGCGAGCCGGGTCTGGCCCACGTCCTCGTTGACATTTCTCTGGAAGTCGTCGAACGCCTCGTCGATCCGCATGATGCCTCCTCGATCTCGCGTGTCAGCCCTGGTTCCACACCGAGTTCGACCGCCTGGTGGGGCAGGCTTCGTCCGTGTTCGGGAGGCATCGGGCAGCTGTCAGCCAGCGTAGACGCCGCCACTGACAGCGCCCCTGAGAAGGCATGTCCCGCCCCCCCCCGCTTCAACAGGCAGCGAGGAAACGCAAGCTAGCGGGTGTCGGCGTACGCCTCCACGTGGCCAGTGAGACACAGAGAGACGTCCCCGACCGGTAGGTGGGGAGTGAACCTGGCAG
Source organism: Streptomyces sp. SP18CS02 (assembly GCF_036322365.1). Classification (NCBI taxonomy): domain Bacteria; kingdom Bacillati; phylum Actinomycetota; class Actinomycetes; order Kitasatosporales; family Streptomycetaceae; genus Streptomyces; species Streptomyces sp. SP18CS02. The sequence continues at coordinate 1,528 of NZ_JAQYXC010000057.1, forward strand.
GAAACCCGCCACGAGTCGATCACGAAGTCTGAGCCGTCCGGCTCCAGCACACGGTTCACAGATGAGAGGCCTGGGGCCGTGCGACAGTCCTGCTGTTCAGTGCCCTGCGCCTCTATGCGCGGTCCTGTGCCGCCGGTCCGAGACACGCCGAGATACTGCTCCAGAGCCTGCTTGACCACCTCGTACGGCGAGCAGTCCTGCAGATCTGCTTCAGCACGCAGCCACTCCTCGAGCTCGGCTGGGAGGTACTTTAGAGCGGTTGTCTGGGCTGTAGCCGCGGTCATTGTCCTTGGGGTCGATCTCCTTGCCGTCGGCGTAGTCGTTGGCAAGGGCCCAGGTGCGGAAGACCGACCGCGGTCCGGGAACTCCTCCAACGCCTGTCCGTCGACGAAGCCGCTGATGTCGACGACCTGACTGGCGTTGTGGGCGGTGAAGCCCAAGATTGCACCCTGCGCGTCGACGAAGTGGCTTGGTCGGCCACCCATCGACCGCAAGGCGCCTCCACCGAACGGCTCACCCCCTCCGCCTACTCCAAGTAACAACACGCCGTAAGGAGACACGTGTCGCTTCCCGGCACGCTGGGAGTTGCCCCTACGGCCGGGGAGACGACGTGGTCGTACCTGTCCCGAGTTGCCGGGCGCTACGGCTTGGATCCCGGCGCGCTGCTGCCCTGGTGGACCTGGGCAGGTTTCCGGCCGCGGGACGAGGCCGGTCCGCGCGAGGACACCGAGGTTCTGCTGAACCCGTCCGGCCGGCAGTTGCTGGCCCGACTGGGCGGGGTCGACGAGCAAGTGCTGGCGCGGGCGCTGCCCGCGGTCGACAACTGGCCGCAGCCGACCCTTTCCGGCGCGCCGGGCGGCCCCGGTAGGGCTGGGCCGGACACAGCGGCAGGCCGGTGGAGGGACGCGTCGGCTGGGGAGTACGGGCCGGTGGCGTACGGGTGCCGACTGTGCACAGCCGCCCGCGCCAGAGAGGACACGGTGGTGGTGAGGTGCGTGGCACCGTGGCAGCGGGTCTGCACCCGCCACCGGCGGTGGATGCTCACCTGCGGTGACGGGCACCGGTACCGCAACCTCGGCCTGCGGGCGAGCCCGGAGGTTGCCGCGGCGCAGCGGGCCTGGCCGAAGGTCGCCCGGACCGCGGCCGGCGCCGATCCGGGGCGGGTGTTCGCTCTCGCCCACGCGGTGGTGTGTGCGTGGTGGGAGCAGGCCCTGGGGTGGGAGCGGGAGCGGATCTGGCCGGCCCGGCTGCATGCGGTCGCCGGAGGTGACGCGGGACCGCCGGGGTGGACGAGGGTGCGATGTGTCGCACCCTCGTCCACCCCGTATGACGTTGTCGTCTGCCAACGCGTGGGCCTGTTCCGTCGGCGGGATGTGTCTCGCCGGGGCATGCTCGGGGCCGGATAGGAACTACTGGCCGATGTTGCTCTGGGGCCCTGCGTACTTGCTCAGGATCGCCGGTACGTCCTTGGCCGCGTCGAGGGAGTAACCGTAGTGGGCACGGGGGTCGAACGTGGTGCCGCCCGTCTGCTGCTTGCCGGTGGAGTTGACCACGATGGAGCCCTTCTGCGTCAGGGATGCCGCGGCGGTGTCAATGTTGTAGGGGTTGGCGACGTTGTCGTAGTAGCTGTTCTCGATGACGACCTTGGACTTTCCGCGCGAGAGGTTGCCGTAGGAGGTGATGTTCTCCAGGTGGTTGTTGTAGAGGTGGGCTAGGGCCACGTTGTCGATGCTGGGGTTGCGCTGGTTGGTGCCGTGGATCCAGTTGTGGTGGATCGTCATGCGGGAGGTGACGTTGCTGGTCCAGCCGATGCCGAAGGCCTTGTTGGACTCTCCGATCTTGTTCCAGGACACGGTCAGGTAGCTGGTGTCCTTGCGGCTGTCGATCAGGCCGTCGTTCATCCGCTCGATGGTGTTGTGGTCGATCCAGATGTGGTGGGCGGTGTCCATCTGGATGCCGTCGTAGTCGTAAAGCTTGTCGTCCGGATCGTCGTCGGTCATCCGGGTGTCGCGGATGGTGAGGTTTCGGATGATCACGTTCTTCGTGCCGGAGCCGAGGAAGAAGCCGCCGTTGACGATGTGGCCGGAGGTGCCGACCCCGATCACCGTCTTGTTCGACTTGACGGGGATCTCGTGGCCGTACGGGGTCACCTTGATGGTGCCGGCGACCTTGATGGTGTACGGCTCGGCCGCCGTCGCGTACTTCACGAGGTCCGCGTAGTTCTTCACGGTGACGGTGGTCCCGGCCGCACCGCCGGTGGTGCCGCCCCCGGTGGACGCGAAGCCGTCGGCGGTGTTCGGCCAGGACCGGCCGTTCCCGCTTCCGCTGATGGGTGTGAAGGTCCACTGCTTGTTGCTGTTGTGGGTGCAGGTCTCCTGGATGATGGCGGCGCCGTTGGCGGTGGAGGCTTGCTGGTCGGACAGGCACAGTCCGGACTTGACGCTGATGACCTGGTAGGAGCCGGTCCCGGAGGGGGTGAGGCGCCACTGCTGGTTCGTCTTGCCTGTGCCGCAGGCCCACTGGACCACCTGGACGCCACTGGTCGTCGAGCCGGCGGGGACATCGATGCACAGCTTGCTGTCCACCCCCACAAGGGTGTACACACCGCTGCCCGCCGACCTGAGGGTGAACTGCTGCCAGGGAGAGTTCGCGGTGCAGCCCCACTGCTGGAGCTTCGCGCCGTCGGCCCGGGATGCGCCGGGCACGTCGAGGCACTTGCCCGACTTCTTCACCACCAGCTGGTACGAGGCACCGGTCGCGGGCAGGGTCGCGGCCTCGGCGGGAGCCGTACCCATCGTCGACACGGCCACCCCACCAGCCACCACCGCCACAGCGGAGGCCAGGCCGATGAGGCGGCCTCGGCGGCGGGCGTGCCGGGGCATGCGGGGCTCGCTCTGTTCGCGGTCGAGCCTTCGAGAGGGGGCGGGGGTCATGGGCCGCTCTTCCTTTCCTTCGCTGCTGACGGGCCTCGTGCGCCCTTGGTGGAAGGGGGCTCTGAGCCCGGTGGCCGGGGTCTGCCGCTGGTGTGGGCACCGCGGCGCAGAGGTAGACGCGGCGAACGGGAGGGGATAACAAAAACTTGCAGCCCCCACTATGTGTGATGTACGTCACTCGGCTGTTGGTGCGTCAGGAGCCCCCAGGGGCGGCTTTACAGGCGGTCGGCACCGTGCCAGGATCGCCATCCTGTAAAGATCAAGTGCTCGAGCGCGGTCCGCGAACGACGAGGCCGCCGGCCGGAATGCGCCGCCGCAGCGCTGCGCAGGGCGAAGGGGACCCCCTCCACATGGATCTCAACTCTCCTTCCGGGTCTGCGGACCACACTGCTGTCACCGACGCCATCCCCGGCGCAGCCTCCCCGTACGACACCGCCCTGGTCCGGGCCGCGGGAGCCGGCGACCGAGCAGCGCTGGAAGAACTTCTCACCGTGTGCCTGCCGCTGGTCCACCGGATCGTCGGGCGGGCCCTCCACCACCGCACCGACGTGGACGACGTGGTGCAGGAGGTCATGCTGCGGATCGTGCGGGGCCTTCCTGGGGTCCGCGAGCCGGAACGCTTCCGTTCCTGGATCGTGGCCATCGCCTACCGGGAGATACAACAACACCGCCGCCGCTCGCACGACCTCGTTTCCCGGCGGCTGGTCCAGGAATGGGACGAGCCCTCGGCAGATTTCGCCGAACGGTCCGTCGCCGAATTGGTCATGGCCGACCAACGCAACGAAGCCCTGCGCGCCACGCACTGGCTGGAACCCGCCGACCGTCAGCTGCTCGCCCTGTGGTGGGAGGAGGTCGCCGGCACGCTAAGCCGTGCCGAACTCGCCAGGGCTGTGAGCCTCTCTCGCGGTCACGCCGCGGTCCGGGTGCAGCGCGTGAAGGAACAACTCCGCACGTGCCGCGTCCTCGTCCGCGCACTCGCTTCGTCCCCGCGCTGCCGGGGCCTCGCCGCCGCCGTGCAGGGCTGGGACGGCCGACCGAGTTCCGTGTGGCGCAAGCGGCTGGCCCGGCACGTCCGCGACTGCCCGACCTGCGGAGCCCTGGGCGAGGGGCTGATACCCCCGGAGCACCTGCTGCCCGGCATCGCCGTCCCCGCCGTACCCGCCGCCCTGCTGGCCGGGCTCGGACCACTGCTGGACTCCGCCCCCGCCGCGGGAGCCACGTCCAAGACGGGAGCACTGCTCGATCGCGTCGTCGACGCGGTCCGGCAGCTTCGCCCCAGGGCGGTTCTCGCCGTGGCGGTCGGCACCGCGATACTGCTCGCCGGTCTCGCCCTCGTCATCCGGCAGGAACACGTACCGGACGACATGCCGCGCTCGGCACCGAGCACGGCCGCCACCAAGGCCACTACGCCAGCGTCCGGTTCCACGACCGGGGCCGCGACCGCCTCCGCTTCCACCCCCGCGTCTACGTCTACGCCCCCGGGGTCCGTCACAGCCGGTACGGCGGCCGTCCTGCACGTCGCCCCCGGCGGCTCCGACGCGGAAGGCGACGGCAGTCTCGGCCGCCCTTACGCCACCCTGGGCAAGGCGGTCGGCCTGGTCCGCCCGGGCCAGACCATCGCCCTGCGCGGCGGCACCTACCGGCCGACCGGGCCGGTCACCATCGACACCGACGGAACCGCCCGTCAACCGATCGTGCTCACCGCCTACCAGGGCGAACGGCCGGTGATCGACGTCTCCGCGGTCCCCGACGGGCAGTGGGCCGTCACCCAGCGCGCAGACCACTGGACGGTACGGAACCTGGAGGTGCGGGGCTCCAGCAGCCACGCATGGGTGTGCAGCGGGTGCGCGCACAACGTCTTCAGCGGCCTGGCAATGCACCACAACGCACGGTCCGGCCTGGTACTGCGCGACGCCGGCACCGAGGACAACACCATCACGGGCAGCGACTTCCACCACAACCGCGATGCCACCGGCGGAGGCTCGGGGCTGGCGATCGTCTTCGGCTCCGGAGCGGGCAACACCGTCCGGCACTGCCGTACCTGGGAGAACGGGGGCGACGGCATCGACCTGGGTGGCTTCACCAGCCCCACCGTCCTCGAAGGCAACTGGTCCTACCGGAACAGCAACGGCTTCACCTTCGGAGGCGGCCGCGGCCGGGCCGCGGTGGCGCACGTGGCGAGTAACAACGCCGCCTGGGACAACGAGGGCTACGGCTTCAACGACGAGGGCAACCCGGGCGCGCTCGCCCTGGAGCGCAACAGCGCGTACCGCAACGGCATCGCCGGCTTCCGGATCACCGAAGCCGCAGGCACCCTCACCGGCAACGCCGCCTGGAGCAACCCGCGCGCAACAGACCTCGGCCCCTTTGTCCGCTCCTTCTCCAACACCTGGAACGGGGCGGAAACAGCAGTGCCGGTGACCGGCCTGCGCTCGACGGATCCGCGCACCGCCGAAGGGCCCCGCCAAAAGGACGGTGCTCTGCCCACCTCGACCTTCCTGGCGCCCCGCGATCCGCAGGCCGCGGTCGGCGCCCTCATGCCGACCGGCTCCTGAAACGCTCCGCCCCGGCCGCCTCCCCTCAAGGATCCGGGTGGGCTCCCGCGGCGGGCGGCACCGGTCGTCCGGCGCGCTCGGCACTGCCCCGCAGGACCGCGGCGGCGCGTACAGCTTCGGCCGTCCGGCGCTGCCGGGCGCGAACATCCTCGAGGGACGGCGGCACCTCATCCTCCTGACCGACGTCAGGAAAGACGCGGTCGGCGAGCTCGCGGCGGACCTGTTCCTGACGTACGACGGCGGCGGCCAGGGCCGGGCCTTCCTGGCGGGTTGGGGCGACCGCGCGGTGGGCTTCGAGAGCACGGCGGTAGCCGGCCGATGCGGTCTGCCTCGTCTTCACCGGCCCGGCCGGAACGACCGGCCGCGACGTCGGGGCATCGGTGGCAGCCGGGGACGTCGCTGTGGGGGCGATGCGGGCAGCGGGCGCCAAGACGTTGATCGCCCGTACGGCTCGCGCCGGGCACCGCCTCGTTGGCGACCGCGATGAGCTTCGGCGCGCACCAGCGGGCCTGCGTGGCGTACGCGGGGACGTCAGGGACGACGTCCAGGCGCCCGGACTCCTCGTCGACCGCGACCGCCCGGACATGCCCGGCGAGTTCGGGCGCGGCCGCGGTGAGGATGGTGTCCCACTGGGGGCAGGACACTGCCGCCGGCGGCCGGGGCTACCAGGCCGCGCTCGGTCATCATCATGCCGATCGCCGTGCCCAGCCCGAGCGGCTCGCGGCCGTCCCGCCGCAGAATCTTGCCGTGCCCGGCACGCCTCTGGCGGCAGGGCTGGCGCATCCCGTCACCCCGCCCGTCCGGGAGAGCGTCCTTCGGTGCCGCCCAGGCTGTCCCGACGGCGCCTCAGTGTCTGCTTGAAAGCTCAAGGTGGAAGCCGCTTGCAAGTTTGATGTCGGCGTAGAGCCCGGTGTCCCTGCCCCGCCTCAAGATTGAGGTGATGACCGTTGACCTTCCATACGCAGCATGCTCTTTGGCAGCAAATTCCCCAAGGCCGGCGGGCCTGGGCTGCGCGGGGTCACCGGGGGGGCGCTCCGGCTGGGTCGCGTAGGTTCGTAGTCATGATCAGGCGTATACGCGGTGTCGTTCTGCCTGAGCGCGAGGAGCGCACGTTCTGGGTCGAGGGAGAGCGGCTGCGGACTGAGCCGCCTGCTGGGGCGGCAGCG
>NZ_JAQYXC010000058.1:0-485 GCF_036322365.1 Streptomyces sp. SP18CS02
GCTGGCGGTCGGGCTTCCCGGTGGAGGTGCGGGGCACCGCCTCGTCGCCGATGACGAACGAACTGGGGATCGCCGTGCGCGGAAGCCGGGAGGAGCAGTGCCTGAGCAGTGTGAGGCTGTTGAGCCGGCTGCCGGGTGCCGGCGGGGAGCGGCTCGGCGGCGGCTCTGGCGAGGCTCTCGGGGTTGCGGTCGCTGCGCGAGCTCCCGAGGACCATTAGCACCGCGGCGGGCGGGGGGCGGGGGGTGTGGGGGGGGGGGGGGGGGGGGGGGGGGGGGGGGGGGGGGGGCGGCGCGCGGGCCCCCCCGCCCCCCCCCCCGCCCCGGGAACCGGGGGCGGCCCCCCCCCCCCCCCGCCCCCCCCCCCCCGACCCCCCCCCCCCCCCCCCCCCCCCCCCCCCCCCCCCCCCCCCCCCCCCCCCCCCCCCCCCCCCCCCCCCCCCCCCCCCCCCCCCCCCCCCCCCCCCCCCCCCCCCCCCCCCCCCCCC
>NZ_JAQYXC010000059.1:0-322 GCF_036322365.1 Streptomyces sp. SP18CS02
CCGCCGCGCCGGCTGGCTCAACGACGACGTCAAGGCGGTCCAGCTGGCCTTCGGCACGGTACTCGGCTAGCACGGCAATCCGTTCAAGACCCGTGAGGGCGAGACGGTGCGTCTGGTGGACATGCTGGACGTGGCCGTCGTGCGCGCCGCGCGGGATCTGGGGCCGCGCAATGGCCGAACCCCGGTGGGGGGGTGGGGGGTGCCCCCCCCCCCCCCCCGACGAGGGCTGATCAGAGGCGCTCGGGCGTCCGGATGCCGAGCAGGGCCATGCCCTGGTGGAGCGTGCGGGCCGTCAGGTCGCACAGGAACAGCCGGTTCTCGA
>NZ_JAQYXC010000060.1:0-435 GCF_036322365.1 Streptomyces sp. SP18CS02
TCTCCACGGGTATGTCGGGTTATCAGGAGACGCTGACCGATCCGTCGTATCACCGTCAGGTTGTGGTGATGACGGATCCGCATGTCGGTAATACGGGTGTGACTGATGAGGATCCCGAGTCCGGGAAGATCTGGGTTTCGGGGTATGTGGTGCGTGATCCTGCGCGGGTTTCCTCCAGCTGGCGTGCTGTGCGCACACTGGATGAGGAGCTGGAGCGTCAGGGTGTGGTCGGTATTTCGGGTCTCGACACGCGTGCGCTGACCCGTCATCTGCGGGAGCGGGGTGCGATGCGGGGGGGTGTCTTCTCCGGCGAGGCGGTGGCGGATGACGCGTCGCTGCTGGCGAGGGTTCGGGCCGCGCCGCGGATGGAGGGTGCGGACCTGGCGGCGGAGGTGGCGACCGCGGAGGCGTATGTGGTTCCCGCGATCGGTGGCA
>NZ_JAQYXC010000061.1:0-1698 GCF_036322365.1 Streptomyces sp. SP18CS02
CACTTGCCCAGGGCCCGCAGCGTGCCCTCCTGCCCGACGGTCCACTTCTGGGCGCCGGTGCCGTTGCACGTCCAGATCTGCACCCGGGTGCCGTCCTCCGTATGGGAACCGTCGACATCCAGACACCTGCCACCGACCCCCTTCACCTCACCCGAGCGGGGACCGGGCTGCTGGCCACCGCCCTGCTTGACACGGATGTCACGGAAGGAGACGTCGTCACCGTCACCGTGGTTCTGGATGCCGATGTGGCCCTGGCGCAGACTCCGCGCCGGGTCGGTGTTGGTGAAGTCGTTGATCCTGCGGCCGTTCAGGAAGATCTCCAGCCGCTCGCCGGTCACGCGCAGCTCATAGGTGTTCCACTCCCCCGGCGGGTTCAGCGCGGCGTCGCGGACCGCGATGTCCGCCGACTTGAAGCCGTACACGGCGCCGGTGGTGCGGTCGGTCGCGTCGGTGGCGTCGATCTGTATCTCGTAGCCGTTGTTCACCGCCGACCACGGGTCGTCCGAGGCGGGAAAGCCGATGAACACCCCGGAGTTGTCGTCGCCGGCCGCCTTCCAGTCGAGCTTGAGGGAGTAGTCACCGGTGATCTCCTTGGCGGAGTGCCAGAACATGCCCAGTCCGCCGTGGGAGGTGAGGGTGCCGTCGGCGAGCGTGAAGCCGCCGGGGCCCGCCTGTTTCCAGCCGGTGGTACCGGAGCCGTCGAACAGAGAGGTGTAGCCGCTCTCGGGGCGGCAGTCGGCGTTGGTCATACCGGCGGCCCAGCGGATACCGCCGAGGAGATGCCGGCGGAAGGCCGGCTCGGCGAAGGACTCGTCGGTGTGGCCACCGCCGCTGTAGAAGGCCCGCCCGCCCTGGTAGTCCTTGCACCAGGCGATCGGGTGGTCGCCGGACATGTTTCCGCCCGAGTAGCTGGACTCGTCGAGCGACGCCAGGACATGGGCGGTGGCACGTGGATTGGTGCGGTAGTTGTACCACTCGTCGGTCCGCTGCCAGGTGCTGCCGAGATGTGCGCCGGCGTCGTGTGCGCGGTCCTCCACCGTGACGGAGGCGGACTGGACGGCGGGGTGCGAGTGGAAGAGGGCACCGGCCAGCCCCTCGTAGAAGGGCCAGTCGTACTCGGTGTCGGCGGCGGCGTGTATGCCGACGTATCCGCCGCCGCCCTGGATGTACTGCTCGAAGGCGGTCTGCTGGGCGGCGTTCAGCACGTCGCCCGTCGTCGACAGGAAGACGACCGCCCGGTACTGGGCCAGGTTGGACGTGGTGAAGGTTTGGGCGTCCTCGGTCGCGTCGACGGTGAAGTCGTTCGCCGTGCCGAGGTCGCGGAGGGCGGCGATGCCGTCGTCGATCGACGAGTGGCGGAAGCCCGCCGTCTTGGAGAGGACGAGCACCTTGTACGCCGGGTCCGCCACCGCGCGCGTGGTGGTGGCCGTGGTGACGGACCGGCCCGCCTCAGCGGGCTGGGCCACTGCCTGCGGGGTCAGGCAGAGCACGGCACCGGCGAACAGGCCGAGGGCAGCTTTCAGATGGGTTCGCATGGTCGGTCGCCTCCTTGGCTACGGCAGGGTCCATTTCTGGTTGGCGCCGGTGTGGCAGGTCCAGAGGTGGACCGGCGTTCCGTCGTTCCAGGTGCCGCCCGACGCGTCCAGGCACTTGCCGGACCGGGGGTTGCGCACCGTGCCGTCGGCGTGCGCGGCCCAC
>NZ_JAQYXC010000062.1:0-314 GCF_036322365.1 Streptomyces sp. SP18CS02
GCGACTGCTTCGCCGCGTACGTGGAGGGCCGAGCTCAGGCCGAGCCCTCGGGCTCGGCCGGGGTCTGGGGGGCGTGGCCCGTGGGGTTCTCCCCGGTGACCCGGGGGTTGCGGTTGGGTTGGGCTTTGGGTGGGCCTTCATTTTAGGGGTGTATGATGTGGCGGCCGGGTTTCTCGCCGGCCAAGGGAATCCGGGATTTGGGGTTTTGTTTGGAGGCCCGGTGTTTGTACGTTTTGGTAACCTTGCTCGGTTTGCGGTTTTGGGTGCGCCGGGTGCCGGTGCGGGTGCTGGGTATGTTTTTTTCGGGCGGGGCC
>NZ_JAQYXC010000063.1:0-361 GCF_036322365.1 Streptomyces sp. SP18CS02
GGCGGGGGGGGGGGGGGGGGTGGGGGGGTGTGTGTGGGGGGCGGGTGTGGGGGGGGTGGGGGGTGGGGGGGGGGGGGGGGGGGTTTGGGGTGGGGGGGGGGGGGGGGGGGGGGCGGGCGGGGCGGCGGCGCCGCGCGCCCCCCCCCCCCCCCCCCCCCCACCCCCCACCCCCCCCCCAACGCCCACCCCCCCCGGCCGCGGCCCCCCCCCCGCCCCCCCCAACCCCCCGTCCACCCCCCCCCGGCACCCTACCGCCGCCGCCGAAATCCAAGCCCCCCCCCCCCCCCCCACCCCCCACCCCCCCCCCCCGCACAACAAGACCCCCAACGCCGTAACCCCCACCCCCAACAGCCCCCCGCCC
>NZ_JAQYXC010000064.1:0-447 GCF_036322365.1 Streptomyces sp. SP18CS02
AGCGGGGACGGCTCGGCGACCGGGCCGCCTTCAAGAACATGATCGACACCTGTCACGCGGCCGGCGTCAAGGTCGTCGCCGACACGGTGATCAACCACATGGCGAACGGCTCCGGCACGGGAACAGGGGGCACGCCCTTCAGCAAGTACGACTACCCCGGCCTGTACTCCGGGGCCGCGTTGGACTACTGACGAGCCGCCATCTCCACCTACCAGGACCGGGCCAACATCCAGCAGTGCGAGCTGGTACAGCTGCCCGACCTGGACACCGGCGAGGAGCCCGTCCGCAAGAGCATCGCCGGCTACAGGAACGACCTGCTGTCGCTGGGCGTCGACGGACTGCGCATCGACGCCGCCAAGCACATGCCGGCCGGCGACCTGGCCGCCATCAAGTCACGGCTGACGAACCCGGACGCCTACTGGAAGCAGGAGGCCATCTTCGGCGCCG
>NZ_JAQYXC010000065.1:0-14337 GCF_036322365.1 Streptomyces sp. SP18CS02
AGCCGAACTCGTCGAAATTGTCCGCAGAGTTCTCTCAGGCGACCCGGAGGACGCGTACTACTTACGACTCCTGGCTGCGAATGTCCTCCACCCTCGGATCGGCGATCTGATCTTCCACCCGCCGGAAGGCCTTCGGGACGCCTCTGCGGAGGCGATCGTCGACGAGGCCCTGCGATACCGGCCGATCGCACTCTGAACCGTGACCGCAGGCAACGGACCAGGCAGCCATCCGCGTCACGCTGCCATCGCTACGAGACCCGGTCGGCGAGCGCTCGACGGCGCGTCGTTCGTCGGGTTTGTTCTCCCCGACGCCAGAGGAGGCGCCGCCTAAGGGCTGTCCCGTAATCGATCTTCGGGTGGCGGGTGATCAGGTAGGAGCGCTGGTGCTCTGGTCATGGCGGTCAGCGCGCCGTGGGTAGCACCTACCATGCCTTCGTGACGCGACCGTGCAAGCTGTCGGTGCCTGGCCGGAGCCAGCGGGGGCGGAGGCTGCGAAGCCGGTTCGGGTCGGCGCCGTGACGACTTCTTGGCTCTGTTCACGAGAACCGACAGCAGATGTTCGCCACTTGGGGAGTCATCTGGGTGAGCCCGGAATCGAACTGCTTGAGCCTCGTGACATCGTTGTGACGCCTTCGCGACAGGCGTCACAACACGTCAGGTGCACTCTGCTGGGCGGGATCCTTGGGTGCTGGGTGATCCGGACCGCCGGCCGGGTCGGCGGCACGCAGCGCCGCTTCGACCCGGCGGTCGCTGGTCATGGATGCCGTGACAGCCGTCATCGCCAGGAGAAGGACGGCGGCGGCGTAGAGCGGGGTGCGGATGTCGTACGTGGTGGCCAACCAGCCGCCGAGGAAGGCGCCGAATGGGGCGGCGCACATGGCGAGCATGCGGGAGGTGGAGGCGACCCGGCCCATGAGGTGGGCCGGGACGATCGCCTGCCGGAGGGAGGGCCCGAGTACCATCGTGGCGCCCATGCCTGCTCCGCAGACGGCGAGCGCCAGCCCGGCCACGTACGGGTTCGGGGCAGCGGCCAGGCCCAGGATGGCAAGCCCTTCGACGGCGGCTGTGCAGGTCAGTGCGGTGCCGGTGCCGAGTTGTCGGCCAAGGTAGGAAGCGATGCCTGCACCGAGCAGGCCGCCGGTGGCCTCCGCTGTGAGGAGCAGGCCGAAGCCGTAGGTGTCGATGCCCAGGCGGTCGTGCGCGAAGAGGGCGAGTACGGTCTCCACAGCGAGGAAGGCGACGTTCCCGACCGCCGGGCGGAGCGCCAGCCCGAGCAGCACCCGGTCCCGGAAGACGTACGAGGCCCCGGCCCGCGCCTGCCGGAGCAGCGACTCGCGGACCTCCGAAACGGGCCGGGGCATGGCGGGCAGCGTACGGACGAGCAGCGCGGAGAACAGGAACGACACCGCGTCGGCGAGCAGCGGAACCGCCCGCCCGAGCGCGAGCAGCGCACTGCCCGCAGGCGGCCCCGCGAAACCGGACATGGCGGTCTGGGCGCCCCGCAGGCGGGAGTTCGCGCGCTCCAGGAGCGCGGGTGCGCGGCCGAGCAGATCCGGCAGGTAGGCCGTGGCGGCCGTATCGAAGAACAGCCCGCCGAGGCCGAGCAGGAAGGCGACGGCCGCGAGCAGCGGAATGCTCAGCACGTCGAGCGCGGCCGCTGCCGCCGGCATCGCGAGCAGCACCGCACGCGCCGCGTCCGCGACCCACATCGTGCGCCGACGGTCCCAGCGATCCACCAGCGCACCGCCGAGCACCCCGAAGAGCAGCCACGGCAGCGTCCCGGCGGCCGTGACGACGGCGAGCGCCATCGGATCCCGCGTCAACGTCAACGCGAGCAGCGGCAGCGCAGCATGCGACACCCCGTCACCGAGCGAGGACACCGTCTGCGCAGTCCACAGCCGCCCGAACCCGGACGGCAACATGCGAACACCTGAGGTCACTTGATGCCCCCCTCGGCCTGCTCGCGCGATGCCGGGTGGAACAGTGCGAAGACGAGTGACGCGTCCGGCAGCGACGGATCGGACAGCTCCCGGTACTCGTCCGCCAGTGCCTGCAGCCGCGCCCCCAGCTCCGCGAACTGCTCCTCGGTGAGCCGCAGATGCGCCATCCGCACGTGCCGCTCGCGGTCCGTCGGCGACGCCTCCAGGTCCGCCACCGCATGCCGCATCAGCACATCCGGCCCTCCCTCGCCCGGATCCGGCAGCGCAATCGCCCGCGCGGCCATCGCATAGTAGCGCTCGGTGACCCCCCGCACCTTCCGTGTCCGTACCACCTTCACCAGGCCGGCCCGCTCCAGCAGCCGCACGTGATAGCTGGAACTCCCCTTCGCAAGGCCCACCCGCTCGGCGATCTGCGTAATCGTCGCCGGCTCGAAGCGGAGCACGGCCATGATCCGGTGGCGCGTGAGGTTGGAGACGGCTCGCAGTTGCTCGTCCGTGGTGACGTGAAACGTCTCGGGAAGATCATCGGTAGGCATGTAAGCAATGGTCAACGATCCTTGACCATTGAGCAAGGGGATTCCGCGCGGACCTCCAGAATCTGCTGTCCGGCGCGCGAGACCTTCTGCCAAATCCCCTCACTCGCTGCCGATCCGGGCAGCCGTGGCAGACCAAACCAAGATCAATCGCGGGGCACTTTCTGAACCTCACCTACTCGCACCGGGGCAGGCCGTACGCCTCGGCAGAAATCGAACGACCACTGGCCGTCGCGCCTCCCGAAGTGGTGAACATCTGCTGTCGGTTCTCGTGAACAAGGCCAGACTTCTGGTTCAGCAGTTGCAGACGCCGTTCGGTGTCCGCGAACGGCAGCGCAGGCTGACCCGCCCCGGTACAGTCGGCGCTGTGCTCTCCGTGCAAGCGGAGGTGAGCCGCCTGCGGCCACCGGGGCACCGCGATACTCGCACCTCTCTCCGCGCAAGCGGAGGACACGCCTCGCCCCTGGGATGGCGCCCGGGGAGCGGAGGTTCCCATGCCCCTCTCCGCCCGGGCCGCCGGCCAGCTCGCCTCCGACCTGGCACGGCGGATTCCGCCGGAGTGGCCGCCCAGCGGGCCACCCCGGCGACGCAAGTCCGGACGGCGCTGCCGCCAGGTAACGGCAAAGAAGGAGGGCGGGCAGAGGGAGTGTGATGGCCAAGGGGCTGTTGCGAGAGGCTGCGTCGCTCCTCCGGCGCCGTGCGGCCGCAGCCGCCGAGTTTCCGGAGGGACGGTGGATGGTCGACCAGGACGAGGCTGGCGCGCTGGTCCATCGGCGCCGCTAACTCACACCTGCCGTGGCGTGCCGTGGAGGTGCCCGGCATCCGGACGGTATCGAAGTGACCACCGTGCTTACGGGCAGGTAGGACCGGCTATCCTCCCGATCCTCACGGATTTGGGGACAGCCAGGCCGAAGGAAGGTTGAATCTCTCGGGCACTTGGCTCCCGACGGCACTGAGAAGCTCGTTGGGAGCCGTACCCACTGCGCCGTCGAACTTCACCAGGCCGCCGGAGAACACCGCACCGTTGAAGTACACCATGGCGCCAGAGAACCTCGTGGCACTGAAGTTCCCCAGGCCGCCGGAGAACAGCGACGCGCGGTGCGTCACTGCCCGGCGGGTGCTCGGGTGAGTCCGATTCCGATCTTGGTCAGCATCTGGCCGAGGAGGTGGAAGGCTCGTGCTCGTGTCGGCACTCCGCGCGCTGTTCCCGTCCAGTTGGCGCCGGTGAGGTTCTCTGTCGCCGCGAGGGCCTGGTTGTCGTCCTGGGCGGCCAGCACGAGGACGAAGCGCACGTAGTCGCCGGTGTCGGTTCCTTGGGGGTGTTGGTAGAGGAGGGTCTGCAGGCGTGGGGTCAGGGCCGACAGGGTGCGGTCCGTCGGGAAGACGACGGCGAGGCCGGCGAGGGCGAGGCGAACCGCAGCGCATTCGGCCGGCCATCGGGCCAGCAGATGAGGAACGTGAGCCTGAACCACGCTGCGGGCCCGGGCCTCGCTGTCGGGATCGGCATGTTGCGGGGTGGCCGGCCAGGTCTCGGCGAGGTGGCGCTCAGCGACGGTGGCAGCGCTGAACAGCAGGTCGACGGCTTGGAACCGCTGTCGGGCGGGAATCCGCTCGTCGAGGGCGAGGGCCGCGACTAGGGCGAGGCCGTCGGCGGTGGCGGGCTGGCAGGTGTCCTGGTGCAGGATCTCGTTGTAGAAATCGGCAAGGAAGCTCCGGTCGTCCCAGCAGGGGTCGGTCTCGGAGCCGAACAGCATCACCGCCTGGGGTGGCCTGCGGCCCGGCATGCGGTCGGCGATGACCTCCCGGCAGAGCTGTCGGATCGGCGGACCGGAAACAATCGTGTCGTGCCGTGTCTGCTCGGGTTCGGCGTGCGTGTCCATGACCAGCGCAGCCTACTGGGGGGTCTCGGGCCGACGGTCCGTCGCCTGGGCGGGAGCTGGCAGGTCGTCGGCCCTGAGTCTGTGGCGGTCAGCCGGCCTGGAGGGGCGCTTCGGCCCCGCGCGGGTGCTGGCGAGCCGGTAGGAGTCGGTGCCGGTCTCGATGATGGTGCCGTTGAAGGTCAGGCGGTCGACGATGGCCGCGCTGCCAGCGGCCAGCCATTCTGCGGGCCGGCACCGGATGGTGTGGTCACTGCTCGCGCCAGAGACAGGCCAAGCAGCCGCTGCGGCAATGTGACGACTGCGGCCAGGTGCGCCGCCATGCCGAGGGAGTAAGGGCCAAAGGGCCGTCAGGGCTCAGCGGGACCACCGTCGCCGTCGACCAGCAGCGACAGCTTTTCCGCCGCTGGACCACTGCCGGCGCCGACGCTCACCCCCACGAGGCCCTGCTCGGCACCTTGGCCCTTCTCCACGCGGCCTCCAGTCGCGAGGTCCGGCCCTTGCGGGTGGACGACCTAGACCTCACCAGCCGCACAATCCGTCTGGGAAAGAGGCCGCACCCAGTCCCTGGATCCTGCCAGCTGGTCAGTGCTCCAACGCTGCCTGGCCCACCGTGCAGACTGGCCGACCGAGAACCCACACGTGATCGTCACCCGCATCACCAAGGGCAGCCGGGTGCCGGCTTCCACTGCATATGTCAGCCACCTACTGGACCCCTGCGGCGTCTCATCCCGGGCTCTGCGGTGCACCCGTCTCGCCCATCTGGTGTGCACTCTGGATCCCAAGCTCGTCGCCGCGGCCCTCGGCATGGACGCCGAAGGCGTCATGTTTACCTCGCCGACCACGTCGACGAAGAGCGACCCTGAGAGGCGCGCTGTGGCCGCGGAGGCTGTCGCCGGGGTTGTCGCGGAGGGCGTCGGCCGGGACTCTGCCGACGCGCTGGGCTTCCTTGACGATGCGGCGCGCGCGGGCGGGGAGCATCCGGTAGTAGTGGGTGGCGCGTTCCTCGGTCCAGGTGATGTCGGTCTCGACGTCCTAGGTCGTGTCCGGAAAGTCCTGGAGCCATAGGCGGAGGCAGGCGAGGGTGACATGGCTTGGTAGTGGCGGGTCCGTTTGTCGTAGCGGGTTGCCAGGCTCTGTTCTGCTTGAGCCGGTTGAAGCAGCGTTCGTCGACGTTCCGCCGCCGGTAGGCGGCTTTGTCGAGGCGGCAGTGGCTTTCGCCGCGGCGGATCCGTCCGTTGATCTGGTCGATCCGTTCGGGGATCGCTGCGGCAATCCCGCGTCGTCGCAGGTAGGCGCGGATCTTGCGAGCCGAGTAGCCCTTGTCCGCGACGACGCGGTCGGGCCGGGTCCGGGGCCTGCCCGGGCCCCGACGTGCGATCCGGATCCGGTCCATGACTGCCTCGAACTGGGTGCAGTCGTTGACGTTCCCGCCGGTGAGCGTGAACGCCAGCGGCCGGCCCCGGCCGTCGCAGGCGAGGTGGATCTTGCTGGTCAGCCCGCCGCGGGACCGGCCGAGTGCTTCGCCTTCCCAAAGCCCCCTTTTCGGGCGCCGGTTGCAGGTTGATGGGCGCGGACGACGGTGGAGTCGACAGGCAGTTCCCGTCGATCTCGTCTGTCCGGTGTCGGCTGCGGCCTGGACCTGCTGAAGCAGTTGCTCCCAGGTGCCGTCGTCGGACCAGAGCCGATGGCGTCCATAGACGGTCTTCCGCGGCCCGTGCCGTTCGGGCAGGTCACGCCACTGGACTGTGCTCCGCAGCCGGTGCAGAATCCGGTCGATCTCCTGTCGATGGTCCCCCCACTGCCCGCAACGCCGCTTGTTGACCGCCAGGAACGGCTGCAGCCGTTCCCACTCCGGCATCCGTCAGATCCGCCCGTCCCATGTCCACATCAACGACCCGGACGGAGTATTCACATGATCGACCGGACACGTCCTAGTCGTAGGTGAGGTAGTCCTCTAGTGCTCTGACCGGGAGGGTTCACCGAGGTCAGTACGCTGAGCGAGGCTGCGGTGGGCGAGGAGGTCGGGCATGAGGCGGAGACTGTCGATGGACGAGGCCGTGGGGCTGCTTGAGAGCGAACTGGGGTCAGGACAGCGAGCGCTTGACGATCTGGTCACGGAAGACCTCTGGCTTGCCTTCCTCCGATTTGGCCGACGGCTGTTTGACGTCCCGGACACGCCCGACGCTGACGGTCTCCTGTTCCAGTACGGGACCCATGCGTTCGACGGCCCTCCGGCGTTCACGCTGGACCTCACCCGGCAGTTCGTGATCACCGACAGCGACGGTGATCACGACCATTACGTTCAGGTCCACTGCGAGCTCGGATATGGCTTTGCACCCGCCCTGGAGGTCCTCGGAAGCTTCGACTCGTGGTTCTTCCACGATGCCGGAGACGATCTCGAAGAGTGGGCTCAAGGAGTGGCCGAGCGGGCAGCCTGGGCAACGATCCGCAGACTCAAGCCGACCGAGATCAGGGTGTATCAGGGGCAGGTGTAGTCGTTCAGGTTCGCCATCGTGGTGCGACGCCCACCCCAGCGAGCACCCTTCTCACTGCGGATGAGATCTCGTTCGCGTCGTTGCGCTGCGGGGACGTCGGGGTGGCGGGCGTTCTGGTTACGCCAGCGCAGGCAGGCGTGCAGGGCCCGGGCCTGGACCGTGTGGTGGGGATGGTGCGAGTTGGCCAGGGCGAACTGCCGCAAGGGTCCGAAGTGGGCTTCGAAGGGGTTGACGCCCAGGACGCGTAGGCCGGGGTGAAGCACAGCTCGACCTTGTCCCGGGTCGCCCAACTGCGGATTCGCCAGTTCAGGTGGGCGGAGAGGTTGTCGAGGATCACGTAGATGGGGGCGCCGTCAGGGCGGGCGGCGGGGATCGATCGCAGCGCGGCCCAAGTGTGGTCGATGCCCTTGCGGCGCTGGTCGATCCCCCACATTCGGTCGTCGCCGATGGAGTAGCAGCCGTGGACGTAGGTGATTCCGTGGGTGCGTCGGTAGGTCGCCGACAGCCGGTCCGGCCTGCCTTGTTCTGCCCAGCAGGAGCCGGCGGTGGAGCGGGTGCCCAGCGGGCCGAACTCGTCGAACGCGAACGCGCGGTCCGGCCACCCCCGGATCGGAACTCTGCTCTTCCACCCGCCGGAAGGCCTTCGGGGCGCGTCCGCGGAGGTGATCGTCGACGAGGCCCTGCGATACCGGCCGATCGCACTCTGAACCGTGAGACCGAAGGCAACGGACCAGTCAGCCGCTGCGCCCTGACCTCGCCGGCTTTTTGTTACGGCTGGCGGGGCGGTAGGGCTGCTCGTGCCCGCCAGTAGTCCGCGTCACGCGGATCGGCCAGCCATCCGGTCAGACGTTCAGCACCTGCTTCGACCGCCTGGGGCAGCGGGGTCTTCTCACCGACAACAAGCCTGAGGGCATCGACGTCATGAGTGGCGTGCTCCGTTTCGCACCAGCAGGCCACATTCACGGCTACGTCAACCGCAAGCTGGCCCTGATCCGTCCACACCACCTGCAGCAGGAACTCCAGCTGGTCAACGCCGTCGGCGTGCTCAATAAGATCAAGGCCGAGGACGATGGGCGTCCCCGGTTGCGGACCAGGGAAGGCAACGTGCCAGAGTGCCCACTCCCATACCGATTGGTTGCCGTCGGCACGCGCCGCGTCAATCGCGCGGGCCGTCTGTCTCACCGAGGCCACGTCAGTAGCCGATAGACCTGGAAAGAGCGTGGTCAAAGGGACATCGTCAAAAACGCCTCGGCTCATGGTCGTGGTCATGATCCGATCATCCGTTCTCTGCGACAGGGGTGGCAACACACAACACCAGGGGCCCGCGCGCCGCCGTTCCGCCTCACCCTCAGGTTCCCCCATCCGTTCGAACAGATCGACGGGCTGCACACGGACTCAGCGCTACGAACTTGACTTAGACCGTGTCCTATGTGGTGAGGCGGCTGTTGGGTAGGTCATGGGGCGGGGTACGTGGAGTTGGATTGTTCCGGACGGGTTATGGGAGATCGCGAAACCGCTGATCCCGCCGTCCAGAGTGCGGCCGCAGGGCGGCGGGACGCAGGACACGCCTGATGAGACCCTGTTCGCCGCAATCGTCTACGTCCTGGTCAGCGGGTGCGCCTGGCGAGCACTGCCACCCTGCTTCGGGGTCTCGAAATCGACAGCCCATCGCCGGTTCCTGATCTGGTCGCGGGCCGGTGTGTGGGGCCAGCTGCACGAGGAGATCCTCCACCGCATCGACGACGCCGGCCTGCTCGACCTGTCCCGAGCGGTCCTCGACTCCGCCCACGTCAGGGCGAAAAAGGGGGCGAACTCACCGGTCCGAGCCCCGTGGACCGGGGCAAAGCGGGTTCCAAGATGCACGTCCTGTCGGACGCGAACGGCCTGCCCCTCGTCGTCGGCGTCTCGGCCGCCAACACTCACGACAGCCAAGCCCTGAAGCCCATGATCATGGGCCTCCAAACGAAGCACGACCCCCACCGCGGGCGGAACTTCAAGCCCCAGCGGCTGCATGCCGACAAGGCTTACGACGTCCCTGAACTGCGGAGATGGCTCCGCGGGAAACGCATCGGCGTCCGCATCGCCCGCAAGGGCATCGAGTCGTCAGAACGACTGGGGCGCCGCCGGTGGGTGATCGAGCGGACGATGTCCTGGCTGACCGGCTACCGTCGGCTCAACCACCGCTACGAGCGCCATCCCCGCAACTACCTGGCGTTTCTCGGTCTCGCCGCAGCCGTCTGCTGCTACAAGCGACTCCTCCGCCTCACCACATAGGACACGGTCTTACACGCCTGAGGAGTCTGGATAGCCCCGCCAGGGCTTTCGGTCCTGCCGAGGCGGGGACATCGATGCGACGGGAGACAGTGGGGCCCGCAACGTGCGACCGGTAGGACTACATCAAGCAGAGTCCCCGGAACGTGCGGCGCCCGCGTTGTGCACCACGGCGCCAGAGCCGCCGATATCGCCTGGTCCAGCCCCGGTCTTACGTGCCGTCTGCACCGGCAGGACGCCTCCCGCCTACGATACGACCGCCCGGCCACCACCCTCGACACGGACGACAGGGACTGGAGTGCGGTGGTAGAGCCGACGACCGTGCCCAGCAGGGGTCGGTGCCAACTGACGTCCACGGGCCGAACCTGGACCTCGTACCCCTTGATGGACACCCGGGAGCAGCGTGCCGTGCCGTGTCGCCGCCCCGTCACGCAGCTCAGCGGCCGCGGCATCGCCCCAGTGCATCAGCCCCGCAAGTTCCAAACCGAACATGGCGACCTCCGGGACCCGACAGGGATGCCACAGGCCGACGGTGAAGGACCAGTCCGGGATGTCCTCACCCCCGACACCACGGGCCAGCCATGTTCACGCACCGCCGCCATCTCCCGGGACCAGCGCTGCTTCCGACGCCGGCGTGCGCTGATGGTCGCCGACGAGGCGGGATCGCAGAGCACGCAAGGGCGCGACGACGACGCGGTCGGGTCAGTCATCTGGGCACCCGAACAGATCACGACCGGCTCCACGCCGCGTGGGCCATCACGGGGCCACGGCGGCTGCTGAGGCAACTGAGGGCGCCCGTCAATTCCCTGGCCCTGCGCACCCGCCTCGACCGCTACCGGATGATGTCGGCGGGCACACCCTGGCGGTGGAGCCTGGATTTGAGGAGTTCCATCTCCGACAGCGTCCCTGTCAGACCCTCGTGGCCCAGCTTGCCGGCCAGCAGCCGTGCTTGCGGCAGTGATGCCGCCCAGAGCTCCCGGACGACCTTCATCACGGGGACAAGACTGGGCACCTGCCCCGTCAGACGCAGCCGGACCGATCCATGCGCCGCGAGCAGAGCCTGCCGGACGTCGGGAGGTGCAGCTCCCGGACCGGCGTGTTCGCACATTGCGGTGCCGCAGGACGCACAGGAGAATTCGCAGTCCCACCACAGTTCATCGCGCACGATGAACTGATTCGCCTGTCTCACCGCCGTGCTGCCGCACTGGCAGCGTGACGCGATCCTCACCGTCTGACCAGTCACCCAACCCCCCTGCCCTTCCCCGCCTGACCGCACGATCCTCGCGCGCCCCGCCTGCAACCGCCACCGGATTCGGTGGCGGGAGGCGAGTCTGCGGCAACGCCCGCAGCGGCATGCCACACCTATGTGAACCGGGCTCTGGGCGGCCCCGGTGCTACAGAACGGTCAGGCCCGCGCGGTTCCCCCTCGCCTGCGCAGAGTCGTGCCACTCTCGGACAAGAGGCGGTGCACGAACCCGTATGAACGGCCAAGGCCTCCTGCCAGAGTGCGGATGGACACCCCCCGCTCATACACCTTCCTCAGATCCACAGCGAGCTGCTCGCGCGCCGCGCCGCTGATCCGCTTCCCTTTGTCCACTGCTCGACCCCTCCGCTGTGGTGGCAATGACCGTGATCATCGCGCAAGAAGCCGGTGCCTGACCGGCGATCGGCACAATCCATCGAGCACCATCCACCCGGGCCTCCCCCTGTGGTGCGGCGCCGTCGCCCCGGGCGGCTCCATGCCCTGGGCGGGTTCGGGGCGTGCGGATCCCTGGGACGGCCAGCCCCACGGACCGGGCACCAGGCCCCGGTGGGGAGGTACCGGCCGCGGGCGGAGAGGTTGTGCAGGGGTACATGCATAGGGGCGACCGCACCTGGGCCGCCGCGTGGACTGGGCGCGCAGATCCTGAGCTCTGTAGTGCTGCCATGCCGGCCAGCGCTCGGGTCAGGGGACCGCCGCATCAGCGTGGCCGTGGCCTTATCGAGGCTGAACTTGTCGTACAGCTGAGCGGTTATCAGTTCGGTGATGGGCATCTGGACGCCGTGGGCGTCGCCCAGGCGGAGGGCCTGGTGCAGCCGGGAGAGGTGCCCGGCGTGCAGAAGATCGAAGCAGCCGTCGGCCACGACCTCGCCGGTGGCGGTGGCGGTGGCGGTGGCGGTGGCGACGGCCGCGGCCAAGGCGTGGGAAGGCAGTCGTCCGGCGGCGAGCGTCGCGATCGCGGTCACCGCCGGCTGGTCGCCTGCTCCGCACGTGTCCCCGGTACCGGCCTGACCCTGTCGGCGTGAGCATCAGAAGGTGCCGCAGAAGCGATCCCGCCAGGTGGGCCGCTGAACGTGCGAGGGCAGTCGGCTCGACCCGTCGAATCGCTCTCCAGCGGTTCTTCGGCAACCACGACATGGCCGAGCCCGACCTTAGCCCGGTTGACCTCGGCGAGGTCCGCGCCGTCCAGCCCGCCTTCGGCTTCGGCGTCATCCGTTCCGAGGAAAGCGCCCGGATCGTCGGCGCAGACCAGAGCCAGCGCCCCGAAATTGCTCACGCAACCGGCGGTCCGGGTGCCGCATACGGTTGCGTCCCCGGGCACGACAACGCGTCCGTACTCGCTGGAGTCCTGATGTCCTGCTCGGCCGTGCAGCGAGCTGCGAAGACACCTCCGAGCCGGGCCACCAGAACCACGAAACGGAACGCGGCCCCACCACGGCCATAGTGCTGGTGTCACTCCAACCAATCCGGATCATCGAGCTCCCACAGCAACACCAGCAGATCCGACAGGCTCTCGGTCATGGCTCACCTTGACGCGACAGCCATTCGCGGAGCAGCTCGAGGCACCCCCACCCTCGCCGTTTCCTCGACATCACTGCCGATCGCTGCACTAGTTCAGACGGCTCCGCACCCCCTACGAGCGCCCGCAGATCTCCACCAGGGCACGCTTGGACTGGCCTGCAGCCTGATATGCCTGCGCCGGCTACACCGAACCCGCCAATCGCTCGGTCAGTAGCGGAGGGAGCTTCAGCCCCACTGATACGCACGATGCAGTTCTTGACGAGCTGCAGTGGACCCTGCCGACCGTCGACCGGAGCCAGCGTGAGCCTCAAATCCTGCAACGGCCTGACCAGGGCGACGAACCCGGACCCATCCGGGGCAGGGCCTGTGAAGGCCGCCCATGCCTCGAACAGCGGCCTCACACTCTCCCAACCTGGTCCTGGGGTAAAGCGCGCCAGGAAGTACGGCTGCTCACAGCCGTACTCGGAGCTCACCGACCACACAGCTCACCCTGACCCGCTCCTCCCGCTTCGGCCCCCGCCTCGCTGACGCAGCCGACCGCTGGCTGGCCATCGCAGACACCCCGATCCGGCTCGCAGAAAGCATGGCAGCGAACCTTGGCTGAATCTCCGTGCGCTGCTGCGGCCTCGAACTCCTTATAAGCCGGTGTCCCCAGCCCAAGGTTGGGGTCACGCTTTTGAGCGACAGCTGGCCACATGCGGGCAGGGGATGCTCAGGCACTCGGCGTCTCAGTTACCAACAGGCTGTTGAACGGCGCTCTACCGGGCGCTTCCATTGCCCACCTGGAACCGACCTCTTGCAAGGTCGTCTCCAGGAGCGACTTGTCGTCCCTGCTCTCGGAGAGGACCGCCGCCCAGTCGCTTACGACGAGAAGGAAGCTTGAAGCTGGAGGGTTCCACGTCATGTCCTCCAGGCAGTCGAGAAGGGCAGCCCAGTTCTTCCCGAAATGGTCAGGAAATGACATCGCTCTGGCGAACTCGACGAAAAGGGCCTCATCTGATCGCATCGACAGTCCGTTCAAAACGAATGCCGCTGCGTTCTGGGGCGCTTCAGCGATGACAGACGGGACACTGTTCTTGTCTACGTGATGGGCCCAAGGATGCTCAAGGGCCCAATATTTCTGCATCATATCGCTCACTTTATGCGCCTTTAATTCACGTAGCGTGTTCCGTATGCCATGCTCGGCTGTCTGAACCTGTGACCGGCTGACCGGCCTTTCGCTGCCCCGATTGACGCCTTGGCTGAAGGGGTGCACGTCCTACTCGTGGTAGGTGATGGCGTCCCCCCTGGGCTTGTTCCGAAGCAGTACCCGGATGCTGTTCTCCCGCCCATCGTCAGCATACTGACGGTTCTGACCCTGCCACCGAGGCAGGCCATGGGCCGGCGGGGCGTGCTCATGCTGCTCAATATGCTGCAGTGTCGACTGAACGTGGCCGGGGACGGCAAGGGGAGCAGGCACCCTGGACGGCAATGGCCTGCCAGCCCGTTTCCCTCCGTATTTCGGGGCAGCAGCACTCGATCTGCCAGCGGAGGTGCTTACGGGCGGCCCTTGCGAACCGGATCTGCACCTTCGCGGCGCAGCGCGGTCACCGGCTTCCCTACGAAACGCGGGCTCAGCCGGCTGAACGGGGCTATCCAAGGCGGCTCTGATGCCGTGATCACACCAGCCACTGCAAGATCGTTCCATGGTGGCCTGCACGACACCGCGAACGCCTCTATGGCTGCAGAACTGGTGACAGTCGGTGGCGCCGACAGGACAGTGCAGAGGGTGGGGAGGCGTCAAGGCCTCCTTCATGCCGAGGAGGGTGTAGGGGCCGTTGAAGAGCGGTCGCCACTGCTGCGGCGTGGGCGATTCTGTGCCCGGCCGTACGAGCCGACCTCAAGGCCGTCGTCGGCCATGAGGATGGGGAGAGACGAGAACATGCCAGCGGTACGAATCAGGGCGGCAAGGCTCGCCAGGGACGGCAGCGAGAGCCGATGACGGAGTGCTGGGAGCCGCTCCGCTGGAGCCCTGCGTCGTCGCGACGCAAAGGAGCGCATCACCGCTGTCGCGGTGAACCTCCGCGTCGGCCGTTCCGTCCTGTACCGAGGTACCAACCGAGAGGTACTCCAGTGCCCGCTGGTTCCGGCTACCCGAACGTTGCCCCTGCCTTCCGGTGTGCGCGGGCGGTGTGCGGCCGCAGCCTGGCGACGCGGTCGACAATCAGCGGGGCCTGGGTGCCGAACCCCGGACCGTGCGTCATCATGTCAGCGGCATCGGACATAATCCGGCTGTGGATTTGAGACCGGAACTGCTGCCCCCGCCTGTGGGCAGTCGGCGGCTGGACGAGCTCAGCTGCGAGATCGACCGGATCGCCCACTTGGTGGCTCGCTGTCCCGGCAAAGCTGACGAGGCGATCCGCGCCTTCAATCACGCGACAGGCCATGAGTACGGGG
>NZ_JAQYXC010000066.1:0-310 GCF_036322365.1 Streptomyces sp. SP18CS02
AGGCGGGGGACCCGGCGGGGGCGTTGGCCGTGCTGGACGACGCCCTGGCCCTGTGGCGGGGGCCGGTGCTCGCGGACCTGCCCGGCTGGGCGGCCGAGGCGGCCGCCTGGGAGGCGCGGCGCAGGGGCGTCCAGGGCTCCCGCCTCAGGGCCATGCTGGCGCTGGGGCGACCGGAGGAGACGCTGCCGGAACTCGCCGCGCTGTGCGGTCTCTCGCCGCTGGACGAGCCGCTGCAGAGCCTGCGCATCCGCGCCCTGCGCGCCGCGGGCCGGCCCGCGGAGGCCCTGGCCGCCTACGAGGCGGTACGCCG
>NZ_JAQYXC010000067.1:0-747 GCF_036322365.1 Streptomyces sp. SP18CS02
CTCGATGACCTGCTGCGGGGAGCCGACGGTGAGCGGGGTCTGCTCGGTGAACTCCTCCAGGGACGGGCCGTGTCCGTAGACCGGCGCGTTGTCGAAGTACGGACGGAACTCCCGTACGGCGTCCTGCGAGTTGCGGCGCATGAAGACCTGGCCGCCCAGGCCGACGACGGCCTGCTCGGGCGTGCCGTGCCCGTAGTGCGCGTACCGCTTCCGGTAGAGGCCCACCATCTTCCTGGTGTGCTCCATGGGCCAGAAGATGTTGTTGTGGAAGAAGCCGTCGCCGTAGTACGCGGCCTGCTCGGCGATCTCCGGGGACCGGATCGAGCCGTGCCAGACGAACGGCGGGACACCGTCCAGCGGCCTGGGCGTCGAGGTGAAGCCTTGCAGCGGCGAGCGGAACTTGCCCTCCCAGTCGACGACGTCCTCGCGCCACAGCCGGTGCAGCAGCGCGTAGTTCTCGATGGCGAGCGGGATGCCCTGGCGGATGTCCTGGCCGAACCACGGGTAGACCGGGCCGGTGTTGCCGCGGCCCATCATCAGGTCGACGCGCCCGTCCGCGAGGTGCTGGAGCATCGCGTAGTCCTCGGCGATCCTCACCGGGTCGTTGGTGGTGATCAGCGTCGTGGACGTCGACAGGATCAGGTTCTGCGTGCGGGCCGCGATGTGGCCGAGCATGGTGGTCGGCGACGACGGCACGAACGGCGGGTTGTGGTGCTCACCGGTCGCGAAGACGTCCAGGCCGACCTC
>NZ_JAQYXC010000068.1:0-275 GCF_036322365.1 Streptomyces sp. SP18CS02
AGCGGGTCGGTCACCGTGCCGGTCTCCTCGTCGAAGAGCCCCTGCGCCAGCCTGGTCACCGCTGCGGGGACCGGCGGCGCGTGAGTGAACAACACCGTCGCCGCCGAATCCTAAGAGGTCGCCTCCGCGGGGGCCTCGGCGGCCGGCGGCGCGGGGGGGGGGGCGGGCGGGGGGGGGGGGGCGGGGGGGCGCGGCGCTGCGCGCCCCGCCGCCCCGCGCGCGCGGGCGGCGCGGCCCCGGCGCCGCCGCCCCCCCGCCCCCCCCCCCCCCCCCCC
>NZ_JAQYXC010000069.1:0-386 GCF_036322365.1 Streptomyces sp. SP18CS02
AGAACACCGACAGCCCGCCGATGGGGGATGTCGGCGGGCTGTCGTGGCCCACGGCCGGCGACGCCACACCCGAGATCCTCGCGCCGCGAGCCGCCCATCGGCACGGCTGGGTGGGGGAGTTAGTAATGACGTGAGCTCGTCCGTACTGCGGGTGCTCGCTGCGGCCGATGAAGGAGGGCGACATCGACCTCCGGCCGCGTGAGTGTAGAAATCGGAGGTCGCAGTAACAATAAACAACTGGGGGGGGGGGGGGGGGTGGGGGGGGGTTGGGGCGTGGGGGTTTGTGTTTTTTGTTTTGGTTTTTTTGGTTGTGGGGGTTTTGGGTTTTTTTTTTTTTGGGGGGGTGGGGGTGCTATTTTTTTTGGGGGGGGGGGCCCCCCCCCCCC
>NZ_JAQYXC010000070.1:0-318 GCF_036322365.1 Streptomyces sp. SP18CS02
GGGCGCGTACTTGTGGTGCTCCGGGGGGGGGCTGGTGTGCGGCGGGTTTTGGTGGGGCTCCGTGTGGGGTTGGGGGGGGCGGGTTGTGGGGGGTGGGGGGGGGGGGGGGGGGGGGGGGTTTGGGGGGGTGGGGGGGGGGGGGGGGGGGGGGGTGGGGGGGTGGGTGTGGGGGGTTTTGTTTTTTTGTTTGTTTTCATTTGGTGTTGGGGGGTGGGGGGGGGGGGGGGGGGGGGGGGTGTTGGGTGGGTGTGGTTGGGTTTTTTGGTGGTGGGGGTTGTGCGGTTGCTTTTTGACGCCCCGCCCTGGCCCCCCCCCCCC
>NZ_JAQYXC010000071.1:0-342 GCF_036322365.1 Streptomyces sp. SP18CS02
AACAACTTGAGCTGTTGTTGGTGGTTTTGGTTGTGGGGGGGGGGGGGTGGTTTTGGTTGGTGGGGGGTGGGGGGGGGTGGGGTGGGGGGAGGGGGGTGGGGGGGGGGGGGGGGTGTTTTTATTTGGGTTCATTTTTTTTGGGGGGGGGGGGTTGCGGGGGGGGGGGGGGGGTGGGGTTTTCGGGGGGGGGTGGTTTTGGGGTGGGTGGTTGCGGGGGGGGGTTGTTTGTTGGGCTCGCCCCTTTTGGGTGGGGGGCCCCACCCCCATTGGGGTTGGTTTTTGTTTTTTATTTTTTTTTTTTTGGCTGTTTTTTTGGTGTGGGGGGGGGGGGCCCCCCCCCCC
>NZ_JAQYXC010000072.1:0-423 GCF_036322365.1 Streptomyces sp. SP18CS02
GGGGGGGGGGCGGGCCCCCCCCCGGCCGCAGGCCCCACCCAAAAACCCCCGCCCAAGCCCCCAGGACCAAGTCCGGATAAACCCCCAGGACCACGCCCCCCACAATGCCCCACAGGGCGACAAAACCCCCCACCCCCCACAAAGACAAACAGCAACCCCGCCGCCCCACCCCCCCCGCCCGCCCGTACCGCAACCAGGTCCACCACGTCAACCCCAAACATCCCCCCCACCACGCCCCGCAGAATTCCCCCCCCCCCCAACACCCCCACACCACCGCCCCACACCCCGGCCTGTGAGGCCCCCAACACCCGCCCCCCCGCCCCCCCCCCCCCCACCCCCCACCCAAACCCAAACACCCCCCCCCCCCCCCCACCCTCAAACCACCACACGCCCCCCCGCAACCAGACGGGGCCGGGCAACGAC
>NZ_JAQYXC010000073.1:0-483 GCF_036322365.1 Streptomyces sp. SP18CS02
AGTGCATTGATCAGTGAAATAGCTAGACTGGGTCGTGTTGATCTAGGGGGGGTCGGTGTCCTGAACATAGAGAGGGGGTGGCAGCCCTGGCGGGCGGCGCTGGGGGGGGGGGGGGCGGGGGGGGGGGGGGGGGGCGTGGGGCGGGGGGCGCGGCGCGGCGCGCGCGCGCCGCGGCGGGCGCGCGGGCGCCCGCGGGAGGGGGTGGGCGCGCGCGGGGTGGCGGGGGGGGGGGCGGGGGGGGGGGGGGGGGGCTGTTGGGGTTTGTGTGTGGGGGGTGGGTGTTGTGGGTGGTGGGTGGGGGGGGGGGGTGGGGGTGGTTTTGTTGTTGGGGGGGTGTGTTGTTTTTTTTTTTTGGGTGTTTTTTTTTTTTTTTTTTTTTTGTTTTTTTGTGTTGTTGGTTTTGGTTTTTGTTTGGGTGGGTGTGGGGGGGGGGGTGTTGTTTTGGGTGGGGGGGGGTGTATTACATCGCCGGGCCCCCCCCCC
>NZ_JAQYXC010000074.1:0-352 GCF_036322365.1 Streptomyces sp. SP18CS02
GGGGGGGGGCGGCGCAAAAAAAAAAAAAAAACGACCCC
This sequence comes from Streptomyces sp. SP18CS02, assembly GCF_036322365.1. Taxonomy (NCBI): domain Bacteria; kingdom Bacillati; phylum Actinomycetota; class Actinomycetes; order Kitasatosporales; family Streptomycetaceae; genus Streptomyces; species Streptomyces sp. SP18CS02. The sequence goes on from NZ_JAQYXC010000074.1 coordinate 39, forward strand.
AACCACAACCACCCAACAACCCCCCCCCCCGGCCCCACCGACACCCCCCCCGCCCCGACCCCACCCAGAAAGCGGCCCCCCCGGACGCCCCAACCCGCCCCCGCCGCGACAGCCACCCCCACACGACCCGCGGCGCCACCCACCTCAACCTACCCCCCACCAACACCCACCGCCACAAAACCCCCCCCACCCACAGAAACGGCCGAACCCCGAGAGTTAGGCCCGGCCCCACCCCATACAAAAACCCCCCAACCCCCCCAACCGCCCCCCCCCCCCCCACCAGGGCCAACCAAACACCACCCCGACCTGGACAC
>NZ_JAQYXC010000075.1:0-10725 GCF_036322365.1 Streptomyces sp. SP18CS02
CACTTGCCCAGGGCCCGCAGCGTGCCCTCCTGCCCGACGGTCCACTTCTGGGCGCCGGTGCCGTTGCACGTCCAGATCTGCACCCGGGTGCCGTCCTCCGTATGGGAACCGTCGACATCCAGACACCTGCCACCGACCCCCATCACCTCACCCGAGCGGGAGCCGCCGCCCGAGGTGGTGAAGGAGAACTCGTCCATGTCGAACAGGGATCCGCTGCCGCCCCTGAAGACGAGGAAGAGGGTCGTGGAACCGGCCGGCTGGTTGCCGAGCGTGGCGGTCACCTCCTGGAAGATCTCCCAGCCGCCGGTCACCGGCACCGTCACGGTGCCGAGCAGCGGGCCGGTCCGGGATCCGGCTCGTACCTCGATCGTGCCGCCCGCGCCCGCGGAGGAGACCCGGGCGGTGAATGTGCCCGCGTTGCCAAGGGTGTACGGCGTGAAGGAGATCCAGTCTCCGTTGTCGATGTATCCGACGGTCCTGCCGCCGTGCGCGGGTCCGTGGGAGACGACCTGGACGCCGGCGGAGTCGCCGTAGTGCTCGGCCTGACGGTGGCTGGGCTGCGTGATGATCTGGTCGTGCGTGGTGAGCGCGGGCTGGCCGTTCGCGCCCTTGTCCGTGTACTCGGCGTCGATGACGCCGAAGATGTCGGCGTTGGGGTCGTGCTCGCCGTCCGCCAGGGTCTGCAGGGCGCCGGTGCAGCCGGTGGCCGACGTCTGCGGGTGGCCGTGGCTGTCGTGCCCGACGATGAAGTTCACCTTGACCCTGGCGCAGTCGATGGCGCCGTCCTCCGGGTCGGACACCGTCACCTTGTACGGGATCGCCGCACCGAAATCGTAGACGGCCCCGTCGCCGGGCAGGTCGATCCTGACCGTGGGAGCGGTGTTGCCGACCGTGATCCGCACCGAGGCGGTAGCGGATTTTCCGGTCGCGTCCGTGACCTTGAGCGTGGCCGTGTACTGGCCGTCGGCGGAGTAGGTGTGGGAGGGATCGGCGGCGGTGGAGGTGGCGCCGTCACCGAAGGTCCAGGCGTGGCCGAGGGCGTCGCCGTCGGCGTCGGAGCTGCCCGCCGAGGAGAACGAGACGGCGAGGGGCGCCTTGCCGGAGGTGACGTTCGCCTTGGCCTGGGCCACCGGCGCGTGGCCGCCCGTGACGTGCTCGATGCGGTACAGGGCGGAGTTCTCGTCGCCGTTGAAGTACCCGGTGCCGTAGTCGAGGACGTAGAGGGCGCCGTCGGGGCCGAAAGCCATGTCCATGACCTGGGTGCCTGCCCAGGGGAAGGGGTTGACGGACTGCACGGTGCCGTCGCCGGCCGACTCGATGCGCTTGATCCATCGGCGGCCGAACTCGCCGGCGAAGAAGTCCCCGTCGTACTCCTGCGGGAACTTCACCTCGGAGGTCGAAGAGGCGCTGTAACGGTAGACGGGCCCGCCCATGGGGGACTCGGACCCCGTGCCGAACTCGGGAACCGAGCCGCCGTTGTACGGGATCCAGGCGGGCTGGGCGGGGGGCAGGTCGGTGAGTCCGGTGTTCCTGGGCGAGTTGTTCCTCGGCGCCGCACAGTCGAACTTCGCGCCCGAGGCGCCGGTGGCGAAGTCGTGGTCGGTGTAGGCGTCGTTGTCGCCGGTGCAGTAGGGCCAGCCGAAGTTGCCGGCCTTGGTGATGCGGTTGAACTCGACCTGGCCCTCGGGCCCTCGCTCGGGCTTCGCGATACCCGAGTCGGGACCGTAGTCGCCGAGGTAGACGATGCCGGTGGCCTTGTCCACGCTCATGCGGAAGGGATTGCGGAAGCCCATGGCGTAGATCTCGGGGCGCGCCCTGGCGGTTCCGGGCGCGAAGAGGTTGCCGCTCGGGATCGCGTACGTCCCGTCGGCGTTCACCTTGATCCGCAGCACCTTGCCGCGCAGGTCGTTGGTGTTGGCCGAGGAGCGCTGGGCGTCGTAGGCCGGATTGCGGGAGGGCCTCTCGTCGAGCGGGGAGTAACCGTCCGAGGCGAAGGGGTTGGTGTCGTCGCCGGTGGACAGGTACAGGTTGCCCGCCGCGTCGAAGTCGATGTCACCGCCGACGTGGCAGCACAGGCCGCGGGAGGCGGGAACGTCCAGGATCTCCTTCTCGCTGGCGAGGTCCAGGGTGCCGTCCGTCTTCAGGACGAACCGGGACAGCCGGTTGACCCCGTCGAACGGGGCGAAGTCGGCGGCCGTACCGTCCGCCGGGGCGTCACCGCCCGGTGTACCGAGCTTGGGCGCGTAGTACAGGTAGACGTGCCGGTTGGACGGGAAGCCCGGGTCCACGGCGACGCCCTGCAGACCCTCCTCGTCGTGGCTGTAGACGTTCAGCCTGCCCGCCACGGTGGTGGTTCCCGCAGCGTTCGTGAGCCGGACCGTGCCGTCGCGCGACGTGTGCAGGACCGAGCGGTCCGGCAGCACCGCCAGTGTCATGGGCTCGCCCGTCTCGGCCACGCCCTTGGCGAGGGTGACCTGCTGGAACTCCGGGGCGGCCATCGGTTCCGCCTCACCCTGCGGATGTGCGGGCACGGCGGCGGCCGGGGGGCCCGGAAGCAGAAGTCCGACGGCGCATGCCGCGGCGGTCAGCAAGCGACGGACATGTCTGTGTCTGAAGGGTCTCGTGCGCACAGATGTCTCCCAGGTGGGGGATATCGGCAGGCCGCGCCGGACTGCCGGGGGAACATGCGGGCGCGCGCCGTCGCGCCGTTGAGACCGGCTGGAATACCTATGACCGGTTCATGTCAGGAAAGCTAGCGGGCTTTGTTGGGTTCCGTAACCCACTTCGCACAAGATCTCGCCACTTCTTCCACGGTCGGGACAAAGTGATCGCCGCCCAGGAAGCGGGCCTTCTCGCGGCGAGGGCCGGGGGCCGGCTCGCCGGTGGTCCACATCACCGGTGGGCCGACGGGAGCGGCCCGGTCCACCCGCCCGGCGGCCCGCCACCGCCTCACGGGGTCCCGCACCACCCCCGCGCCGCACTGCGCCGATTCGGCAGCAGACAGCGCGCCGCCCCGGCATCCGGGCCCGTCCGTCCGGGCAGGCGCCCTTGACCTGCGCCTCGTCGTACGCGAGATCGGATGTACCACCCGGCCGCCTCCACGACCCGGGCGGCCGCGACTTTCCGCACACCGTTGACAAAGCATGGACGGCCACAGGAGAAGTCCCTACTGTGTCCGAACGCGACAGTGCGGACCTCATGTGTTCCGCCCCGCGCACCTCCGTATCCGGGACGACGGCGCGCCCCGGCAGCGGTGGATCCCCCACTTGCCCGATGGAGCCCTTTCCCTGAGGGGCCGTCAGGAGGTCACGTGTATCCACGGCTGGATCCCCGCCGACCGGTCAGACGCCTGGCCGGAACTCTTATCGCTTCACTGCTGACCATCGGCCTTTCGGCCACCCCGGCGCTCCCGGACGATCCGGCCGCCGCCGCTCTCCCGCCGCAGGAACCCGGAGTCACCCTGCGCGTCTTCGACGTGCAGGTTCCGCTGAGTGAGATCTGCACCCTCAAAGCGGGTCAGACACCCAACATCGACAAGTTGATGCCCGTGATCGACTGGTCCTCGGCCGGAGACTTCGGCCTGGAGAGCAATTTCGTCACGCACGTCATCGGCAACCTCAACGCCCCCGACACCGGCAGCTACACCTTCCGCCTCACCAGCGACGACGGTTCCCGCCTCTCGATCGACGGGCAAGTGGTCATCAGCCACGACGGGCTGCACGGTGCGGAGCCCAAGGACGCGACGGTCGAGCTGACGGCCGGCTATCACGCGTTACGGATCGAGCACTTCGAACGCGACGGCGGTCAGCAGCTGACGCTGGCCTGGAAGCCGCCGGCCGCCTCGGGCTTCACCGTCGTGCCGGACTCGGCACTCAGCACCGACGCCGACGTCGTCCGTGTGACGGCGCCAGGGGCCAAGCAGTGCGAGGGCGGCTCGGACACCCCGGGTGACGGACTGCCGCTGTCCCGGACGCACCCGAACTACACCCTCACCAACCTGCGGCCCGACGGCTTCGAGCCGCAGGTCTCGGCGATGGACTGGCTGCCGGACGGCCGCCTGGCCGTGGCCACCTGGGGCGGCAGCAACAACACCGTGGGCGAGGTCTACCTGCTGGGCAACGTCACAGGAAGCACCGGCCCGGACAAGGTGACGGTGAAGAGGGTGGCCTCGGGCCTGAAGGAGCCCATGGGCATCACGTACGTCGAGGGCAGACTCTACGTCTCCCAGAAGCACGAGCTGACCGAGCTGACCGACACCGACGGGGACGAAGTCACCGACCGGTACCGGAGAGTCGCGACCTGGCCGTTCGGCGGCAACTTCCACGAGTTCGCCTTCGGCCTGCTCCACAAGGACGGCTTCTTCTACCTGAACCTGTCCGTCGCCATCAACTACGGCGGTGCCACCACCGATCCGCAGCCGGCCCAGAACCGCGGCACCACCATCAAGGTGAGCAGGGCGACCGGAGAGGTCTCGTACATCGCCGGTGGCCTGCGGACCCCGAACGGCATCGGCTGGGGCCCCGAAGGGGACCTGTTCGTGACCGACAACCAGGGCGGCTGGCTGCCCTCGTCCAAGCTCGTCCACATCAAGCAGGGCCGGTTCTTCAACCACTACACCAACCCGGACGGGCCCTTCGATGCCCACCCGGTGACCAGACCCGTGCTGTGGCTGCCCCAGAACGAGATCGCCAACTCCCCCAGCACGCCGGTCCAGTTGACGGAAGGCCCGTTCGCGGGCCAGATGCTGTTCGGTGACGTGACCTACGGAGGGGTCCAGCGCGGCTTCCTGGAGAAGGTGGGGGGCGAGTACCAGGGAGCGGTGTTCCGCCTCACGCAGGGGCTGGAGGCCGGTGTCACCCGTATCAGCATCGGCCCGGACGGCGCCCTGTACGCCGGCGGGCTCGGCGCGGGCGGGAACTGGGGCCAGGAGGGCAAGCTCACCCACGGCCTGCAGAAGCTGACACCGAACGGCACCAACGCCTTCGACATCCGCGCCATGCGCGCCGTACCCGGCGGCTTCGCGCTGGAGTACACGCAGCCCCTGTCGGCCGGGACGGCCACCGATCTGGCCAAGCGGTACCGGATCAAGCAGTGGCGCTACGCGCCCACCGCGAACTACGGCGGCCCGAAGGTCGACGAGGAGACACTCGCCGCCCGGTCGGCCACCCTGTCCGAGGACCGCAGGACGGTGACGCTCACCGTTGCGGGACTGAAGGCCGATCGCGTCGTCCACGTCCGCTCGCCGCGTCCCTTCAGCTCGGCCGGCGGCGAGACCCTGTGGAGCACCGAGGCCTGGTACACGCTCAACCGGCTGCCCGGCGCCGCGTCCGCGACCGGCGAGGTGAGGGGCGCCGGCAACAAGTGCTTGGACATCGACGACTCCCAGACCGCCGACGGGACGAAGGTGCAGCTGTGGTCCTGCAACGGCACGGGCGCCCAGGCGTGGACCGTGTCCGCGGACGGGACGATGAAGGCCCTCGGCAAGTGCCTGGACGTCGCCGGAGGAGGTACCGGGGACGGCACCAGGGTCCAGCTGTGGACGTGCAACGGCACGGAGGCCCAGACCTGGCGGCCCCAGGGCGACGGCACCGTGCGCAACCCCCGGTCCGGCAAGTGTCTCGAAGTCTCGGGTGGGACGTGGAACGACGGCACCCCGGTCCATCTCTGGACGTGCCGCTCCGGTCCCCAGCAGAAGTGGGAACTGCCGTAAGAACGGCCTTCACGGCCTGAGGCGGCAAGAGGCGGCAAGAGGTGGTGGGTGCCGGGGCCGGTCCCGGCACCCACCACCTCCTCCGGCGGGTCCCTCGTGCGGGAGACGGCCCCCCTGCGCGGGGCCGGCGAGTCGGCTCACCGGCCCCGCGTTCCGCCATGTCGTGTCCGTGCGGCCGGGCCCGCGCGTCGTCAGGAGATCCGGTGGAGCCATCCCTGGGGGTCGGGTGCGGTGCCGTGGTGCAGGTTCACCAGGGCGTCGCGCAGGGCGAGGGTGACGGGGCCAGGGGTCCCGTCACCGATCGTCCAGTTGCCGTCGCGGTCCTTGACCTGGCCGACGGGGGTGACGACGGCGGCGGTGCCGGAGGCGAACACCTCGGTGATGCGCCCCTGCGCGCACTCGCGGCGCCACTGCTCCAGGGAGACCTTCTCCTCCCGGGGGACGTAACCCAGGCCCTCCGCGAGCCCGAGGAGGGTGTCGCGGGTGACACCGGGGAGCAGCGAACCGCTCAGGGAGGGGGTCACGATCTCCGCCCCGGGGCCGGTACCGCGCACGAAGAACATGTTCATGCCGCCCATCTCCTCGACCCAGGTGCGCTCCACCGGGTCCAGCCAGACCACCTGCTGGCAGCCGGCCTCCTGCGCCTGGAGCTGGGCGACGAACGAACCGGAGTAGTTGCCGGCGCACTTGACGTTGCCGGTGCCGCCCGGGATGGCGCGGCTGTGCTCGTGGCTGACCCACACCGACACCGTCTCCAGGGCCTTGCCGAAGAAGCCGCCGGCGACGAACGCCATGAGCAGGTACTGGAAGGTGTGGGACGGACGGAGCATCAGATTGGCGTCCGTGCCGAACATCAGGGGCCGCAGATAGATGCTGTGGCTCGGGTCGTCCGAGAGCAGGCCCTGGTCGGCGCGGAGCAGTTGCTCGATGGAGTCGACGAAGATCTCCTCGGGGAGCTCCGGCATGGCCAGACGGCGGGCCGAGCGCTGGAAGCGGCGGGCGTGGTCCCACGGCCGGAACACGGACACCCCGCCATCGGCCTGACGGTGGGCCTTGAGGCCCTCGAAGATGACCTGGGCGTAGTGCAGACCGATCGTCCCGGGGTGCAGGGTGAGGTCGTGCAGCCGTGTGAGCTCGGGCTTGTGCCAGCCGTCCGCCGGGCTCCACGACAGCGTGTACATGTGGTCGGTGAACGCGTCGCCGTGGCCCGGGGATCGGACGGGCCGGGGCGCGGACGCGGCGGGGCTCTGGTCGAAGGCGAGAGTCATGGCGAGTCCTTACGAGACGAGTCGGTACGTGACGGTGGAACGGCGAAGGGAAGCGGCGTCGGGCGGAGGCGGGCCGCCGAAGCCGGTCAGACGAGCGGGGCGAAGAAGAAGGTGTCGCGACGGCCGAACCGGCCGTCCGGGGAGAGCTGGAAGAAGTCGGCGAAGCGCAGCCCGACCGTGGTGCCGTCGTGGAGTTCGCCGTTGAACTCTCCGTGCACGGCGATGTCGGTGCCCTCCGCGACGACCTTGGTGAGGGTGTGCCGTCCCGACCGGATGACGCGGTCGGCGCTGTAGAAGCGGGTCAGGCCCTCGTGGCCCGCGAACGGTTCGTAGCCGGGGCGGTGGTAGGTGGCGTCGGGGGTGAACAGGCCCACCAGGCCGGGTACGTCACCGGCGTCGACCAGTTCGTAGTAGCGCCGCACATCGGCCTCGGCGGCCGAAGCGGTGACGGGCTCGGGGGCGGTGGCGGTGGCGGGGACGGTGCTGGCGATGTGGTCGTCGGTCCGCATGCGGGTTCTCCTGAGCGGTGGAGGAATCGGGAGGGACAGGTCGGAGTGTCAGATCCCGGGCAGGGTGAGCCGGGCGGTCAGTACGTCGGCTATCCGCGCGAGCGCCCCGGGTCGGGTCATGTCGCCGTGCGCGCAGGGAAGGTCGTGGACGTCGATCCGGCCCGCGACGTACGGGCGCCAGTCCTCCGGCCGCGGACGGGGGCCGGACCGGCCCTCCGTGGCGGCGAAGAACAGCAGATCACCGTCGAAGCGTTCGGGTACGAACTCGTGCCGCAGCCGGACGTTCGAGGAGAACACCTCCGCCAGGGCGACGAGGGCGGGGCCGTCGAAGCCGGCGAGCGGTCCGCCGGTCTCCCGTACGGTCTCCTCGAACCGGCCGAAGGTCAGCGGGCCGGCCGGGACCGGGAGGCCCAGGGACGCCAGCAGGGCGGCGAGCGTCAGCGGGCAGGAGGCGGGCGGCGGACCGCCGGCCGTCCAGGACGGGGGCCGGGTCGCGACGCTGCCGGGCCCGGTGCCGGTGTAGGCGTCCGCTCGCTCGCCGGTGCCGGTGCCGGTGCCGGTGCCGGACGGTGCCGGCGCCAGGTGCGGATACCCGTCCATGATCGCCAGTAGCGCCACCTCCTGCCCCTCGGCACGCAGCCGGGTGGCCAGCGCATGGGCGACGAGCCCGCCGAAGGACCAGCCGATGAGGTGGTACGGCCCTTCGGGCTGCACCGAGCGGAGCTCCGCGAGATAGTCCTTGACCATCGCGTCGAACCCGGCCGCCGGAGGCTCCGGCGGCGTCAGACCGCGGGCCTGGAGCCCGTACACCGGACGTTCGGGCCCGAGGTGACGGAGCAGGCCCGCGTACACCCAGCTGATCCCGGCCGCCGGGTGGACGCAGAAGAGCGGTACGGCCTGGGCGAGAGCGCTGCGCGGACGCAGCGGCAGCACGGCGGAGAGCGAGTTGTCGGCTCGCCGCCCGGTCCTGGGGCCGTCGTCGAGCCGGGAGGCGAGGCCCGCGACGGTGGGGGCTTCGAAGAGTGCCCGGATGCCGAGGTCGACGCCGAAGGCGCGGCGGATCCCGCCGATCAGACGGGTGGCCAGCAGGGAGTGGCCGCCGAGGTCGAAGAAACCGTCGTCGATCCCGACCGTCTCCACGCCGAGCGTCTCCGCGAACAGCCCGCACAGGATCTCCTCGCGGCTGTCCCGGGGACCGCGCACGGGTGTGACATCCGCGCGGACGGGCCGGGGCAGGCGGCGGCGGTCGAGTTTGCCGCTGGGGCTCAGGGGCAGCTCCGCGACACGTACGAACTGCCCCGGCACCATGTGGGCGGGCAGCGCACGGGCGGCGTGTCCGCGCAGCTCGTCCATGCGGTCCAGGCCGTCCGCGTCGCCCGCGTCACCCGCGTCGTCCAGGCGTGGCTCGCCGACGACGTAGGCGACGAGGCGCTTGTCGCCGGGCCGGTCCTCGCGCACCACGACGGCCGCCTGACGGACACCGGGGTGGCGGGAGAGCACGGCGGCGATCTCGCCGGGTTCGATACGGAAGCCGCGGATCTTCACCTGGTCGTCGGCGCGGCCGAGGAACTCCACCACTCCGTCGCCGCGCCACCGGGCGAGGTCGCCGGTGCGGTACATACGGCTGCCGGGCGGCCCGAAGGGGGCGGCGGTGAAGCGTTCCGCGGTCAGGCCGGGACGGCCCAGGTAGCCCCGGGCGAGCTGGACACCGGAGAGGTACAGCTCGCCCGGCACCCCGGGCGGCACCGGCCGGAGCGCCGCGTCCAGGACGTGCACGCCGGTGTTCCACACGGGACGCCCGATCGGGACGGTGACGGCCGTCGCGGCTCCTGTGCCGCTGCCGGCCGGGGCGAAGCGGTGACCGGTCACGTCCACGGCCGCTTCGGTGGGGCCGTAGAGGTTGTGCACCTCGGCGGCGCTGACGGCGGTGAGGCGTTCGGCGAGTGCGGTGGGCAGGGCCTCGCCGCTGCAGATGACGCGGCGCAGGGAGTGGCAGCCGGTGATGTCGGTGGCGCCGAGGAACGCCTCCAGCATCGAGGGCACGAAGTGGGCCGTGGTGATGGAGTGCCGTTGGATCAGGGCGGCGAGATGGTCGGGATCCCTGTGGCCCTCGGGCCGGACGACGACCAGGGTGGCACCGGTGATCAGCGGCCAGAAGAACTCCCATACGGAGACGTCGAAGCTGGACGGCGTCTTCTGCAGGACGCGTTCGCCGGGTTCGAGACCGAAGGTGTGCTGCATCCAGGCCAGCCGGTTCACGATCGCGGCGTGGGTGACGACGACGCCTTTGGGCCGGCCGGTGGAGCCCGAGGTGTAGATGACGTAGGCGGGGTGTCCGGGCCGGGCCTCGGGCAGGTCGCGCAGGGTGGCGGGGGCGGGGGCGGCTTCGAGCTGGGCGAGGAGTTCGGGGGTGAGGACGAGGGCGGGCGCGGCGTCGTCGAGCATGTGGGCGACGCGTTCCGGCGGGTAGTCGGGGTCGATGGGCAGGTAGGCGGCTCCGGCCTTGTGCACGGCGTACAGGGCGATCACCAGCTCCGCCGAGCGGGGCAGGGCGACGGCGACGACGCGTTCGGGGCGGGCTCCGTGAGCGACCAGTTGGCGGGCGAGGTGATCGGCCCGGGCGTCGAGCGCGGCGTAGCCGATCCGCTGGTCCTCGAAGAGGACGGCGGTGGCGTCGGGCGTGCGGCGGGCCTGCTCGCTGAAGAGCCGGGGCAGCGTGGTGGCGGGGACGGGGGCGGCGGTGTCGTTCCAGTGGTGGCGGACGTCGTCACGTTCCTCGTCGGTGAGGAGGTCGACGGCGCCGATGGCCTGGTCGGGGTCGTGGGCGAGCGCGGTGAGCAGGACCGACAGTCGCCGGGCGAGCAGTTCGACGGTGGCGTGGTCGTAGAGGTCGGAGGCGTGGCCGAGCGTCCAGACCAGCCCGGCGGGGCGGGCCTGGGAGTCGTACCGCTCCTCGATCCCCACCGTCAGGTCGAACTTCGCGACCCAGGTACCGACCGGGACCACTTCGGTGTGCAGGCCGGGCATCGACTCGGCCTGGCCGGAGGCGCTGGGGTCCTTCTTCACCAGGAGTACCTGGAAGAGGGGGTGGCGGGCCAGGGAGCGGACGGGGTTGAGCTCTTCGACGAGCCGTTCGAAGGGGAGGTCCTGGTGGGCGAACGCCTCCAGGTCGGTGTCACGGACCCGGGCCAGCAGCTCGCGGAACGTCGGGTCGCCCGAGGTGTCGGTCCGCAGCACC
>NZ_JAQYXC010000076.1:0-324 GCF_036322365.1 Streptomyces sp. SP18CS02
CCGCGGGGGGGTTTTTGGTGGGGGGGGAGTTTGGGTGGGGTGGGTTGTGTGCTGTTTTGTGGTTGGGGTTTTGTTGTGGGGGGAGGTGGGGTGTGGTGTTGGGGGGTTTTGTTTTTTGTGGGTGTTGTGGGTTGTTTGTGTGGTGGGGGTGGTGTGTTTGTGGTGTGTGTTGTTTGTTTTTGTTGTTTTTTTTTTTTTTTTGTTTGTTTTTTTGGTTTTTTTGTTGTGGTTGTTGGGGGTGTTGGGTTTTTTGTTGGTGTTGGTGTTTTTGTTGTTTTTTTTTTTTTTGGTGGTGGTTTTGCGGGATTGTGGGGGGCCCCCCCC
>NZ_JAQYXC010000077.1:0-300 GCF_036322365.1 Streptomyces sp. SP18CS02
CAAGAGTTCGAGCGATGTCCCGGAACCGGGGCCCGGGCGGGGGCGGCCCCCCCCGGGGGGGGGGGCCCCCCCCCCCGGGCCCCCGCGGGGGTGGGTGGGCCCCCCCCCCCCCCCCCGGCGGCGGGGGGGGGGGGGGCGGCCACCCCCCCCCGGCGGGGGGGGGCGGGGGGGGGCCCCCCCCCCGGGGGGGGGCCCCCCCCCCCGGCCCCCCGGTTCCGGGACATCGCTCGCACTCTTGAAGAAGTCAGCGAGGGATTATGTTACGGGTACTCGTGGTGGCAGAGCACGCTTCCATGACGG
>NZ_JAQYXC010000079.1:0-304 GCF_036322365.1 Streptomyces sp. SP18CS02
CGGACGCCTCCGCGTCGGCCGTACGGCTGCGGGGCTCCGCGGCCTCCGCGTCGGCGGCCGAGTGCTCCTGCGAGCGGGAGGCGGGACCCGGGGCCGTGGCCCCCGCCCCCGCGGCCCCGGCCCCGGGGGCGGCGGGCCGGGGGGCGCCGGGCCCCGCGGGGGGGGGGCCCCGGGGGGCCCGCGGGGTGCGCGGGGGGGCCCCCCCCCCGGGGGGGCGCGCGCCCCCCCGCCCGCGGCGCCGGGGGCGGGGGCGGGGGGGGCGGGGGCCACGGCCCCGGGTCCCGCCTCCCGCTCGCAGGAGCAC
>NZ_JAQYXC010000080.1:0-346 GCF_036322365.1 Streptomyces sp. SP18CS02
GGGGGGGCCGCAAAAAACACAAACAAACACCCACACCACCCCCACCACAAAAAAAACACCAAACCCCAAAACAAACACAACCCCCCCCCCCCCCCCACCCACCCACCAAACACAAAACCACCCACCCAAACCCACCCACACCACAACCCCCCACCCCCCCCCCCCGCCGACCCCCCGACCACACCGCCTATCTAACACCCCAAAACCACCCCCCACCCCCCACACCCCCCCCCCCCCCCCCCCCCACAAAACCACCAACCACAACACCAAACAAAACCCACCCCCCCGCAAAAAAAACCACCACCCCCACCCCCCCCAACAAACCCCACCAAACCCACAAAAAACA
>NZ_JAQYXC010000081.1:0-310 GCF_036322365.1 Streptomyces sp. SP18CS02
CAAGCCCAAAAACACACAAAAAAAAAAAAAAAAACAAAAAAACAACCAACCCCCCCCACCCCACCAACAAAAAAAAAAACCAACAAAAAAAAAAAAAAAAAAACAAAAAAAAAAAAACACACACCCCCCCCAAAAAAAAAAAAAACCCCCACCAAAAAAAAACAAAAAAAAAAAAAAAAAAACAAAAAAAAAACCAAAAAAAAAAACCAAAAAAAAAAAACACAAACACCCCCCCCCCACACTCACAAACACCGTCACAACCCAAAACCCACCCCCCCCCCCCACACAACCACAACCCGCACCCCGCCCC
>NZ_JAQYXC010000082.1:0-308 GCF_036322365.1 Streptomyces sp. SP18CS02
CCCTATGCGCGTCGGTACGGCATTCGAGTACCGGGTGGAGTGGCCGGAGCTACGGCAGGGAGTGCGGAAATGGAAAGAAATCTGCAGCGTCGCCGGATGGTCAATGCGGCTTCGGCCGATCACATCCCGGTTGCGCGACGTGTGATGCACTCACCAGCGACGGAAGCAGCCCCGAACGACACCTCGCAGTCGGACACATGCAAGTCGGGCTATGTGTGGCGGGAAGCCACGGCGGGGGACCGGGTGTGTGAGAGGCCCTCGGTCCGGACGCAGGCGTGGAACGACAACGCCCAGGCCGCCGACCGGCG
>NZ_JAQYXC010000083.1:0-24358 GCF_036322365.1 Streptomyces sp. SP18CS02
GAGGATCTGGTTGCCGAAGCAGATACCGAAGAGCGGCGTCCCGCGCTCCAGGACGGCCCGCATGACGGCGACGGGGCCGTCGGCGGTGGCGGGGTCGCCGGGTCCGTTGGAGAAGAACACGCCGTCCGGGTTCACCGCGTAGATGTCCTCGGCGGTGGCGGTGGCGGGCAGGACGTGGACCTCGATGCCGCGCTCGGCCATCCGGTGCGGGGTCATGCCCTTGATGCCGAGGTCGACGGCGGCGACGGTGAACTTCTTCTCGCCGATCGCGGGGACGACGTAGGCCTCCTTGGTGGCGACCTCGGCGGCGAGGTTCGCCCCCTTCATCTGGGGCTGCGCCTGGACCTTGGCGAGCAGGGTGGCCCCGTCGGCCACCGCGTCGCCGGAGAAGATGCCGACGCGCATGGCGCCGCGCTCGCGCAGGTGGCGGGTGAGGGCGCGGGTGTCGATGCCGGAGATGCCGACGACGCCCTGGCGCTCCAGCTCCTCGTCGAGGGTGCGGGTGGCGCGCCAGTTGGAGGAGACGCGGGCGGGGTCGCGGACGACGTAGCCGGAGACCCAGATGCGGCCGGACTCGGGGTCGTCGTCGTTGACGCCGGTGTTGCCGACGTGCGGGGAGGTCATGACCACGACCTGCCGGTGGTACGACGGGTCGGTGAGGGTCTCCTGGTAGCCGGACATGCCGGTGGAGAACACGGCCTCGCCGAAGGTCTCCCCCACGGCCCCGTAGGCGCGGCCGCTGAAGGTGCGGCCGTCCTCCAGGACGAGTACGGCGGGGACCTTGGCGGTCGCCCTGGTGGAGGTCGTCATCGTGCGGTGCCTTCCGTCGTGCTGATGTGGTTCATGGAGTTGATGGCTTCGACCCAGTCGGCGTGGTCGGCCGCCCGGTCGGCGCGGAAGCCGGAGTCGAGCTGCTTGTCGCCGTGCGTCCAGGTGACGATCAGCAGGCCGCCCTCGGCGAGGACCTTGCCCGCGATGCCCTTGTCGAGCCGGGCCCCGCGCAGCTGCGCCGCGGGGACGAAGAAGTCGTTCGCGCCGGGGCGTACGACCTCCAGGCCCGCGTCGGTGAGCGTCAGCTGGACACGGCTGCGGGTACCCAGACCGTGGGCCACGATCCGGTCGAGCCACTGTCCGGCGGTGGTGGAGCCGTGGTAGCGCCCCGTCAGGGTCAGTTTCGCCTCGCCGGGCGCTTCGGGCGCGGCGGGCAGCTCCGGCAGGCCCGACTGGAGACTGCCGCGCCACTTCCATCCCTGGCGCATCAGCCAGTAGACGAAGGCGACGAAGAGCAGCAGTCCGGCGACCCAGCCGAGGCGCGCGGCCCAGTCGGTCACCTCCGCCGACTTCTGTTCGGCTGCGATTTCGATCAGAGTTGTCACGCCAGCTTCCCGTCCATGACCGTTGCCCGGCCCCGCAGGAAGGTGTGGGTGACGCGCCCCGGCAGCTCGCGGCCCTCGTAGGGGGTGTTGCGGCTGCGGGAGGCGAAGCCCGCGGGGTCCACCACACCACGGTAAGCCGGATCGACGAGGGTCAGGTTGGCGGGCTCACCTGCCGAGACGGGGCGGCCGTGGTGGGCGGCGCGTCCGATGCGGGCGGGCGCGAAGGACATCCGGTCGGCGACGCCGGCCCAGTCGAGCAGACCGGTCTCGACCATCGTCTGCTGGACGACGGACAGCGCGGTCTCCAGGCCCACCATGCCCATGGCGGCGGCGGCCCACTCGCAGTCCTTGTCCTCGTGCGGGTGCGGCGCGTGGTCCGTGGCGACGATGTCGATCGTGCCGTCGGCGAGCGCCTCGCGCAGCGCCATCACGTCGCGCTCGGTGCGCAGCGGCGGGTTGACCTTGTAGACGGGGTTGTAGGAGCGCACCAGCTCGTCGGTGAGGAGGAGGTGGTGAGGGGTGACCTCGGCGGTGACGTCGATGCCGCGGGACTTGGCCCAGCGGACGATCTCGACGGAGCCGGCGGTCGAGAGGTGGCAGATGTGCACCCGCGAGCCGACGTGCTCGGCGAGGAGCACGTCCCGCGCGATGATCGACTCCTCGGCCACGGCGGGCCAGCCGCCGAGGCCCAGCTCGGCGGAGACGACGCCCTCGTTCATCTGGGCGCCCTCGGTGAGGCGGGGCTCCTGGGCGTGCTGGGCGACGACGCCGCCGAACGCCTTCACGTACTCCAGGGCGCGTCGCATGATCACCGCGTCGTCGACGCACTTGCCGTCGTCGGAGAAGACGGTGACACCGGCCGCGGACTCGTGCATGGCGCCCAGCTCGGCGAGCTTCTTGCCCTCCAGGCCGACGGTGACCGCGCCGATGGGCTGTACGTCGCAGTAGCCGGACTCCTGGCCGAGCCGGTAGACCTGCTCGACGACGCCGGCGGTGTCGGCGACGGGGAAGGTGTTGGCCATGGCGTACACGGCGGTGTAGCCGCCGGTGGCGGCGGCGCGGGTGCCGGTGAGGACGGTCTCGGAGTCCTCGCGGCCAGGCTCGCGCAGGTGGGTGTGGAGGTCGACCAGACCGGGCAGGAGGACCCGCCCCCCGGCCTCGACGACCGTGGCGCCCTCGGCGCTGAGGCCGGGGCCCACCTCGGCGATGTTCTCGCCGTCGATGAGGACGTCCTGGGCGTCGCCGCCGAGCACCTGGGCACCACGGATCAGGATCTTGCTCATGTCTCTTACTTCTCCTCGATACGGGCGTGGTTGGCGGCGGACGCGGTCTTCTCGTCGAAGGACGCGCCGCCCAGGAGCAGGTAGAGGACCGCCATCCGGATGGAGACGCCGTTGGCGACCTGCTCGACGACCGTGCAGCGATCGGAGTCGGCGACCTCCGCGGTGATCTCCATGCCGCGGACCATCGGGCCGGGGTGCATGACGATGGCGTGTCCGGGCATCCGCGCCATCCGCTCGCCGTCCAGCCCGTAGCGCCGCGAGTACTCCCGCTCGGTGGGGAAGAAGGCGGCGTTCATGCGCTCGCGCTGGACGCGCAGCATCATCACGGCGTCGGACTTGGGCAGGGTGCTGTCCAGGTCGTAGGAGACCTCGCAGGGCCAGCTCTCGACGCCGACCGGGACCAGGGTCGGCGGTGCGACGAGGGTGACCTCGGCGCCCAGGGTGTGCAGCAGGTCGACGTTGGAGCGGGCGACGCGGCTGTGCAGCACGTCGCCGACGATCGTGATGCGCCGGCCGGCGAGGTCCCGGCCGAGGCCCTCGTCACGGCCGACCAGGCGGCGGCGCATGGTGAAGGCGTCGAGCAGGGCCTGGGTGGGGTGCTGGTGGGTGCCGTCGCCGGCGTTGATGACGGCGGCGTCGATCCAGCCGGAGGTGGCCAGGCGGTACGGGGCGCCGGAGGCCCCGTGCCGGATGACGACGGCGTCGACGCCCATGGCTTCCAGGGTCTGGGCGGTGTCCTTGAGCGATTCGCCCTTGGAGACCGAGGAGCCCTTGGCGGTGAAGTTGATGACGTCGGCGGAGAGGCGCTTCTCGGCCGCCTCGAAGGAGATCCGGGTGCGGGTCGAGTCCTCGAAGAAGAGGTTGACGACCGTGCGGCCGCGCAGCGTGGGCAGCTTCTTGATCGGCCGGTCGGCGACCCGGGCCATCTCCTCGGCGGTGTCGAGGATCAGGACGGCTTCGTCGCGGGTGAGGTCGGCGGCCGAGATGAGGTGGCGCATCATCGGAAGGATTTCTCCGGGTTTGTTGCGGTTCGAGGCATGCGGGCGCGCAGAAGGGCACACACCCTTCGGGGGCGTGCCGTGCCGAAGGGCTACTGCTCGCCTGCCGGGGCGGTCTCGCGCACCCCGAGCAGCACGGCGTCACGGCCGTCCTCCTCGGCGAGCTGGACCTTGACCGCCTCCCGCAGCGACGTGGGGAGGTTCTTGCCGACGTAGTCGGCGCGGATCGGCAGTTCTCGGTGGCCCCGGTCGACGAGGACCGCGAGCTGCACGGCGCGCGGGCGGCCGATGTCGCCGAGCGCGTCGAGGGCCGCGCGGATGGTCCGGCCGGAGAAGAGGACGTCGTCGACGAGGACGACCAGACGGCCGTCGATGCCGTCGCCGGGGATCTCCGTGCGGGCCAGCGCACGGGCGGGGCGCAGCCGGAGATCGTCGCGGTACATGGTGATGTCGAGCGAGCCGACCGGCATCTTCCGGCCAGTGATCTCTTCGAGCTTGTCGGCGAGACGGCGGGCGAGGAAGACCCCGCGTGTGGGAATGCCGAGCAGGACCACGTCGTCGGCGCCCTTGGCGCGCTCGACGATCTCGTGGGCGATCCGGGTCAGCACCCGGGCGATGTCGGGACCCTCAAGAACAGGGCGTGCCGCATCGGAACGATGATTGGCGTCCATACGAAACGGACCTCCTTCTCCGCCTCACGGGACGGACCTTAAAGGACGTCGGAATTGCGCCAACCACGCTACCAGCACCTGAAGGGTGCTTCGGCCCCGCCCCTGGAAGAGAGTCGGTACGGACCATTCGGCTTGACGCAGCCAAGTAACGCTGCGTAACCTCACAGTGAGTTACCAGTCTTCGTCCCGGGAGCTATATGTCCAGCGAATACGCAAAACAGCTCGGGGCCAAGCTCCGTGCCATCCGCACCCAGCAGGGCCTCTCCCTCCATGGTGTGGAGGAGAAGTCCCAGGGCCGCTGGAAGGCCGTCGTGGTCGGCTCGTACGAGCGCGGCGACCGTGCCGTGACCGTACAGCGCCTCGCCGAGCTGGCCGACTTCTACGGGGTCCCGGTTCAGGAGCTGCTGCCGGGCACCACGCCGGGCGGGGCCGCCGAGCCGCCGCCGAAGCTCGTCCTGGACCTGGAGCGCCTGGCCCACGTCCCGCAGGAGAAGGCGGGCCCGCTGCAGCGTTACGCCGCGACGATCCAGTCGCAGCGCGGCGACTACAACGGCAAGGTGCTGTCGATCCGCCAGGACGACCTGCGCACGCTCGCGGTCATCTACGACCAGTCCCCCTCGGTGCTGACGGAGCAGCTGATCAGCTGGGGCGTGCTGGACGCGGACGCCCGTCGCGCGGTCGCGCACGAGGAGGCCTGAGCGGGCCTCTTTACGAGGTTGTCCAGCAGAAACGTTGCCGCCGGGTGCGGCGGGCGCCGCAGGGCGCCCGCCGCCCCGGCGGCTCTTCGTCGGGCGGCCGGAGGCGCCGTCGGCCGCCGCCGCGCCCCGGGCGCACGAAGGGCCCGCCGCGCACCGAGTGCGCCGCGGGCCCTTCGTGCGTGCCCTGCCCCCCTCACCGGCCTCCTGTCGGGGCCGAAGGGGGCCGAGGGCCTCCGGCGGGACTCAGTCCCGGCGGAGGTTCGGCTTGAGGTCCTTGAAGCGGCCCAGCAGGCCGTTGACGAACGACGGGGAGTCGTCCGTGGAGAACTCCTTGGCGAGTTGCACCGCCTCGTCGATCACCACCGCGTCCGGCGTCGCGTCCACCCACACCAGTTCGTACGCCCCGAGGCGCAGGATGTTGCGGTCGACGACGGGCATCCGGTCGAGCGTCCAGCCCACCGCGTACGTCGAGATGAGGTCGTCGATGCGGCCCGCGTACTGCGCGTACCCCTCGACCAGCTCCATCGTGTACTCGTTGACCGGCGGCTGACGGTCGTCCGACCGGGCGTGCCGGACCCAGTCCGCGAGGACCTGCTGCACGGGGGCACCGCGCTGGTCTGCCTCGAAGAGGATCTGGAAGGCCCGCTTACGGGCCTTGTTCCGGGCAGCCACGGTTAGCTGTTCACCCGGCCGAGGTAGCTGCTGTCACGGGTGTCGACCTTGATCTTCTCACCGGTGGTGATGAAGAGCGGAACCTGGATCTGGTGGCCGGTCTCCAGCGTGGCGGGCTTGGTGCCACCGGTGGAGCGGTCGCCCTGGACGCCCGGCTCGGTCTCCTGGATGACGAGCTCGACGGCGGCCGGCAGCTCCACGTAGAGCACCTCGCCCTCGTGCTGGGCCACGGAGGCGGTGAAGCCCTCGATCAGGAAGTTGGCGGCGCCGCCGACGGCCTTGCGGTCGACCATCAGCTGGTCATATGTGGTCATGTCCATGAAGACGAAGTACTCGCCGTCCATGTACGAGAACTGCATGTCGCGACGGTCGATGGTGGCCGTGTCGACCTTCACGCCGGCGTTGAAGGTCTTGTCGACGACCTTGCCGGAGAGCACGTTCTTGAGCTTGGTGCGCACGAAGGCGGGGCCCTTGCCGGGCTTGACGTGCTGGAACTCGACGACGGACCAGAGCTGGCCTCCGTCGAGCTTGAGCACCATGCCGTTCTTGAGGTCGTTCGTGGAAGCCACGGTTGCGGAATCTCCTGGACTGACGCTGGTGGACGACCCAGTGGCTGCCGGTGTGCGCGCTAGAGCGCGAGCAGCTCCTTGGTCGTGATGGTGAGTAGCTCGGGGCCGCCGTCCGCCTCCTGGCGTACGACGAGCGTGTCATCGATCCGGACTCCGCCCCGGCCCGGGATGTGGACCCCCGGTTCGACGGTGACCGGCACGCAAGCGTCCAGTTTACCCATGGCGGCGGGTGCCAGCTGCGGGTCCTCCTCGATTTCGAGCCCCACCCCGTGTCCGAGGAACGGCGCGAGTCCCTCGCCGTGGCCCGCCGCGTCCAGGATCTGGCGGGCCGCCCGGTCCACGTCGCGGTAGGCGGTGCCGGGAGCCAGGGTCTCCCTGGCGGCGCGCTGAGCGGCGAAGACGAGGTCGTACAGCTCGATCTGCCAGCCGGCCGGAGTGCTCCCGATGACGAAGGTGCGGCCGATCTCGCAACGGTAGCCGCGGTAGTTCGCGCCCAGACAGACCGAGAGGAAATCTCCTTCCTCCACACGGCGGTCGGAAGGCCGGTGACCGCCCCGGCCCGAGTGGGGACCGGTGGCCACGGAGGTGGCGAACGCCGGGCCGTCCGCGCCGTGGTCCACCAGCCGCCGCTCCAGCTCCAGCGCCAGGTGCCGTTCGGTCCGCCCGACCAGAATCGATTCGAGCAGTTCGCCGAGGGCCTGGTCGGTGATCTCCGCCGCGATCCGGAGGCAGGTGATCTCCTCCTCGTCCTTGACGATCCGCTCCTGCTCGATGGCTGTTCCCAGGTCCGCGAGGCGCAGCCGCGGAGCGACCGAACCCATCGCCCGGTAGCGGGCGACGGTCAGATGGTGCTCCTCGACGGCGAGCACGTCCGATCCGGCCTTGCGGGCGAAGTCGACGGCCGCGACCGCGGGATCGCCGCCGGCCACCGGCAGGACGGCCACCCGCAGATGCTCGTCGAGGCGCCCCTCGGCCGGATCGCCGCTGGGCGTGCGGGGGCAGAGCAGGACGTCGTCGCCCGCGCCGAGCAGCAGGACCGCGCCCGGCGGCGCTCCGCCCGCGAGGTAACGGACGTTGGCCGGGCGGGAGACCATGGCCGCCGTGCTGCCGGCCGCGGCGCACCGGTCACCGAGCCTTCCGCGGCGTTCCGCGTACACCTCTGACATGTATCGAGCGTACGAGTGCGCGCCGCGGTCGGCCGGTCGAGCGCGTCCGACCGGGGTGGGAAGCGGGGGGGCGCGCCCCCCGCGGTCACCAGGAGGGCGGACTCGCTATGGAGCGGGCGAGTACGTCGTCCAGGACCCGGGCGGTGGTCTCGACGTCGTACGTCGAGTTGTCGATGATCGGCAGCCCGGATCCGTACCAGCCGGCCATCCGGCCGTGGATGCCCGCCACCTCGTCGTCGGAGAGCCGGCGGTTGCCGCTGCGCTCGGCGTTGCGCTCCAGGACGATCTCCAGGCCGGGCAGCAGGACGACGGGCAGCAGCCCGGGCCCCACATGGCGCTTCCAGCCGCCGAGACCGACGACGGGCCGGTCGGGGAAGACCGCGTCGTCGAGGATGCAGGAGATCCCGTTGGCCAGGAAGTTCCGGGCGGCGAAGCCGCAGGTCCTGCGGGCCAGGCGGTACTGCGCCTCGGAATGGTCGTTCCAGCCGGACTGGGGGTCGGCGAAACCGGAGCAGACCCATTCGCGTACGTCGTCCAGGCTGATGTGGGCGGTCGGGACGCGGCGGTTGTTCGCCCAGTGGCGGGCGACGGTCGTCTTGCCCGCGCCGGCCGGGCCGATCAGCAGGACGGCGAGGGTCGCGTTCCCCGTACCGCGCTCGGTGGACGGCGCGGACGGGACGGCGACCGGATCACCCGGCGGCAGCCGGACGTGGCCCGTGCTCTCGGGCGCGGGTGGCGCGGACGGGTGCTGGGGCCCGGGGGCGCTCCAGCCCGGGGCCTGCGGCGGGCCCTGGGGCGGCGCCTGGTGTCCGGCCGCTCCCGGAGGCACAGGGGCCTGGGGCGGCGGGGGGCCGGGGTGATGGGCGAGGTGGGCCCATCCACTCGTCGCGTGCCCCGGCTCGTGGGGCGGCAGCGGAGCCCCCACTGCGTGCTGCATCCGGTGCCACTCCGTCTCGTACGACTGACGCTGGTCGGGCGGCCGTTCGGGTCGCCCGTTACCGAACCGTACCCTCCCCGGCCGCCAGGAGGGGAACGGCCGGGGACGGGCCGGGGTGCCCGGCCGGCCGGTCAGCCCGCCAGTTCGTCGGCGAGCGCACGCAGGGCGAGGCGGTACGAGCCGATGCCGAACCCCGCGACGGTGCCGCTGGCGACGGCCGCGACGACCGACGTATGCCGGAATTCCTCACGTGCGTACGGATTCGAGATGTGCACCTCGATCAGCGGGGCGGTGCGCTGGGCCGCCGCGTCCCGCATGCCGTACGAGTAGTGCGTGAAGGCTCCGGGGTTCAGAACGACCGGAATCGAACCGTCGGCCGCCTCGTGCAGCCAGCGGATCATGTCGCCCTCGTCGTTCGTCTCGCGGACGTCCACGTCGAAGCCGAGCTCCTTGCCCAGGGCCTGGCAGGCCTCCACCAGTCCGGCGTAGGAGGTGGCGCCGTAGACGTCGGGCTCGCGGGAGCCGAGCCTGCCGAGGTTCGGGCCGTTGAGCACCAGGACGCGGCGCGTCACGCCGACACCTCCCCGTACGCGGCGATCAGCACCGCCGGGTCCGGGCCCTCCAGGACGGTCGGCCTGCCCAGCCCGTCCAGGACGATGAAGCGCAGCAGGTCGCCCCGGGACTTCTTGTCGACCTTCATCGTCTCCAGCAGCTTGGGCCACTGGTCGCCGCGGTAGGTCAGGGGCAGCCCTACCGACTCCAGGACGCTGCGGTGCCGGTCGGCGGTGGCATCGTCCAGCCGCCCGGCGAGACGGCCCAGCTCGGCGGCGAAGACCATGCCGACCGAGACGGCGGCGCCGTGGCGCCACTTGTAGCGCTCGTTCTTCTCGATGGCGTGGGCGAGGGTGTGGCCGTAGTTGAGGATCTCGCGCAGCCCGGATTCCTTGAGGTCGCTGGAGACGACCTCCGCCTTGACCCGGATGGAGCGCTCGATCAGCTCGGCGGTGTGCGGGCCCTCGGGCGTCCGCGCCCCCTGCGGGTCCGCCTCGACCAGGTCGAGGATGACCGGATCGGCGATGAAGCCGGCCTTGATGATCTCGGCCATGCCGCTGACGTAGTCGTGGACCGGCAGCGAGTCCAGCGCGGCGAGGTCGCACAGCACGCCGGCCGGCGGGTGGAAGGCGCCCACGAGGTTCTTGCCCTCGGCGGTGTTGATGCCGGTCTTCCCGCCGACCGCCGCGTCCACCATCGCGAGCACGGTCGTCGGAACGGCGACCCAGCGCACTGCGCGCAGCCAGGTGGCCGCCACGAAGCCCGCGAGGTCGGTGGTGGCGCCGCCGCCCACGCCGACGATCACGTCGGTGCGGGTGAAGCCGGTCTGGCCGAGCGCCTTCCAGCAGTACGCGGCGACCTCGGCGGTCTTGGCCTCCTCGGCGTTCGGCACCTGGATGGCGACCGCCTCGTACCCCTGGTCGGCGAGGTCCTCGCGGAGCGCCTCACCGGTCCCGGCGAGCGCCTCGGGGTGGATGACCGCCACCCGCTTGGCACGCCGGCCGATCAGGCCCGGGAGCTCTCCGAGCAGCTGCCGGCCGACCAGCACCTCGTACGGGTCGGTGCCCGCCGTGCCGCCGACCTGGATACGGGTCACTGCCTGGTCCGTCATGCTGTCTTCTCCTGGCCGGGGGTCCGGGGGGCGTCCCCCGGGAGATGCGGTGGCTCCAGTGCGTCGAGGACCGCCTGGGCGACCTCTTCGGGGGTCCGTTCATCGGTCGCGACGACGACGCGGGCGACCTCGGTGTACAGATGGCGGCGCGCGTCCATCAGCTCGCGCCACTGGCGGCGCGGGTTGACGGCGAGCAGCGGGCGGGCGGTGTTCAGACCGACCCGGCGGACCGCCTCCTCGACGTCCATCGAGAGATACGCGACGGGCAGGCCGGACAGCAGCTCGCGGATTCCCTCGTCGAGGATCGCGCCGCCGCCGAGCGAGAGGACCCCCGCGTGCTCGGCGACCGCGGCACGGACCGCCTGCCGCTCCAGCTCACGGAAGTACGACTCGCCCTCGTCGACGAAGATGTCGGCGATCTCCCGGCCCTGGGCCGCGACGATGTCGGCGTCGGTGTCGCGGTAGGGCACGCCGAGCCGCTCGGCGAGCAGCGCGCCCACGGTGGACTTGCCGGACCCCATCGGCCCGACCAGGACGATCAGCGGGCCCTCGCTCACCGGATCTGGAGGTTGTCGAGGTACGACCGGACGTTGCGGGCCGTCTCGGTGACGCTGTCGCCCCCGAACTTCTCCGCGACCGCGTCCGCGAGCACCAGCGCGACCATCGCCTCGGCGACGATGCCCGCGGCGGGCACGGCGCACACGTCGGAGCGCTGGTGGTGGGCCTTGGCGGCCTCGCCGGTGGCGACGTCGACGGTGGCGAGCGCGCGGGGCACGGTGGCGATGGGCTTCATCGCCGCACGGACCCTCAGCAGCTCACCGGTGGTCAGACCGCCCTCGGTGCCGCCCGAGCGGCCCGACGCGCGCCTGATGCCCTCGTCGGTGACCAGGATCTCGTCGTGCGCCTTGGAGCCGGGCACCCGGGCCAGGTCGAAGCCGTCGCCGACCTCGACGCCCTTGATCGCCTGGATGCCCATGAGCGCGGCGGCCAGGCGGGCGTCCAGACGACGGTCCCAGTGGACGTGCGAACCGAGGCCCACGGGCACGCCGTACGCCAGCACCTCGACGACCCCGCCGAGGGTGTCGCCGTCCTTGTGGGCCTGGTCGATCTCGGCGACCATCGCCTTGGATGCGTCCGCGTCGAGGCAGCGGACGGGGTCGGCGTCCAGCTTCTCCACGTCCGACGGTTTGGGGTGGACGCCGTAGGGGGCCTTGGCGGCCGCCAGCTCCACCACGTGCGAGACGATCTCGATGCCCGCGGTCTCCTTGAGGTACGAGCGGGCGACCGCGCCGAGCGCGACGCGCGCCGCCGTCTCCCGGGCGCTGGCGCGCTCCAGGATCGGCCGCGCCTCGTCGAAGCCGTACTTCTGCATGCCCGCGAGGTCGGCGTGGCCGGGGCGGGGCCGGGTCAGCGGGGCGTTGCGCGCCGATTCGGCGAGCACGGCCGGGTCGACCGGATCGGCCGACATGACCTGCTCCCACTTGGGCCACTCGGTGTTGCCGACCATGACGGCCACCGGCGACCCCATGGTCAGACCGTGGCGGACACCGCCGAGGAAGGTCACCTCGTCGCGCTCGAACTTCATCCGGGCGCCGCGTCCATAGCCCAGGCGCCGCCGGGCGAGGTGGTCCGCCACCATCTCCGTGGTGATCGGGACACCGGCGGGAAGACCCTCCAGTGTCGCCACCAGTGCGGGGCCGTGCGACTCCCCCGCGGTCAGCCAGCGCAACCTGCTCAACGGTGCTCCTCAGTCTCGCGCCTGGAACTGCGACGGCGCGACCGGGTGCGCGGCCCTGGCCCGCCTTCCCCCGATCCTCCCACGTCCGGGCGGGTATCCGACCGCCGGTCCAGTTGTCGGACGCCCGGGCAGCCCGCGGGCCCGCCCCGCCCGGGGGCCGGGGAGGCCGGCACGACCCGCCGGAGCCGGGCGCGCCCGGCCGGCACGAGGGCGGCCGGCCCGGGGCGGGCGAGGGTGTTCTCCAGCCGTTCGGGCAGCGGACCCACGGTCGTTGCGAAGAGCCCGCCGGTCCGGTCCACGCCGGCCGCGAGGGGCCGGCCCGCTCCGACGGCGCTCAGGCCCGGCCCCTGCGTCCGTCCGGTGTGCCGGCCGGGAGCCTAACGCGCGACGAGCGCCTGCTCACCGGCGGCGCGCATGGCCGCGAGGGGGGCGGGGGCGCGCCCCGTCATCTGCTCGACCTGGAGGACCGCCTGGTGGACGAGCAGGTCGAGGCCGCCGACCACCGCTCCCCCGCGTCCCGACCAGGCCGCGGCGAGGGCGGTGGGCCACGGCTCGTACAGGACGTCGAAGAGGGTGCCCGGCCGGTCGGGGACCGCCCTGGCGAGCGCGTCGGTGGCACCGGCGGGAGTCGTGGCGATGACGAGTGGCGCTTCCAGTGCCTCGGGGGCGGCCGACCACTCGGCGGTGCGTATGCGGACGCCGAGGCGTTCGGCCCAGCCCCGCATCTCGCGGGCGCGGATCTCGCTCCGTACGTAGGCGGTCACCGGGCCCGTGCAGATCCGGGAGAGGGCGGCGAGGGCCGAGGAGGCGGTGGCGCCGGCGCCGAGGACGGCGGCGGTCTCCACCTGTTCGACGCCGCGCTCGCGCAGCGCGGCGATCATGCCGGGGATATCGGTGTTGTCCCCGGTGCGGCGGCCGTCCGGGGAGAGGACGACCGTGTTGACGGCCTCCACCGAGGCGGCCGTGTCGGTGATCCCGTCGAGCAACGGGATCACCGCCCGCTTGAGGGGCATGGTGAGGGAGAGGCCGGCCCAGGAGTCGTCCAGCCCCTCGATGAAGCCGGGCAGCCTGGCCTCGTCCACCTCGAAGCGGTCGTACTGCCAGTCGGTGAGCCCGAGCTCGGCGTAGGCGGCCCGGTGCAGCACCGGGGACAGGGAGTGGCCGATCGGTGATCCGAGGACCGCCGCACGCCTGGCTGGGCTCACTGTTCGGACTTCTCCCGTTCCTTCTCGTACTCCGCCACGTTCTTGTTGTGCTCCTCGTTGGTCACGGAGAACACCGTCTTGTTCTCGTTGACCGACACGAAGTAGTACCAGGGTCCCGGGGCGGGGTTGATCGCGGAGTTGATCGCGTCGATTCCGGGGTTGCTGATCGGGCCCGGGGTCAGGCCCTGGATGTCGTACGTGTTGTACGGGTCCTTGATCTTGCGCAGCTCGGCCACCGTGCCGACGTCGAGCGTGCTCTCGGCCTTGATGTAGTTGATGGTCGAGTCGAACTCGAGCCGGCCGACCGTCTCGACGTTGCCGGGCTTGAGACGGTTGTAGACGACCCGGGAGACCTTCTCGAAGTCGTGCTTGTACTTGCCCTCGACCTGCACCATGCTCGCGACCGTGACGAGCTCCCAAGGCCCTTCCAGTCCGAGCGTCTCGGCCTTCGCGTCCAGGTCGAGCTTGCCGTACTCCTGGTTGGCGCGGGCGACCATCTTCTTCAGGACGTCCTCGGGCTTGGCGCCCTTGGCGACCGGGTAGCTCGCCGGGAACAGGAAGCCTTCCAGCGGGTCCTTGACGTCCTTGTGGCCGACCGCCCAATCGGGCAGTCCGAGGCTGCTCGCCTTCTTCTCCGCCACGTCCTTGGTGGTCCCGGCCTTGAGGTCGAGCCGTTTGTCGATCTGCTCGTAGACCCAGACGTTCCGCTTGCCCTCGGGGATGATGAGGGCGTTGCGGCTGGCCGGGTTGAGCATCGCCTTGACCGCGTCCGCCGCCGACATCTCCTTGTTCAGGGTGTAGACGCCGGCCTGGATCTTCTTGCCGTCGGGGTTCTGGTCCTGGGCCGAGACGAAGGCGCCCTGGCTCTTGACCACGCCGTTCTTGACCAGGAGGGCGGCGATCTCGTAGCCCCCCGCGCCCTGGGGGATCTCGACCTGGACGGTCGCGTCGCTGCCGGAGCCCTCGTAGTCCGGAGCGGCACCGAACTGGTTCTGCCAGAACTGGTAGCCGAAGTATCCGACACCGCCGACGCCGCCGGCCAGGACCAGCGCGACGACCAGGCAGGCCAGGCCGTTGCGGCTCTTCTTCTTCGGCTTGCCCTTGCCCTTGCCCCGACGGGTACCGCCGCCGCCCCGGGGGGCCGCCGGGTCGTCGTCGTGGCCGTCGCCGGCGTCGTCATCGCCGCGGCCGTCGTCTCCCGAGAAGAACGGGTGGGTCTCCTCCTGCTGCTCCCCCGGCGTCTCGTGGGAGGTCTCCGGCTCCCACTCGGTCGCCGGCTCGGGCTCCGCGCGCCGCTGGCCCGGGGGCTGCGGCGGCGGGTACGCCTCGGGGGTGCCGTAGAGGTCGGGGTTCTGGCCGCCGTACGGATCGGCCGGGACGGGTCCGCCGTAGGGCATGGCGGCCTGCTGACCGGGGTCCCAGCCGCCGGCGTACTGCGCCTCGTCGTACTGCCGGCCCTGGTGGGACGGGTCGTACTGCTGACCCTGGTGCGGCCCGGCGTGCTGCTGACCGCCGTGCTGCAGGCCCTGGTAGTCCTGGCCCTGGTAGTCCTGGCCTCGGTAGTCCTGGCCCTGGTAGTTCCGGGCCTGGTGGTCGGCCGTGCCGTAGCCCCCGGCGTCGTACTGCTGGTCGCCGTAACTCTGCGGCTGCTGATGGGGCAGTCCGGGCTGCTGGTACGGGTCCTGCTGGTTCCCGTACGGCGCGTGGTCCTGCGGCTGCTGGTAGTACTCCTGCCGGCCGTCGGCCTGCTGACCTCTCCATCCCTGGTCCCCGTAAGCCGGGTCCTCGGGATGCCACGGTTCGGAGCCGGGGCCCCGTCCATATTCAGTCATCGATCCCCAAAACAGCCGCGAGGCTTCCGGACGATCCGCCTCTACGTTGTGCGGCAGTTGTTCGAACACCGCCGCATCGCGCGGAACGTTACCGTATCGCGATCAGATGACCACTTCGACGCCCTCGCCGGGAGGATTACCTGATACCCGTTCGGACTCAAGAGCGTTCTGAAGGATGATCACAGCGGCTGCCTGATCGATGACAGACCGGCCCTTTCTGGACTTCACGCCCGAGGCGCGCAGGCCCTGACTGGCCGTCACTGTGGTCATCCTCTCGTCCACCAGCCGCACCGGAACGGGCGCGATCGAGCGGGCCAGCTCCTGGGCGAACGCACGGACCTTGACCGCGGCCGGGCCCTCGCCCCCACTGAGGGAGCGAGGGAGCCCGACCACGATCTCGATCGGTTCGTACTCCTCGGCGATCTGCCTGAGCCGCCGGTGGGCGGCCGGGACATCACGTCCCGGCACGGTCTCCACCGGGGTGGCGAGGACCCCGTCGGGGTCGCACGAGGCGACCCCGATCCTGGCGTCCCCCACATCGATCGCGAGGCGACGGCCTCTGCGCATGGCAGTGGTCACGCCGTCTCGGCAACGAGGCGCTCGACGGCGTCGATGGCCTCGCCGACGGCCTCCGGGTTCTGGCCGCCGCCCTGGGCGACGTCCGGCTTGCCACCACCACCGCCGCCGAGGGTCTTGGCGGCGGTGCGGACCAGCTCACCGGCCTTGAGACCCCGCTCGCGGGCGGCCTCGTTGGTGGCGATGACGGTCAGCGGACGGCCGTTGGCCGTCGTGAACAGGGCGACGACGGCCGGGCGGTCGCCCGGGATGCGGCCGCGCACGTCGAGGACGAGCTTGCGCAGGTCGTCGGCGGAGGTGCCGTCCGGGACCTGTCCGGTCACCAGGGCCACACCGCGTACGTCCTTGGCGCCCTGCACGAGCCCGGCGGCGGCCTGGAGCACCTTCTCCGCGCGGAACTTCTCGATCTCCTTCTCGGCGTCCCGCAGCTTGCCGAGCATGGTGGCGACCTTCTCCGGCAGCTCCTCGGAACGGCCCTTGACCAGCTCCTGGAGCTGGGCGACGACCGTGTGCTCCTTGGCGAGGAAGTTGTAGGCGTCGACGCCCACGAGGGCCTCGATGCGGCGCACACCGGAACCGATCGACGACTCGCCGAGCAGCTTCACCAGACCCAGCTGGGCGGTGTTGTGGACGTGCGTACCGCCACACAGCTCCTTGGAGAAGTCGCCGATGGTGACGACCCGGACCCGCTCCCCGTACTTCTCGCCGAACTCGGCGATGGCGCCCTGCTTCTTGGCCTCGTCGATGCTCATGACCTCGGCCTGGACGTCGAGCTCCCGGGCGAGGACCTCGTTGATCTTCTGCTCGACGTCGGTGAGGACCGTGCCGGGTACGGCGGCGGGGGAACCGAAGTCGAAGCGGAAGCGGCCAGGCGAGTTCTCCGAACCGGCCTGGGCGGCCGTCGGGCCGAGGGCGTCGCGCAGCGCCTGGTGCGTGAGGTGCGTGGCGCTGTGGGCGCGGGCGATCGCGCGGCGGCGCCGGACGTCGATGGCGGCGTACGCCGAGGAGCCCACGGTCACCTCGCCGACCTGCACCGAACCCTTGTGCACGGAGACGCCGGGGACCGGCTGCTGGACGTCCCGCACCTGGATGACGGCGCCGGTGTCGAGCTTGATCCGCCCCTGGTCGGCGAGCTGGCCGCCGCCCTCGGCGTAGAACGGGGTGCGGTCGAGGACGACCTCGACCTCGTCGCCCTCGGTGGCGGCGGGCGCGGGCCGGCCGTTGACGAGCAGGCCGACGACGGTCGACTCGCCCTCGGTGGAGCCGTAGCCGGTGAACTCGGTCGAGCCGGCGGAGTCGGCGATGGCGCGGTAGGCGGTGACGTCCGCGTGGCCGGTCTTCTTGGCCCTGGCGTCGGCCTTGGCGCGGTCCCGCTGTTCCTTCATCAGGCGCCGGAAGCCGTCCTCGTCCACGGACAGCCCCTGCTCGGCGGCCATCTCCAGGGTGAGGTCGATCGGGAAGCCCCAGGTGTCGTGGAGCAGGAACGCCTTGTCGCCGGCGAGGACGGCGCCACCGGCGGCCTTGGTCTCGGTGACGGCGGTGTCGAGGATGTTGGTGCCGCCCTTGAGGGCCTTGAGGAAGGCGGCTTCCTCGGCGAGGGCGACGGTCTCGATGCGCTTGCGGTCGGTGAGCAGCTCCGGGTACTGCAGGCCCATCGTGTCGATGACGACGTCGATGAGGTCCTGGACGACCGGGCCCGTGGCACCGAGGAGGCGCATGTTGCGGATGGCGCGTCGCATGATGCGGCGCAGCACGTATCCGCGGCCCTCGTTGCCCGGGGTGACGCCGTCACCGATGAGCATCACGGACGTACGGATGTGGTCGGAGACCACACGAAGGGAGACGTCGGTGTCGTGCTTGTCGCCGTAGCGGACGCCGGTGAGGGCGGTGGCCTTGTCGATCACGACACGCAGGGTGTCGGTCTCGTACATGTTCTGCACGTCCTGCAGGATCATGGCGAGTCGTTCGAGGCCGAGGCCGGTGTCGATGTTCTTCGAGGGCAGCTCCCCGAGGATCGGGAAGTCCTCCTTGCCCTCGCCGGCCCCACGCTCGTACTGCATGAAGACCAGGTTCCAGATCTCCACGTACCGCTCGTCGTTGACGGCCGGGCCGCCCTCGACGCCGAACTCGGGGCCACGGTCGTAGTTGATCTCCGAACACGGGCCGCACGGGCCGGGGACGCCCATGGACCAGAAGTTGTCCTTCTTGCCCAGGCGCTGGATGCGCTCGGCGGGAACGCCGATCTTGTCGCGCCAGATCTGCTCGGCCTCGTCGTCGTCGAGGTAGACCGTGATCCACAGGCGCTCGGGGTCGAGGCCGTAGCCGCCGTCCGCCACGGAGCCGGTGAGCAGCTCCCAGGCGTACTTGATGGCGCCTTCCTTGAAGTAGTCCCCGAAGGAGAAGTTGCCGCACATCTGGAAGAACGTGCCGTGGCGGGTGGTCTTGCCGACCTCTTCGATGTCCGGCGTACGCACGCACTTCTGCACGCTGGTGGCGCGCGGGGCGGGCGGCTTGGTCTCACCCAGGAAGTACGGCTTGAAGGGGACCATGCCCGCGTTGACCAGCAGCAGAGTCGGGTCGTCCGCGATGAGCGACGCCGAAGGGACGACGGTGTGCCCGCGCTCCTCGAAGAAGCTCAGCCAGCGGCGGCGGATTTCAGCCGACTCCATCAGTGGTCCTCATTCCGGTTGTACGAATGCTTGGGGTACGGGTGATCGCCCTGGTCGAGGGCGGCGATACGGCGCGGTGCGGGCAGCGCGGGGTCCGCCGGCGCCTCAAGGCCCAGCGCCTCTCCCAACTCGGCCTCGCGCTGGAGCATTCCCGCCCGGACGTCGAGCGCGAAGTCCTTGAGCCGGTGTCCGGTCTCGATCGCCTTGTCGGCGGCCTGGGCCGCGAGGCTCTCGGGGGTCAGCCGCTTGAGCTTGCGGTTGACCTTGGTGGTGGCCCACACACCGGCTGCTGCGCCCGCGGTGAACCAGAACGTACGGCGGAACATGCTGCGTCAGCCCTTCCGGTTCCGGCGCCGGGCACCCGGCACCGTGCGGCCGACGACCGTGCGCCGGGACGGCTCGGCCGGCCTGTCGTCCTTGCTGCGGCTCAGCGCGCGGCGCACGCCGTAGCCGAACGCCGCGACCTTCACCAGTGGTCCGCCGAAGGTCGAGGCGACCGTGGTGGAGAGCGCCGAGGCGTTGGAGGTGACTTCCTGGACGTCCGTCGCGATGGCGTCGACCCGGTCCAGCTGGGTCTGCGCGGAGCGCACCGTCGCGGACGCGTCGGCCAGCAGCGGCACGGCCTGCTCCGTCACGTCCGCCACGAGTCGGGTGGTCGCCCTGAGCGTCTGGGCCAGCCTCACCAGCACCACGGCCAGGAAGGAGACCAGGATCGCCCAGAAGACGGCCACCAGAATCCCGGCAACCTCTCCACCGGTCACTGCGCACCGCTCTCTGTTCGTCGGACTCGGCTCGTCGACCTCGGTCGGAATCGTCGAACGACGCCTCGAAAGTCGTCCTCCGAGCCTATCGCGCCCGTGGTCGCCCGCCGTACCGCATTACGGTCCGGCGGGGCGGGCGGCCCGGCCCGGCCGATTGTACGGAGTGCTCCGAGGTCGGTACTCTCCGTGTCCTATGCGACGGAGCAACCTCCCGGCCGAGCTGAACCGGTTCGTCGGACGTGACGGCGAACTCGATGCACTCGGGCGCCTGCTGGCGGAGTTCCGGCTCGTCACGGTGGTCGGCGTGGGCGGGGTGGGGAAGTCCCGTCTGGCGGTCCGCGCGGCGCGTACGGCGCAGAAACGCTACTGCGAGGGGGTCCGGCTGGCCGAGCTGGCCGGCCTGCGCGACCCGGCGCTGCTGGACCACGCTCTGGTGGAGGCGCTCGGCCTGACCGATCACACCAGCAGACCGCCCCGGGAGGTGCTGCTGGAGCACCTCTCCGAGCGGCGGTTGCTGCTCGTCCTGGATGGCTTCGAACACCTCGTCGAGGAGTGCGCGGTCCTGGTACGGGAGTTGCTGCGCCGGGCCCCCGGGCTGACCGTCCTCGCCACCGGCCGCCGGCCGCTGCGGGTGGACGGCGAGGTGGTGACGCCCCTGGCGCCGATGCCGGTGGACGACGCGGTGCGGCTGTTCACCGACCGCGCGACGGCGGCGGTGCCCGGTTTCCGCGCGGACGCCGGCGCCCTGCCTCCGATACGGGAGCTGTGCCGCCGCCTCGACGGCATTCCGCTCGCGGTGGAACTGGCCGCCGGACGGCTTCCGGCGCTCACCGTGGAGCAGGTGCTCCACCGGCTGGACGACCGCTTCCGGCTGCTGGTCTGCGGCAAGCGGGGCGAGCCCGCGCGCCACCGGACGCTGCGCACGGCGGTCGGCTGGAGCCACGAGCTGTGCACGCCCGAGGAGCGGCTGCTGTGGGCGCGGCTGTCGGTCTTCGCCGGGCCGTTCGAGCTGGAGGCGGTCGAGTACGTGTGCAGCGGCCCGGAGCTGCCGGCCGAGCGGGTCCTCGACGTGCTCGGCGAGCTGATCGCGCAGTCGGTGGTGACGCGCGAGGACACCCCGGCGGGCACGCGCTACCGGATGCTGGACACCGTCTCGGCGTACGGCGCCGAGTGGCTGGACGCCCTGGGAGACACCGCGCGGCTGCGGCGGCGGCACCGGGACTGGTACATGGGGCTGGCGACCTGGTGCGAACTGGACTGGTTCAGCCCGCGCCAGGCCGAGGTGGCGGCCTGCACCGACACCGCCCTGCCCAATGTGCGCGCCGCCCTGGAACTGTGCCTGGAGCGACCGGACGAGGCGCATCTGGCCCAGCACATGGCGGGGACGCTCTGGTTCTACTGGGTGGGGTGCGGGCGGCTGGCGGAGGGCCGGCACTGGCTGGACCGGGCGCTGTCGCGCGAGTCGGGCCACGAGGAGGCGCGGCTGAAGGCGCAGTGGGTGCTGGGATACGTGGCGATCCTGCAGGGGGACAACGCGGCGGCGGCGGCCGCGCTGCGCGCGTGCGGGGAGGGCGCGGCCCGGACGGACAACGCGGCGGCGGCCGCGTACACGACGCATCGGCTGGGGTGCCTGGCGCTGCTCTCGGACGACATGCCGCGCGCCGAGGAGCTGCTCGGGCGGGCCGTGGACGCCTACCGGGAGCTGGGCGAGCTGAACAGCAATGTGCTGATGGGGCAGGTCGAGCTGGCGATGTCCAAGGTCTTCCTGGGGGACCTGGAAACGGCGGTCGGGCTCTGCGGGGCGGTCCGGGAGATCTGCGAGGACCGGGGCGAGCGGTGGACCCGGGCCTACGCCCTGTACGTCCTGGCGTACGCCGCGTGGACCCGCGGCGCACACGAGGAGGCGCGCGGGCTGCTGGTCGAGTGCATCGCCATCGACCACGCCTTCCACGATCTGATCGGCCTGGTGCTGGCCGTCGAGCTGCTGGCGCTGGTGACGGCCAGCGAGGGCGATCCGGCCGAGGCGGCGGTGCTGCAGGGCGCCGCGGCGCAGGTGTGGGAGGCGGTGGGGGTGCCGCTGTTCGGCTCGGGCTACTTCGGGGCGCCGCGCTCGCTGTGCGAGCGGCGTGCGCGGGAGCAGCTGGGCGGCGAGCGCTACCGGGCGTGCGTCGCCGAGGGGGGCCGGCTCTCGCCGGACGGGTTGGTGGCACGTGCGCTGGCGCGCGGCGGGGAAGGGTCCGTGCCTGCGGACCGGACGGCCTGCGCGCGGGACGGCGTCGCGGACAGCGCCTCGCACGACCCCGCCGAGAGCGCTCCGGGCAGCGCTCCGGACGCCGCGGGAAGCGCTGCGGAGTGCGTTCCGGACACGTCCGCGGGTACGCGGAAGCCCGCCGGCTCCCGCACCGGAAGGCGCGGGGAGACGGCGGGCTGAGAACCGCGGGGGTACGACGTCCGGGTCAGCGGGCGTAGTACTCGACGACCAGCTGCTCGTCGCAGATGACCGGGATTTCCTTGCGGTTGGGGTCGCGGTCGAGGCGGAAGGCCAGGGCCTTCAGGTTGACCTGCAGGTAGCGCGGGGTCTCACCGTCGGCGGCGAAGCCACCCTCACGGGCGACCTCGAACAGCGGCTTGGTGCGGCTGCGCTCGCGGACCGTCACGACGTCGTCGGGACGGACACGGAACGACGGCTTGTCGACCTTGCCACCGTTGACCTCGATGTGGCCGTGGACGACCATCTGGCGGGCCTGGTAGATGGTGCGGGCGATGCCCGAACGCAGGACCAGGGCGTCGAGGCGACGCTCGAGCTCGACGACCAGCGCCTCGCCCGTCTTGCCCTCGGCCTTCTTGGCACGGTCGTAGGCGCGCGCCATCTGGCGCTCGCTGATGTCGTACTGCGCGCGGAGGCGCTGCTTCTCGAGCAGACGGACCTTGTAGTCCGAGTTCTGCTTGCGGCCACGGCCGTGCTCGCCCGGCGGGTAGGGGCGGGCTTCGAAGTACTTGACGGCCTTCGGCGTCAGCGCGATACCGAGCGCGCGAGACTTCTTGACCTTGGGACGCGACTGGTTAGGCACGTTCTCCAGACCTCCGTTGTAGGTTAGGTTAGGCTCACCTTACTCAAGGAGATCGCATGTCTCGCCCTGGGAACACCACACGCATCACAGACAGCACGAAGAGCGATGCTTCTCAGAGCATCGATGTGACGGAGGTCCGATCAGCTCATGGTCAGCCGCGTCCCAGCGGGCTTGAAATCGCACGGATGCCGTCAGCAGCCGAGCGCACACGAACTCTCGTACAGAGTACATGCTCCGCGGTACTCGTCCTGCCGGGGGCATCCGAGGCATGCGCCGGGCAGCTGATGCCCGACGCCCGCACGGTGGGCACCGACGGCGAGATCTTCCTGCTGTTCCCGGCCGACGCCCCGCCCGTGCGCGCCGCCACCCACGCGCAGGCCGACGAGCTGCCCGCCGTGCTGGAGATCACCGACGTCGCCCCGGTCGCCGTCCCCGACCGCATCCGCGGCCGCGCCCGGATCCACGGCTGGCTGACCTGCGCCCCGGGCATCGCCGCGCCCGGCCACATGATGCTGCGCCTGGAGGTCGGGGAGGTGTACGTCGAGGACCTCTGGGGCGAGGACACCGTCGACCCCGACGACTTCGCCCGCGCCCTGCCCGATCCGCTGACCGCGTACGAGACCGAGCTGCTGCAGCACCTGGACACGGTCCACGGCGATCAGGTGCGGGCGCTCAGCTCCCTGCTCGGCGAGCGGGCGGGCGAGGGGGCCGGCGCCGTACGGAAAGTGGTGCCCCTGGCGCTGGACCGGTTCGGGCTTCGGGTGCGCTGCCGTGACGCGGCCGGACGGTCGTTCGACGCCCGCTTCGACTTCCCCGAGCCGGTGCGGGAGATCAACGGGCTGCGCCGCGCCATGCACACCCTGTTCCAGGCGGCCCGGGAATGAGCCCGCCGGGCGCCTACGCGGAGCCCTCGCCCCGGAGCCGCTCGCGGACCTTGTCGACCACGTCGGCGTAGCGTGCCTCAGCGCCGTACCGGGTCGGTTCGTAGTACCGCCTGCCGTGGATCTCGTCCGGGGCGTACTGCTGGGCCGCGATCCCGCCCGGCACGTCGTGCGGGTACACGTACCCCTGGGCGTGGCCGAGCTTGGCCGCGCCCTTGTAGTGGCCGTCCCGCAGATGGGCCGGCACGGGACCCGCCAGTCCGTTGCGGACATCGGCCTGGGCGGCGAAGATCGCGGTCGTCGCGGCGTTCGACTTCGGGGCGAGGGCCAGGGCGATCGTGGCGTGGCTGAGGGTCAGGGCCGCCTCCGGGAAGCCGATCATGGCGACGGCCTGGGCGGCGGCGACGGCGGTGGGCAGCGCGGTCGGATCGGCGAGTCCGATGTCCTCGCTCGCCGAGATCATCAGACGGCGGGCGATGAACCGGGGGTCCTCCCCCGCCTCGATCATCCGCGCCAGATAGTGCAGCGCCGCGTCCACGTCCGAGCCCCGGATGGACTTGATCAGGGCGCTCGCCACGTCGTAGTGCTGGTCGCCGTCCCGGTCGTACTTCACCGCCGCCCGGTCGACGGTCTCCTCGACCGTGGAGAGCGTCATCTCCTTCTCGCCCTTGGCGATCGCGGCGCCGGCCGCGGCCTCCAGGGCCGTCAGCGCCCGCCGGGCGTCGCCGCCCGCGATCCGCAACAGATGCGCCTCGGCGTCCTCGGGCAGCGACACCGCGTCCCCCAGACCCCGCTCCTCGGTCAGCGCCCGCTTCATCAGCCCGCGCAGATCGTCGTCGGTGAGGGGCTCCAGCGTCAGCAGCAGGGAACGGGAGAGCAGCGGCGAGATCACGGAGAAGTACGGATTCTCCGTGGTCGCGGCGATCAGCGTCACCCAGCGGTTCTCCACGGCCGGCAGCAGCGAGTCCTGCTGCGCCTTGCTGAAGCGGTGGATCTCGTCGAGGAAGAGGACGGTCTCCTTGCCGAAGCCGCCCGTCGCACGGCGGGCCCCCTCGATGACCGCACGGACCTCCTTGACACCCGCGGTGATCGCGGAGAGCTCGACGAACCGCTTGTTGGTCGCCTTGGAGACGACATACGCCAACGTCGTCTTGCCGGTGCCGGGAGGCCCCCAGAGGATCACGGACGAGGCGCCCGCGGGACCGCCGGCACCCTCGCCGACGAGCCGGCGCAGCGGTGATCCGGGCTTCAGCAGATGGCGCTGTCCCACGACTTCGTCCAGGGTGCGCGGACGCATGCGGACCGCCAGGGGGCTGCTGGACGGGTCCTTCTCCTGGCGTTCTTCGGCTGCGGCGGTAAAGAGGTCGGGCTCCACAGTGATGAAGCCTAAGTCACCCCACTGACAACGGGCCGGGGCGGCCGTGCGCGCTTGCGGCGCTGCCCCTCCCGCAGTCGTCAGCCGGTCCAGAAGTCCCACCAGCGGGTCAGGACGAGCATCCCGATGATGCCGATGTGCAGGGCGGGCAGGACCCAGGTGAACTCGTCGAGGAAGCCCCGCACCGGGCGCGGTGCGGGCAGCAGCCCCGTGCGGA
>NZ_JAQYXC010000084.1:0-396 GCF_036322365.1 Streptomyces sp. SP18CS02
CTCTGCGGCGTCCTCGCCGCCCCGGCCCTCCTGGTGCCGGGCGTCTGGGGTGCCGTCCTGGGCGTCGTCGCGGTCCAGCTCTACCTGCTGCTCGACTGCGTCGACGGCGAGGTGGCCCGCTGGAAGAAGCAGTTCTCCGGCGAGTGGGAGATGACCGCGATGGGCGAGTTCGTGAAGTCCCGCACCGTCCGCGGCATGGTCAAGCCGGCCGCCCAGGCCCTCTAGCAGGGGGTGTCCCGCCGATCCTGCCGGGGCCCGGACCAGCACCGGGTCCCGCTCCGGCGGCGATCCCCGCGAGGACGCGGGATACGGCGGGCCGGGGGGGCCGGACGGGCTCGCCGGTGCCGATGTGACGGTGCCGTACGAGGACGGCGGGACCGCCCTCGTACGGCACCC
>NZ_JAQYXC010000085.1:0-261 GCF_036322365.1 Streptomyces sp. SP18CS02
CTCGGAGATGACGTTCTCCAGGATGTGCGACAGGGCGCTGTCACCCTTGACCGCCGTGGAGTTCTCCACGCACTGCTGGTTCTGCGTGTCGTTGAGGAGGTCCTGCACACCGATGTTGATCAGACCCACGACGTTCTGCACGTCGACCTGGGCCGGCAGACCGATGCAGGGCTTGTTGAGCGAGCCCTGGACAAGGCCGATCTGCGGGCTCATGTATCCACCGGTGACGGTGTTGCCGTACGCCTGGGTGGCGAAGTTGCC
>NZ_JAQYXC010000086.1:0-304 GCF_036322365.1 Streptomyces sp. SP18CS02
CCACCCGGTGCGGTTCGTGGGGGGGGGCCGCGAGAACCTGCCCCGGGTGGTCCCCCCCACCCCCGGCCGCGGGGGGGCCACCGGGGGGGGGCGGGGGGGGGGGGGGCCGGGGGCGCTGGGGGCGGGGGGTGGGGTGCCTCGGTGCCGGGGGGGGGCACCCCGCCCGGGGGCCGGGGGGGGGCCCCGGGGGGCGGCGGAGGGGTGGTCGGCCTGGGGGGCAGGGGGCCGCCGGGCCCCAGCTGCCACACGCGCTGCGTCGGCCCGCACCCCCCGGCGGGCGCGCCGGGCGCGCCCGGACCCGACG
>NZ_JAQYXC010000087.1:0-1313 GCF_036322365.1 Streptomyces sp. SP18CS02
CGCCCTCTACACCCTGTGGCGGCCGGGACCCGACGGCAAGCGGCCCGTCGCCCGCCTCGTCACCACCGTCCTCGTCGCCCCCCTCGGCTGGTTCGCCTGGTTCGGCTGGGTCGGCTACCGCGCCGGCAGCTGGGACGGCTACTTCGAGGTGCAGGAACGGTGGGGCACCACCTTCGACGGCGGAAGCTTTACCGTGCACCGGATCGCGGACGTCTTCCTGAAGTCCCCGGTCTCGCTGAACGCGGTCGTGGTCTCGCTGACGATCTGTCTGGCTGCCGGACTCCTGGTGATCTGCCTGCTGCAGCGCCAGCACGCCGCCCTGCTCGTGTACACGGCCTTCCTGCTGCTGCTGACGGTGTCGGGCGCGGGCTACTTCCATTCCAAGGCCCGGTTCCTGATCCCGGCCTTTCCCCTGCTCTTCCCCCTCGCCCGGGTCATCGCACGGGCGCGTCCGGCCCTGATCTGGACACTCCTTGGCGGGCTCACCCTCGTGTCCAGCGCGTACGGCGGCTATCTCCTGCTTGTCTGGACCCGCTCCCCGTAGCGCGGCGGCGTACGTGTCACGCCGCCGAAGGCAACCAAATCGTCATCGTTACCCATCTGTCCTTGGAGTGCGGGTTTTCTGTGGATCGCAGGTTTTCTGGATGGCTCGGAAAGGAGCGCCGATGTCGCGGCTGCTGACCCGTCCCGCGAACCGGACGCCGGACGGCGTCGACGTCCCGGCTCCGGTGCGCCGCACCACCGGCGCCCTGCGGTTGGCGTGGCCCGCGCTGGCGTTGTACGCGCTGGTCAGGGCCGTCGGCATCGGGGCGATCCTGCTGCGGACCGACCGGACCGTGCTCCAGGTGCTGGCCAGCAGGTTCGACACCAGCTGGTACGTGCTGATCGCGGACCACGGTTACCCGGCGACCTGCCCGGTGCAGGGCGAGCTGTGCCGCTACGCGTTCTTCCCGCTGTACCCCGGGCTGATCCGCGGCGTCACGGGAGTCACCCCCCTGTCGGCGCAGTGGGCGGCCTGGCTCATCGCCATGGCCGCCTCGCTCGCCGCCGCCTGGGGCATCTTCGCCGTCGTCGAACGGATCGCCGACCGCAAGGCCGCCCTGGTCACGGTCGTCCTGTGGGGCATCGTGCCGCACGCCGTGGTCGAGTCGATGGCGTACACCGAGGCGCTGTTCACGGCCATCGCGGCCTGGGCCCTGTACGCGGTGCTCGACCGCCGGTGGCTGACCGCCGCGGCCCTCGCCGTCCTCGCCGGACTCACCCGCCCGCCGGGCGCGGCCGTCGTCGCCGCCGTCGTCCTGTGCGCCCTCTAC
>NZ_JAQYXC010000088.1:0-300 GCF_036322365.1 Streptomyces sp. SP18CS02
GGTGCCGCAGACCGAGGCCGCCGTGGAGGCCGCGCCGGTCGAGGAGGCGCCCGTGGCGCGTCCGCGTCGTCGTGCCACGCGCAAGGCGACGGCTCCGGACGGTGCGCCGAAGGCCGCAGAGGCACCCGAGGAGGAGTCCGCGCCGGTCGTGGCCCCGGTCGAGGAGGCCGCGCCGGTCGAGGAGGCGCCCGCGGCCCGTCCGCGTCGTCGTGCCACGCGCACGGCGACGGCTCCGGTCGGTGCGCCGAAGGCCGCAGAGGCTCCCGTGGAGGAGTCTGCGCCGGTCGAGGCCCCGGTCGA
>NZ_JAQYXC010000089.1:0-271 GCF_036322365.1 Streptomyces sp. SP18CS02
CATCATGAAGAAGAACAACATCCCGGGCACCTACGAGGGCATCCACCGCAACATCATGCGGGAGTCCAGCGGTAACCCGAACGCGATCAACAACTGGGACATCAACGCCATCAACGGCGTCCCGTCGATCGGTCTGCTGCAGGTCATCAAGCCGACCTTCGACGCCTACCACGTCCCGGGCACGAAGAAGAGCCAGTACGACCCGGTCGCCAACATCGTCGCCGCCTGCAACTACGCGGCCGACCGCTACGGCTCCATGGACAACGTCAAC
>NZ_JAQYXC010000090.1:0-9413 GCF_036322365.1 Streptomyces sp. SP18CS02
CCCGTAGCTCGTAGGGTCCGCCTGGAGCGGCAACATTCTCACCGGCGCGCGGGTGCTGTCGCTTCTCGTGAACATCGAACACGCCGGCGGCCGGGGTGCCTCCCGAAGCACTGAACAACCGCTGTCGAAACCGGTGAACAAGGCGGGCACCGCACCGGTGCCCGCCACGCCATACAGCTCCGAAAAGGGCAGGAAGCAGCCGACCGCACCCCCGACCGCCGTACACCGCGTCTCGGCCACCACCCGCCACACGACGTACCGGTTTCCTGCATACGGCGGGCCCGCTGGCGTCGGCGATGGCGGGTGCGCTTCACCGGACCACCGGTGCGCCTGCCGCAGCAACCAGGGCGAGGGGTGTTCCGTCATGGTGTCGGTTAAGGTCTTGCGCACCGGGACGCCGAGGCGGCGGACCGGATCACCGAAGTGCTTGGCACGCCGAACGTGGGCGGGCAGAAGACGGCCGGTCCGTCCGGTGTCCCCTGGCGGCGGTAACGCCTGCGAAGGCTCGGCCGAGCGGGGGTAGACCCGTCCGGCTTCGTTCTCGTCAGTCGGGACAGGTCAGACGGTGCGCCGCCCTGGGGTGTAGTTGTGTGATGAGGCGAGGGCGGCCGCGAGAAGGCTGATGTCGTCTCTTCCAGGATCGACGTCGAAGCGTTCGGCGGCCGCGTAGAGGGCCGTGACAGCCGCCGTGGGGGTGGGATCGTCCAGATTCGCCAGAACACGGGAGACGCGTTGCTCGCCGAACTCCTCGCCGTCTGGGCGGCGGCCCTCGGTGAGGCCGTCGGTGGACAGCACCAGCAGGTCGCCGGGACCGAAGCGGACGGTGCGGATCTGCCAGTTGCCGGGCGGTGCCTCCAGGAAGGGGTGGACGAGGGGGCCGGTGGTTCCCAGGCGCCGGACCGTTCCGTCGGCCCGTCGCAGGAACGGTTCCCCGTGTCCGGCGTTGACCCAGGTCAGGGTGGAGTGTTCCGGGTCAAGGACGGCGACGGCCAGTGTGGCGAAGCAGTCCTCGTCGGCCAGGGCTTGGTGTACCGCGCGTACTGATGCGTCCAGGTCGGTGTCCAGTCGCAGGCCCACCGTCAGGACGCTCTTGAGGCGTACGGCCAGCAGTCCTGCGGCGACGCCGTGTCCGCAGACGTCGCCGAGGAAGACGGCGGTGGATCCGTCGGGCAGCGACACGGCACCGAGGTAGTCGCCCGCGATCAGGCCCTCGGCCGCGCGCACGTCACCGGCCACCACGATGCCGGGACCCGGCTCCTCGCAGGAGGCGAGGATCTCGTGCAGGCCCTTGACCACCGGCCCGACCTGGACGAGAGCCTCCTCATTACGGCGGGACTCGCGCTGGGACATCGCCAGGCGCTCGCGCACCCCCTCAACCTCCTCGCTCAGGCGGCCGATCCATCCCCGGCCGCTCCCGGGCGGCGGCCCGGCGGCGGAGGCGTCACCACTGGCCGCGCGCCGCAGACGCCGGGCGAGTACGCCGGCGGGGGCAAGGTAACGGCGCTGCAGCACCACCGCGGCCACCACCGCCGCGACCAGCAGCGCGACGGCGAGGCTCAGGATGTAGAGCATCACACCGTTCATGTGCCCCATCGCGTCCTGCGCCGCTTGCGCGTTGCGCTGCTCCAGCAGGGCCGTCAGTTTCTTCGTCCGGGCGTCGACGGCCGCGTAAGTGCCCTCGGGGGGGAACCGCGCCGACGGCGGACGCGGGCAGCCCGTACGTACGCATCCGGTCCACCGCCGCATCGGAGCGGGCGCTCTCAAGCCACCGGGAGACATCACGGCCGAGGTCCGTGACCTCGGCGTCGACCTCGGAATCCGTGCCGGCAACCAGCCCGTCCAGTGTCTTCAGGTGTTCTTCGAGGGCTTTCCCGGAATCGCCACGCAGTCCTTCGCCTGCCGCCCCGGCCAGTGACGCGGCGCGCAAGTCACCTGCCGCCGCCCGGACGGCGCCTACCTCCATGACTGCCGGATGCAAAAGGGTCTCGATCCGCAGCGCGGCCTGCTCATGACGCGCGTTCAACACGAACCCCGTTGCCGCGACACCTGCTGCCAGCAGCGCCGCAAGGCCGACCATGGCGGCAAGCAGCAGCCTCGACCCGGTCAGACCACGCGATGACAGCACGTGCTCGACTCTACCGATCGCCGTACTTCACACCCGTTACACCGCGCCCGCGAACAACAGCCCCGATGCCGACGCCTTCGCTCCCTGGGTGGGACGCCGTCAGGGAAACAGCCCGGATGAGTTCTGTCCAGTGAACGGCTCTGTCTCATATGCAGTGGTGACGGATCGTGCACGTTGGGCATGCCTACCTCACGGAGAGTGCAGCTGCCGTCCTGACCTCGATGTTTCAAGGCGAACGGCATCATGCTGGACCGCTGGGCCTATCCCAGCGATCTCTCACTACCGGACACCAAGGGATCGGTCGGGTTCCGGTGGAAACCGACTATGAGGGCCCCGACCTGCGGTCTTGCGACCAATGACCCACCTGCCGTCATCATGACTCAGCGTAACCACCGCATGTGAGACAGAGCCCAGCATCGTCGTAGCGCGGCCGTGCGGGGTCGTCGGTGCCCGGGCGGGGCGCGAGGGCCCGGGAAGCGAGCTCCACCCCGCGCAGCGTGCGGCCGAACTCGTCCGCTCCGGGGCGCTGCTGGATCGTCCAGGTCCGCAGTAGGTCGCGCAGCCACCGCTGCTGGATCGTGCGCAGATCGACGGTCCTGGGAGTCCTGATTCCCGCCGGTGTGCGGGACCGTTGACCCCAGCGCACGCAGATCCAGGATGTCGTCCTGACCGGCGCTGTTCCGGTGTACTCGGCACGGGCGGTCTGGACCGCGGTGCGGACGCGGGTGAGGAGCCTAAGGACGGCGACGGTGGAGCGGGGGCACATCTGCTCGTCGGTGAGGGCACTGACGAGTGTGGCGGTGCCGGCCAGGTCGCGGACAATGCGGCGGACCGGAGGAGGCTCGAAGCCCCGCGGCCAGGGTTCGGCCTGCTGCAGGCTGCAGAGAACCTCAAGGCGGAGCGGCTCGGGCAAAGAGAGAAGGCTGAACTGGTGCGGGGCGAGGTACGGGGCCTGCTGCGCGCCCACGGGGCAACCAGGGCGTCGGGGCGGGAACGGTGGTGTTCGCGGAAGCGCTGCGCGTGGTGACGGCCCAGGCCGCGGCCGAAGAGACCCGGCAGCGGGCAGGCGGATGCCGGGCACTCGGGGGTGCCGGTGTAG
This sequence comes from Streptomyces sp. SP18CS02, assembly GCF_036322365.1. Lineage (NCBI taxonomy): Bacteria > Bacillati > Actinomycetota > Actinomycetes > Kitasatosporales > Streptomycetaceae > Streptomyces > Streptomyces sp. SP18CS02. The sequence goes on from NZ_JAQYXC010000090.1 coordinate 3,225, forward strand.
GGAACGGCGGTGTCCTCCCACCGGCCGTCGGGCCCACGCCCCGGCACCCCCCGTATCCGCCCCGGCCGTGGCCGCCTGACACGATCACGGAATGACACACGGGGAAACGCATGAGCACATACGCGACCAGGCAGCCGAGTTGGCGGCCGCTGCCGAGGCCGGACAGGACGGCGCGTACCGCGCCTACGCCACATTCCTCGGCAAGAGCGGCCGGATGGACCAGGCCCTGCCCTGGTGGGCCAAGGCCGCCGATCACGGGGACGCGGATGCGGCGCGCACGCTCGCGATCTGCCACAAGGACCGCTGGGAGTTCGCCGAAGCCGAGCGCTGGTACCGCAGCGCTGCCGACCGTGACGGCGGCTGCGCCTTCGGGCTCGCCACACTCCTGAAGGAGTCCGGCGACCCGGACGGAGCACAGGAGTGGTATGCGCGGGGAGCTGCACTCGGCCACGTCCCCTGCCTCACCAACGGCGCGGTGCTCAAGGCCGCCCGCCACGGTGCCTTCGCCGAAGCACAGGCTCAGTTGGACGAGGCGGCCGAACTGGGTGACCGCAAGGCGGCCTCGGCCCGTCAGGTGATCGAGAACATCGTCGACGACCTGGAGCTCTGGGCGGACCGGCTCGCGCGGGCGGAGGCGGACGGGGACGCCGAGGGCGCGTGGGAAGCGCTGAGTCCGCTGCGGGACCCGGAGTACGCGGGCATGTTCACGTACTACCCGAGCACGATCCGCGCGGCGGAGGCTCTCTACGCGCGAGCCGCGGCGGTCGGCTCGCACCAGGCCCTGGTCGAGCAGGCCATCCTGGTGGCCCGCGACAGCGACCGGATCGAGGAGGCACGCGCCCTGGCCGTACGGGCGCACGAGCTCGGCTACTCGGGCGCGGCCTACGTCCTGGGTGTCTGGGCCTTCGAGCGCGGTGACCAGCGCACGGCCGAGCATTGGTTCGAGACGGCGGCCGCAGCACCCGATGGTCACGACTACGCCCGCTTCTACCTCGGTCTGATCGGCATCATGCAGCGGCGGCTGGACGAGGCCGAGCGATGGCTGCGTCTCACCGGCGACACCGAGGATGAGGACGATCAGTACGGCGGCCTGCCCAAGATGTTCGTCGAGCAGCTCGAGGAGATCGCGGCGATTCGCGCCGCCCCCGCCCGGCTGCCCGACCCCGAACTCGCGGCGCACCTGCCCGAATTGCGGGCGGCCGCAGAGTCCGGCGGTGCCGAGGAGTGCTTCGCGTATGCCGATGCACTCGACCGTCTCTACCGGCTGCCCGACGCCGCCGACTGGTACCGCAAAACCGGCACTCCGCGCGCGCTGCTCGAGCTCGGCCGCATGCTGCAGGACTGCCAGGCCAACGAGACCCTGCTCGTGCCGTACTTCGAGCCGGCCGCCGAGGCCGGGGACGCGGGGGCTGCGTACAGCATCGCCGGGATCCACACCCACGCGAAGAACGAGCGGGCCGCCGGCATCTGGACGCTGAAGGCCGCGGAGCTCGGTCACGCGAGGGCAGCCTGGGGCGTCGGCTGGACCTCCGAAGAGCGGGGCGGGGACCCGCAGTTCGCGGAGCGCTGGTATGTGCGCGCCGCCGAGGGCGGTCTGGCGCGGCCCGCGTTCCTGGCCGGTCGCAGCATGGTGCGCTGGGGGCGGTACGCCGAGGCCGAGCGGTGGCTCGTGAAGGCGTGGGAGAACGACATCCCCGAGGCGGCTTACCACCTCGGCAGGGCGCTGCGCCGGCTCGGACGCACCCCGGAGGCCGAACAGTGGCTGCGCCGCGCGGTGGAGCGCTCCGGCGACTTCGACCCACCGCGCGGACCGCTCGAACGGCGCGTCGATCCCCGTCCCGAGCTGGCCGAGCTGCTTGTCGAGGCGGAGCGCGACGAGGAGGCCGCGCCACTCGTCGCGGACATCCTCGCCGAGTACCCGGGCCACCTCGCCGGCCACCGGCTCGCCGGCCGACTGGCCCGGCGCCGCGGCGACCTGGCCACGGCCGAACAGCACTTCGCGCAGATCGAGGAGCGGGACTCCGACCCCGGTACCCGGATGAGCCTGCGGGAGATCCGTGAGCTGCTGGTTCAGGTGACGCACGAACACTGAGCGGCGAAGCAGCCGGAGGGGAGTGGCCGGCGCGGTGGGGAGTCAGTTCTGCACAGGCTCCTCGGGGACCTGATGTCCCCGCGTCGGCAGCACATCGTCGAAGAAGAAACGGTCGCCGACGGACGTGGGGCGCAGTCCGGTGAACTCTTCGGCGGTGACCCAGCGGGCCTGGGGCTACTCGCTCATTTTGTGACTGTGTCAACGGCCGGGGGCCCGTAAGCCAGGTAGTCGGAAGATCCACTCGCAGGAGGCGCTCGCCGGGGTGTTCCTCACACAAGCGGCCAAAGCGGCATCGGCGGCCGACAAGCGTGCTGCGGTGTCACGGCAGAGCTCGGCGTCCGTCTGCGTCATGGGTGCTCGTGTAACACCGCGATCCCCGCGACCCAGGCCCGGTGATAGCCGCCCGGCCGGACCAGCTCCTCGCGCAGCACCTCGATCGCCCGGTACAGCCGGAGTTGCTCCTCGGCGTCCGTAGTTCGGGCGCCATCCCCTGTCCCGCCCGCCGGCGCCGGGCGGGACAGGGCGGCGACGGGCCCGTCGTCCGGCACCACGGCCGGCCCTGCGAAAGGGACGGAGTCGACGTGCTGGCCCGCTTCGGCCGCGCGCTCGCCGACCCGATCCGCTGCCGCACCCTTCTCGCGCTGCGTCAGGCGCCGGCCTACCCCGCCGACCTCGCCGGCCTCGCCGGCCTCGCCGACACGCTCGGCGTCTCCCGCACCCGCCTGTCCCACCACCTGGCCTGCCTGCGTGACTGCGGCCTGGTCGTCACCGTCCCGGACGGGCGCCGCACCCGCTACGAGCTCGCCGACGAACGCCTCAGCCACGCCTTGGACCACCTGCTCGCCGCTGTGGTTGCGGTCGAGTCCGACCAGACCTGCCCGGACGCCGCCACGAAGGACTGCTGCTGAAGTGATCGCGATATCCTTCGTGCCATCCCCGGCCCGCCGCGACGCGCTCGCCCGCCGCATACGCCTGCTGGTCGCCGCGACCATCACCTACAACGTCATCGAAGCGATCGTCGCCATCACCGCCGGCACCCTCGCCTCCTCCACCGCGCTGATCGGCTTCGGCCTGGACTCCGTCATCGAGGTCTCCTCCGCCGCCGCCGCGGTGGCCTGGCAGTTCTCCGCCCGCGACCACGCCGTACGCGACGCCCGCGAGAAGACCACCCTGCGGATCATCGCCATCTCCTTCTTCGCACTCGCCACCTACGTGAGCATCGACGCCATTCGGGCCCTGGCCGGCACCGGCGAGGCCGACCGCTCGATCCCCGGCATCGCCATCGCCGCCCTGTCGCTGGCGATCATGCCGTTCCTCTCCGCCGCCCAGCGCAAAGCCGGTCGTGAACTCGGCTCCGCCTCCGCGGCAGCCGACTCCAAGCAGACCCTGCTGTGCACGTACCACTCTGCTGTGCTTCTCGTCGGTCTCGTCCTCAACGCCACCCTCGGCTGGTCCTGGGCCGATCCGATCGCCGCCCTGGTCATCGCCCGCCATCGCAGTCAAGGAAGGCCGCGACGCCTGGCAGGGCAAGGGCTGCTGCGCACCCACCACCCACACGCCGGATCCCGCCGGGATCGCCGCGGTCGAGGCTGACGGGTGCGGCTGCGAGCCGGGCTGCACCTGCTGCTCGTGAACATCTCGTTGCCACTCCGACCTCCCGCCGCCTGGCCCGTCGATACTGACCGTGCGATCACGGAGCGGCGGGGGCAGCGGTGGAGTGGACGATCTGGGCAGGGTTCACGGCTGGCCTGCTGATCTCAACGGTGACCGCGCCGGTCGGCGTGTCCGGGGCGGTTTTCCTCCTGCCGGTCCAGCTCAGCGTCCTCGGTGTACCCAGTCCCGCCGTCACGCCGACGAACCTGCTGTTCAATGTGGTGGCCGGGCCAGGCGCACTGTGGCGCTACCGCCGCGACGGCGCCCTGCGCGGCGGACTGGCCCGGCGCCTCGTCGCCTGGACGCTGCCCGGCGTCCTCGTCGGCGCAGCCGTCCGCGTCTTCGCTCTTCCCGGCCCCGGCGTCTTCCGCATCCTGGTCGCCGCCTTTCTGCTGCCGCTCGGCGTGTGGCTGTGCCTGCGCATCCTGATCCCCGCTCGGCGGCCGCCGGACGCGGCCGAACCGTCGCCGCGGGTGCTCGCCATCCTGGCCCTGGCGGTCGGAGTGATCGGCGGGATCTACGGGATTGGCGGCGGTTCCCTGCTCGGGCCGATCCTCGCCGCGCGCGGCATGCCCATGTCCCGCATTGCCCCGGCCACCCTCGCCGCGACCTTCACCACCTCCGTCGCCGGGGCCGCCGCGTACGCCGTGCTGGCCCTGGCGAGCCCAGGGCCCGTCTCGCCCGACTGGTGGCTGGGCCTGGCCTGCGGTCTGGGAGGGCTGATCGGCGGCTATCTCGGCGCACGTCTCCAGCCACACCTGCCCGAGACCACGCTCCGGCTCCTGCTCGGCGCCCTCGCGGCGGCTCTCGGCGCGCTGTACGCCGCCCAGCACTTGCCTGAGCGCATGACAGGCCAGTGGCCCGTACGAGACATAGATAATGAAACGGAACCCGGGCTGTGCAGACCAGTGCGCCGGTGACACCGAAGCGGTCGGCCTGTAGTCGTCGTCGACAACCACGCCCCAGGCGACGGACCCGGATACGAATGGGCCGGAAGGCGACCACTGCCCGTCGAAGGTTCGTCGGAACCCGCACGCTCGTCGACGCTGGCGCGACCCTCACGATCCGGTTCGTGTCACCCCACGTCCGAGAAGCCACGAACTGGCGCGCTTCCGCCCGGTCAAAGGCCAAGGTCACCGGCCGGGAGGCTGGCAGCGGCGGGGTCGTCCGCCGCCTCGAATTCTCGGAGCGCGGCCGCTGCGCCCCGAGGAGGAGCCGACTCGCTGGCTTGCCGAGATCCTGCCTGCGATCGGCGCCCGCGCCGCTCGCCACCCCGGCAACCTGCGGATCTGCGGACGGTTTTCCCGTGTTGCCGCTTGGTCGATACCAGGCGGCGGCCGACGCGACCCGGTGGGACTCGCTCGGCCGTGGTCCGTTGCTGCTGGGAAACCACCCTTCCCGGGGTCTTCACCGTCGGCGACGTCAGGAGCGGCTCGGGCAAACAGGTGGCCTCGGCGGCCGGTGAGGGTGCCATGGGATCCGCCTCGTGCACGAGCACCGGGAAAGGGCGGGCAACCTGGTGCGCACCGCGGGCCGCGAGGGGCGTCGGCCGGTGACGGGCCGGTCCGTGTTCTCGCGCTGACCGCCCCGCCATCGCCTGCACCCGCCGACGGGGGCTAGCGTGTCGCGCGGCGTGGGCGTGCCCCGGAGGCATCCTGTGGGCACTTGCGATCATGGGGACAGCCGTCAGGAGGGACCAGTCATGCGGGCGTCGCCTCAGAGCGTCACGGTCGTGGCTCTCCTGGCGGATCCGGACGCGCCGACGGACATCGCGCGGCGCATGGCCCGGATACTTTCCACTCGGCTTGCCGACAGGGCCGGGGGCGGCGGTTCGACGTCGAGGTGGTCAGTGAGCCCTTCACCGCGGGGACCGAGGACCCACGCACCTTGATGCGCCGGATCATGGACCGCGGAAGTGCGGAAAGTTGGGACGTCATCGTGGCCCTCACGGACCTTCCGCTGCACTCACACGGGCGCAGGCTGGGTGTGGATCTGAGTCACGAACACGGGCTGGCGCTGCTGTCTCTTCCCTCTCTGGGGGCTTGCGCCTGCAGACGAGGGCTCACCGGGCCGTGGAAGAAGCCGTGCTTGACCTGACCGGTCCGCAAGGCTCCCGGGACGAGGGGCCTCCGCGGAGGCAGCCGGATCCGGGGCTCTTCGCCGGTCGTCTCACGCCCGTTCATCCCGGCATGGTCGACACCGCCGATCAGCGGTACGTCGGCAGCGGGCCACGCGGTCATCTGCGGGTGCTCGCCGGTATGGTCCGCGCCAACCGGCCCTGGCGCTTGGTGCCGGGGCTGTCCAAGGCTCTGGCGGCCGCACTCGCCACGGGAGCGGTCGCCACCGTGAACTCCACCGTCTGGAGTCTCGCTGAGGCCCTGAGCACCCCGCGCCTCGTGATCGCCATGGTCGGCTCTGTCGCGCTCATGATCGGCTGGCTGATC
>NZ_JAQYXC010000091.1:0-19791 GCF_036322365.1 Streptomyces sp. SP18CS02
AAACGATCAAGGGGCCGTTTCAGATCACTCTGAAACGGCCCCTTGATCCGCGACTCTCACGAGTCGGGACGACAGGATTTGAACCTGCGACCCCTTGACCCCCAGTCAAGTGCGCTACCAAGCTGCGCCACGTCCCGATGCGTCCCGGCCCCGGCTTCCGCCGCGGTGAGCGCGCAAGAGAACATTACCTCACTCCTCGGCCGGGTCCGACTCCCGGGCCCGCAGCGCGCGGGTCGCCTCGGCGTCCGCGCCGCACGCCGCGGCCAGGTCTGCCGCGCGGGAAGGTTCGGCCGGGAGCGCGGCGCCACACCGAGGTCGTAGCAGGCCGGTGCACCGGCGAGGGCGGGCCGCAGCAGCCGGCGGACGACGCGGCAGGGAGCGGAGGTGACGGAGGTGACGGCCGTGCGGCCGATCGCGATCCGGGCGGTGCGCCGGCCATCGGCGGTGTCGTGCGCCGCGGAGAGCGGGGCGGTCCTGCCGAGGCCCGCTCCGCCCTGGGGGATCGGCGGGGCACCGGTGGCGGGTGCGCACAGCGCCGGCGCGCGCGGGTGACGGCCGGGAACCGGGCCCACGCCGCGACAGCGGTACGGACAGCCGGTGTTGCGGACGGTGACGGCAGCATCGCCCCCACTTCCCACGAGCCCCCCACGAGCCCCCGACAAGGTCCCGACTGGGTCCCGACGAGATCGCTGCGAGTTGCCATGGAACGCTACGGCGTCGCCGCGCATCGCTGCGACATCATCGCGGGGCCGCGACGTGCCCACGGCATTCCTCCACAACGTTCCGCTCCGGCCGGCCGGCCGCGGTCCCGGGTGGCCGACACCGTTCGGACAGTCCCCGCCCGACGGGTGACAATTGCGGCGTGAACACGACGCGAAGGGACCGGGACACGGAGGGACGCGCGCGCAACGCGCGCCCCCGGGACGGGCTGGGGCGCCCCCTGCCGTACGGCGAGGCCGGTGTGGACAGACAGCCGGAGGGGGTGGAGCGAGCTCCTGAGGAGAGTCTGCGGGAGGCTCAGCGTCTGTTGGACGCCGGGCTGCCGTTCCATGCGCATGAGGTTCTCGAGGACGCCTGGAAGTCCTGCCCGCGACCCGAGCGGGAGCTGTGGCGGGGCCTCGCCCAGCTCGCGGTGGGGCTCACGCACGCGGCGCGCGGCAACGCGGCGGGCGGTGCGCGGCTGCTGCTGCGGGGCGCGGACCGGATCGGGCCCTACGCCGGGCCGGGCGGACGGGCTCCGTACGGCGTCGATGTCGCCGGTCTCGTGGCGTGGGCCCGCGGGCTGGCCGACCGGGTGGGCGGTGCGGGCGCGACCGGTCCGGCCGGCGAGCCGGCGGCCGCCGCGGGCGGGAAGGCCGCCGCGCGCGGGGCCGCGGACACCGGGGCGGCGGACACCGGTGGGGTGGTGGACCCGGTGGCGGAGGCGCCCCGGCTCACGCTCACCAGATGAGGCGCAGGGCCTGCGGCGAGCGGTGGATCAGCGTCGGCCGCATCACCACGTCCTGCCCTGGGGCCAGCCGCAGATCCGGGAACCTGCGGAGGAACAGCTCCACCGTGATCCTCAGCTGCTCCCGGGCGAGCCGGGAGCCCGGGCAGCCGTGGGCGCCGTGCCCGAAGGCGACATGCCGCACCGGCGGCCGCTTGATGTCGAACGCGTCGGCGCGCGCGTAGCGGTTCTCGTCGCGGTTGGCGGAGCCGTATGCCACGAACACGGTGGCTCCGGCGGGGAGTTCGGTCCCGGCGAGCGTGACCGGGCGCGTGGTGGTCCGGCGGAAGCCCTGGAGGGCGGTGTCGTAACGGGCCGCCTCCTCGATCGCGGCGGGTATCAGATCGGGTTTCGCGCGCAGCAGCTCCCACTGGGAGCGGTGGCGGAGCAGATGGAACAGGGTGGTGCCGATGAGGGCGGTGGTGGTGAGGTGCCCGGCGATCAGGAAGTTCTGGAGGGTGGAGACGAGTTCGTGCCGCTGGTCGAGGGTGAGCTCGCCGGTGCCGGGGGCCAGCGCGGCGACGAACGCCGAGCACAGGTCGTCGCGAGGGGTGTCGCGCCGGGCCCGCGCGTAGGTGTCCAGCAGCCGCTGGAGGGCGACGACGTCCTCTGCCGCGGCGACCTGGTCCGCTTCGCTCATCGGCCGGAAGAGCAGTTCCTCCGCGCGGTGGCTGCCGTGCACCGCCGGTTCCACGTCCTTGGGGTCGAGCCCCAGGAGGCGGCCGATGACCATGGCCGGCAGCTTGGCCGCGTAGGCGCTCATCAGCTCCGTACCGCCGTCCGCCGCGAAGCCGTCGACCAGCGCTTCGGCGCGTTCGGCCGCGTACGGCACGAGCGCGGCGACGCGGGCGGCGGACAGGCCGCTGTTGAGCGGGGCGCGGTGGCGCCGGTGGGCCGCGCCGTCGGTGGAGACGACGGTCGGCCGTGCGCCGAATCCCTGGGCCAGCACCGCGAGCGCGGTGGGCGAGGGGATGACGTCGGGACGCAGGGCGTGGGCGGACGAGAAGTCGTCCGCCCGTAACAGCACCTCGCGCACGTCGGCGTCGCGGGCCACCAGCCAGGCGTCCAGTTCGGGTACGAACGTGAGGCCCCTGGTGCGCCGGGCGCGCGAGTAGAGCGGATAGGGGTCGCGCTGGAGCGCGTCGAGCGGGCCGTGCGATGTGCTGGTGCCATGGCCAGTGGAGTCCACGCGGCGCCTCCTGGGCGGAAGGATGCGGGCACGGTGCCGTCCGGCCATGGTGCCCGAGCGCCGCTGCGCCGGGAAGGGTGACGTGGTGCGCCTCGGGGCAATCCACGTGTCCCGAGGGGCATCCGGGCCGGTCCGAGGCTGCTGCGCCGGGGACGTCCGGCCCGGTCCGAGGCTGCTGCGCCGGGGGCGTCCGGCCCGGTCCGGTGCTGGGGAGCTCCGGGTCAGACGGGCCGGTCCGGTGCTCCGATGCCGAGGGCCGGGAAGATCACCGCTTCGAGGAAGGCCGGCAGCGCTCCCCGGTCACGGAAGCGGTCCTCGAAGAGTCGCTCGATGCGCAGGACTCCCATGAAGCAGGGGGCGACGAAGGCGACGGCCGGGTTGTCCGCGTCGATCTCGCCGCGTTCGATGCCGCGTCCGAGGATCGCGTCGAGTGCGGCGACCTCGGGGTTGATGACGGTCTCGCGCAGGGACTCGCGCAGGTCGGGGTGCTGGATGTACGCCTGGCCGACCGCTTCCATCAGCGCGGTGTCGCGGCCGCGGCGCCCGTCGGCGGCCTCGGCGGCCGCGCGCAGGTCGCCCGCCAGCGAACCGGTGTCGATGTCGGTGAACAGTGCGCACCGGCTCTTGGCGAGTGCCGCGGTCACCAGGTGCGACTTGGTCTTCCACTGGCGGTAGAGGGTCGCCTTGCCGCACTTCGTACGGGCCGCGACGCCCTCCATGGTCACCGAGTCGTAGCCGCCCTCCCTGAGCAGGTCGAGGACGGCTTCGTAGAGCTCCAGCTCACGCTCGGGCGTGATCTTGCTCCGGCGCGCGGCGGCCGTGGCGGCCTGCGTCGACATCGGTTCCTCCCCGTTCTTCGGGCAGCGGTTCCTGCACGTACGAGAGTAGGCCCCGCTCAATCGAGACGCAAACGTATCGAGACGCTTGCGTCTCGATGAAATCGGATCTAGGCTTCCACCGTTTGCTTCCGATTCATGGGTAAAAGGGGCCGGAGAATGGCTGCCGGGATACGTCCTGAGGGACCGGAGACGACCGATACCCGACGGCCGCCCCTGGTACGCGAGTTGCTGCTGGTGACCGCACTCTTCGTCATGTACAAACTGGGCAGGCGGTTCGCGAACGGGCACGAGGCCCGCGCCTTCGACAACGCCGACCGCGTCTGGGACCTGGAACGCGCGGTACGCCTGCCCGGCGAGGGCCTGGTACAGGACCTGCTGATGCACAACGGGTCGGCGGTCCACCTCGCCAACCTCTATTACGCCGGGGTCCACTTCCCCGCCACCGTCGCCTTCCTCGCCTGGCTGTACTGGCGCCGGCCCGCGCACTACCTCTGGTCACGCCGGGTGCTCGCGCTGCTGACGGCCTCCGCGCTCGCCCTGCATCTGCTGGTGCCGCTCGCGCCGCCGCGGATGCTGGCGGCGGCGGGCCTGGTCGACACCGCGCAGGTCTACGGGCCCTCCGTGTACGGGGCGACACCGGAGACCGACACCATGGCCAACCAGTTCGCCGCCATGCCGTCGCTCCACTTCGGCTGGGCACTGATGGTCGCCGTCGGACTGATCGCCGCCACCCGGAGCCGGTGGCGCACGCTGTGGCTGCTGCATCCGCTGATCACCCTGCTGGTGGTCGTGGGCACCGCCAACCACTACTGGCTGGACGCGCTGGTGGCCACCGCGCTGCTCGGTGCCGCCCTCGCCGTCGTACGGGCGCCGGTGGCACCGGCCGACGAGCTCCCCGCCGGCCACCGCGCCGCCGGCCCGTCCGTGCTCCTGGCCGGTCCGCCCCGGATCGGGGCGCTGCCGCACGAGGCCCCGCTGCCGACCGCGCTCCCCCGCGGCGCCGCCCGCCGGGCCCACGCCCCGCGGACCGGCCCCTCCCGGGCCGGCACCCCTCGGGACGACACCCCGGGCGCCGGGTCGCTCCGGGCCGGATCCCCGCACCCGGAGGCCCCTCGGGCCGGATCCCTTCGTCTGGAGGCCTCCCGATGAGGGCCACCCTCTTCGCGGTACTGCTCTCGCTCGCCTCCGCCGCCGGGTACGCCCTGGCCGCGGTGGCCCAGTCACGGCTGGCGGCGGGCTCCCCCGGGCCCGGCGCCCTTCGCGCCCTGCTTGCCCGGCCGCTGTGGTGGTGGGCGGTGGGCCTGAACGCGGCGGGCGCGCTCACCCACGTGGCGGCGCTGCACTACGGCCCGCTCACCCTGGTCCAGCCGCTCGGCGCGCTGACCCTGGTCGCGGCGCTGCCCGTGGCCGCCGCCTACGAGCGCCGGCGGGTGACCCGCTCGGAGTGGCGGGGCGCGCTGTGGACGCTGACGGGACTGGTCGCCCTGGTCGCGATGACCGGCCCGGCGACCCCGGGCGACGCGCTCGACCTGCCGGAGGCCCTCGCGGTGGCCGCGGCGACCGCGCTGCTGATCGCCGCCCTGGTCGGTCGCAACGGGACGGCGGTACGGGGCCGGGGGCTCGGCCACGCGACGGCGTCGGGCATCGCGTCCGGCGTGGCCTCGGCGCTCACCCAGACGGTCACCGCCTCGGTGGCACGGGAACTGCCCGGCGGGCCCATGACCGGGTGGCAGACGGCGCTGCTCGCCCTGCTGGTTTCGGTGTTCGCCACGGGCGGGCTGCTGCTCTCGCAGGCCGCCTTCCGGGGCGGTCTCGCCGCGCCGCTCGCCGTTGTGAACCTGGCCAATCCGGCGGCCGCCGCCGTCATCGGTGTGGCCCTTCTGGGCGAGACGTTCCGCGCGGGGCCGGTCGGCTGGCTGGTCGCCGCGGCCGGGGCCGCGACGGCGGCCCGGGGCGTGATCCTGCTGACGTCCGGTCACCCCGCTCCCGCGCCCGCGCCGCGCGTACCCGAACCGGACGCGGACCCGGTCACGGCCTGAGCAGCTCCCGCAGGACGGAGGCGTGGCTGCGGTCCGGCTCCTTGGAGGCCGTCAGCAGCGTGAGCGGCCCCGTGCGGGACAGCTCCCGCAGCCGGTCGAGCGCCTCGGCCGCCTCCGGGAGGGTGAGCTCGGCCTCGTACCTCCGCCGGAACTGCTCGTACGTGCCCTCACCCGCGTGGAACCAGCGCCGCAGTTCCGTCGAGGGGGTGAGGGACTTGGGCCACTCGTCGACGTGCGCGTCCGCCTTGGACAGACCCCGCGGCCAGAGCCGGTCGACGAGGACCCGGGCCCCGTCGTCGGGGAGGACGGGGTCGTAGACGCGCCGGACCCTCGGGGCGGAGGAGTCTTTCGTCATGGTCCCAGGCTATTGCTCACGCGGTGCGCGTCCCCGGCCGCCCCGCCGGTGTCGCGCATCCGGCACCCGGGCGTCCGGGGAGCGGCGTACGCCCCGGCGGGCGCGGCACCTCAAGCGGTCAGGTCCTCACGCAGCGGTGCCCTCCCGGGCGGCCGGATCCACATGGACGATCCCGTCGATCACGGTCACCCGGTGGGTGCGGACGGGGCGGCGGGCGGGCGGGCAGGACGGCTGACCGGTACGGAGATCGAATGCCGCGGCGTGCAGCGGGCATTCGATCAGACGGCCCTCCAGCCATCCCTCGGAGAGGGAAGCGTCCTGATGGGTGCAGGTGTCGTCGATGGCGTACAGCTCGCCGCCGGCGTTGAACACCGCGATCGGCGGAGTGGTGCCGACACGGACGGATTCGCCCGCGGGGAGGTCTTCGAGGCGGCAGACGGGAATCACGGGCCCCCCTCTCGGTCCAGGACGTGTCGATACCATGACGTTTCGTATGGCGCATGAGGGAGCGTTGTGCGCAACAGAATCCGGTCGGGACGCCCGCCGCGTCAAGGGCTTCCCGAAGATGCGGCTCGAACGGGCCGTCAGGTGGTGGGAGTCGAGCTATGGCCCGCAATCGGACAGCGGCTGACCGGACCGGGGAGACCGGGCGGACGCCCAAGGGCGCGGCCGGCGCCATCCAGTCCGTGGATCGCGCGGTGAGCGTGCTGGAGATCCTCGCCCGGCACGGCGAGGCCGGAGTCACCGACATCGCGGAGGAGCTGGACGTGCACAAGTCCACGGCGTTCCGGCTGCTCGGGGTGCTGGAGAACCGGGGCCTGGTCGCACAGACCCAGGATCGCGGCAAGTACTTCCTGGGTGCCGGGGTGCTGCGCCTCGCGGGGGCGGCGGCGGTCCGGCTGGACATCTCCCAGGAGGGCGCGCCGGTCTGCCGGGAGCTCGCGGACGAACTGGGCGAGACGGTCAACATCGCGGTGCTGGACGACGACGCGGCGGTCAACGTCATGCAGGCGCGTGGCTCCGCGTCGGTCACCGCGCAGAACTGGCTGGGCCGGCGGACACCGCTGCACGCCACCTCCAGCGGCAAGGTGCTGCTGGCCCATCTTCCGGCGGCCCTGCGGGAGGGTCTGCTGGCGCGTTCCCTGCCGAGGTTCACCGAGCACACGGTGACCGGCCCGGGGATGTTGCGCAGTGAGCTGGAGGCCGTCCACGAGCGGGGGTTCGCCATCGCCTCGCAGGAGCTGGAGATCGGCCTGAACGCGGTCGCGGCGCCGGCCCGGTCGCACGACGGCAAGGTGATCGGCGCGATCAGCGTGTCGGGACCGGCCTACCGGCTGGAACCGGACCGGCTGCCCGAGCTCGCCCGGCGGACGGTGGCCGCGGCCGAGGAGCTGTCCCGCCGCATGGGGTACGGCCGCTGACGGCCCGGAAGGCCGCCGCAACAGGCCGGAATCAGCGTTGTACGGCACGCGGGGGCAGGGAAGCCTGGCCCCCGCGTGGGCATGCGCGAGCACCGTTCCGGGGGGCCGAGCGCCGTTCCGGGCCTCGGGCGCCGGCGGGGGGCGTGGGGGCGCTGCGGGAGCGGACGCCGCTCGGCCGGCGGGAGCCCGGTCCTCTTGACGGCCGCTCGCCGCCGTTCCCACTATGTTCCCCAGCACGCAACTCACCGTGGAGTACGCAACATCGCGAGGAGCGTCCGGCCGCCCCGCCCCGGCAGGGACCGCGCCCGCCCCGCTTCCCCGCACGCCGTCCCCGCCCGACTCAAGGAGGGGCATGTCCCGTACGTCCGCACACCGCCCCCGTGTGGTGGTCATCGGTGCCGGCGTCGTCGGCTGCTCCCTCGCCGACGAGCTCACGGCCCGTGGCTGGACCGATGTGACCGTCCTGGAGCAGGGCCCGCTGCCCGCCCCCGGCGGCTCCACCTCGCACGCCCCGGGCCTGGTCTTCCGGACCAGCCCGTCGAGGACGCTCAGCGGGTTCGCCGGCTACACCATCGAGAAGTTCTCCTCCCTCCGCGTCGACGGCCTGTCCTGCTTCAACCCCGTCGGGGGCCTCGAACTGGCCACCACCGAGGAGCGCTGGACGGAACTGCACCGCAGGTCCGGGTATGCCGCCTCCTGGGGGATCCGCGGGGAGCTGGTGTCCGCCCGGCGGTGCAAGGAACTGTGGCCGCTCCTCGACGAGAGCCGGGTGATCGGCGGGTTCCTCACTCCCGACGACGGGCTGGCCCGCGCGCTCCTCGCCTGCCGGGCACAGCGGATCCGGGCCGAGCGGCGCGGGGCCCGCTTCCTCGACCGCCACACCGTCACCGGTGTCGAGCGCGAGGACGGCCGGGTCACCGGCGTCGTCACCGACCGCGGCACGTTCCGGGCCGACCATGTCGTGTCCGCGGCCGGCTTCTGGGGCCCGGTGATCGGCCGGATGGCCGGTGTGGACGTGCCGCTGCTGCCGCTGGCCCACCAGTACGCCACGACCCTGCCCCTGCCGGAGCTGTCCGGTGTCAACGACCCGCGCACGGAGGCGTCCCGGCCGATCCTGCGCTTCCAGGACCGGGACCTGTACTTCCGTGAGCACACCGACCGGATCGGCATCGGAAGCTACGCCCACCGGCCGCTGCCCGTCGACCCGTTCACCGTGCGCGCGTACGACGACGACCCGCTCATGCCGTCCTCGTACCCCTTCACCGCGGAGGACTTCGCGCCCAGCTGGGAGGAGTGCCGCCGGCTGCTCCCCGCGCTCGGCCGCACGGAGATCGACGAGGGGTTCAACGGCGTGTTCTCGTTCACCCCCGACGGGATGCCGCTGCTCGGCGAGTCACGTGCCCTGCGGGGCTTCTGGCTCGCCGAGGCCCTCTGGGTCACGCACTCGGCGGGGGCGGCCAGGGCGGTCGCGGAGTGGATGGTGGAGGGCCGGCCCTCCGTCGATGTGCACGAGTGCGACCTGTCCCGCTTCGAGGGCGCCCAGCGCTCCCCCGCGTACGTCTCGGACCGCGGCGCCCAGCAGTTCGTCGAGGTCTACGACATCATCCACCCGCTCCAGCCGATGGAGCGGCCGCGGCCGCTGCGGGTGAGCCCCTTCCACTCCCGTCAGCGGGAACTGGGCGCGTACTTCCTGGAGGGCGGAGGGTGGGAGCGCCCGCACTGGTACGAGGCCAACGCCCCGCTCTCCGACGCCCTCCACCTTCCGGAGCGGGACTCCTGGTCGGCCCGCCACTGGTCCCCGATAGCCGCCGCCGAGGCGCTGGCGACCCGCGAGAGGGTCGCCCTCTACGACATGACGCCACTGCGCCGGCTGGAGGTCTCGGGGCCCGGCGCGCTCGCCTTCCTCCAGCGGATGACCACGAACGACGTCTCGAGGAAGCCCGGGGCGGTCACCTACACACTGCTGCTCGACGGAACGGGCGGCATCCGCTCCGACCTCACGGTGGCCCGTCTGGCCGAGGACCGGTTCCAGATCGGCGCCAGCAGCCCGGCCGACGAGGACTGGCTGCTGCGGCACGCGCCGGACGACGTCCGCGTCCGTGACATCACCGCGGGTACCTGCTGTGTCGGGGTGTGGGGGCCGCTCGCCCGGGACCTCGTCCAGCCGCTGACCCGTGACGACTTCTCCCACCAGGGGTTCGGGTACTTCCGCGCCCGGCGGACCTTCGTGGGCCATGTGCCCGTGACGGCGCTGCGCCTGAGTTACGTCGGTGAGCTCGGCTGGGAGCTGTACACCAGCGCCGACCTGGGGCTGCGCCTGTGGGACACCCTCTGGGAGGCCGGTCGGGCGCTCGGCGTCATCGCCGCCGGCCGGTCCGCCTTCGACAGTCTGCGCCTGGAGAAGGGATACCGTTCCTGGGGCGCCGACATGACCGACGAGCACACGCCGTACGAGGCGGGTCTCGGCTTCGCCGTCCGCCCGGACAAGGGCGACTTCATGGGCCGCGACGCGCTGCGCGCCCGCCAGGAGGCGGGCGGACCGGCGCGCAGACTGACCGCGCTGCTGCTGGACGACCCGGCCTCGGTCGTCCTCGGCAAGGAACCGGTGTACGTCGACGGCGTGCCCGCCGGGTACGTCACCAGCGCCGCCTACGGCTACTCGCTCGGCCGCTGTGTCGCGTACGCCTGGCTGCCGCCGCTGGTGGCGGGCACGGCGGCGCACGTCGAGTACCTCGGTCAGAAGGTCCCGGCGACCGTCGCGGACGAGCCGCTGTTCGACCCCGGAATGCGTCGTATCCGCTGCTAGGCCGTGTCCGTCCCGTCCCGCCTGGTCCGCGACTCGACTCCCTGGGGAGCGTCCGCTCCCCGGAAAGGCCTCGAATGTCACCCACCTATGACGTCATCGTGATCGGTCTCGGCGGTATGGGCAGTGCCGCCGTCCACCACCTGTCGTCACGCGGCGCCCGTGTACTGGGCCTGGAGAAGTTCGGCCCGGTCCACAGCAGGGGCTCCAGCCACGGCGGTTCGCGCATCACCCGCCAGTCGTACTTCGAGGATCCCGCGTACGTGCCGCTGCTGCTGCGCGCCTACGAGCTGTACGAGCGGCTGGAGCACGACACCGGCCGGGACATCGCCACGCTGTGCGGCGGGTTGATGCTGGGGCGTCCCGCCTCCCGTACCGTCTCGGGCTCCCTGCGGTCCGCCGAGCGGTGGGACCTGCCGCACGAGGTGCTCGACGCCAAGGAGATCCGGCGCCGTTTCCCCACCTTCACCCCCGATGACGACGAGGTGGCGCTGTATGAGGCCCGGGCCGGTCTGCTCCGGCCCGAGAACACGGTCGCGGCCCAGCTCCAGCTCGCCACCCGGGCCGGCGCCGATCTGCACTTCGAGGAGCCGCTGCTGCGCTGGGAGCCGTATCGCGACGGGGTGCGGGTGCACACGGCCGAGAACTCCTACACCGCGGGCCAGTTGGTGATCTGCCCGGGGGCGTGGGCGCCGCGGCTGCTGGCCGACCTCGGGGTGCCGTTCACCATCGAACGGCAGGTCATGCACTGGTTCCAGCCCGAGGGCGGCACCGGGCCGTTCCTGCCGGATGTGCACCCGATCTACATCCGGGAGGACGCGGACGGCGTCCAGATCTACGGGTTCCCCGCGATCGACGGGCCGGAGCGGGGCGCCAAGGTGGCGTTCTTCCGCAAGGGCACCGTCTGCACCCCGGAGACCATCGACCGCACCGTGCACCCCCACGAGGTGGAGGCGATGGCGGAGCAGGCCGGCCGGCTGCTCCCGGCGCTCCCCGGCCGCTTCCTCAAGGCCGCCACCTGCATGTACTCGAACACACCGGACGAGCACTTCGTGATCGCCCGCCACCCGCGCCACCCCGGTTCGGTCACGGTCGCGTGCGGGTTCTCCGGGCACGGCTTCAAGTTCGTGCCGGTCGTCGGCGAGATCGTCGCGGACCTCGCGCTGACCGGCGGCACCGGGTACCCCATCGACCTGTTCGACCCCCGGCGCCCCGGCGCCGCTCCCGCCTGAGGAGGCCGCCGTGACGACGATCCCCGACCCGCCCAGCCTGATCGCGACCCTGCCCGGCTCCTTCTACACCGACCCGGAGATCTTCCGCCGGGAGCAGGAGCGGCTCTTCGAGTCGATGTGGTTCTGCGCCGTGCGCTGCTCCGACCTCGACGGGCCGGGCGCCTTCCGTACCGTGCGGGTCGGCCGTGAGAGCGTCCTCGTCGTCCGCGACCGGGGCGGGCGGCTGCGCGCGTTCCTCAACGTCTGCCGGCACCGGGGGGCGCGGCTGTGCCTGGAGGAGTCGGGCGAGGTGCGGCGATCGCTGCAGTGCCCGTACCACGCGTGGACCTACGACCTGGACGGCAGGCTCATCGCCGCGCCCCATCTGGGGCGGATGCCCGACATCGACCGTACCGCCCAGGGCCTGGTCCCGGTGGAGCTGCGCGAGTGGCTCGGTTACGCCTGGCTGTGCCTGGCCGACGAGCCGCCGTCCTTCGAGGAGACGGTGGTGGGCGCGGCAGTGGAGCGGCTCGGGGACGCCGCCGCCATCGAGCGCTACCGGGTCGAGGACCTGGCACTCGGCAGACGCGTCACCTACGACGTGAAGGCCAACTGGAAACTGATCGTCGAGAACTTCATGGAGTGCTACCACTGCGGGACGATCCATCCGGAACTCGTCGATGTCCTGCCCGAGTTCGCGACCGGCTACGCGGCGCAGTACTACGTCGGGCACGGCGCCGCCTTCGGTGAGGACGTCAAGGGGTTCACGGTCGACGGGAGCGAGGGCTTCGCCAGGCTGCCGGAGGTGGGCGAGGACCAGGACCGCCGCTACTACGCGGTCACCGTGAAGCCCACGGTCTTCGTCAACCTCGTCCCCGACCACGTGATCCTGCACCGGATGTTCCCGCTCGCCGAGGACCGCACGGTCGTGGAGTGCGACTGGCTCTACGCGCCGGACGTCGTGGAGTCCGGGGCGGACCTGACGAAGTCCGTGGAGCTGTTCCACCGGGTCAACGTCCAGGACTTCGAGGCGTGCGAGCGCACCCAGCCCTCGATGGCCTCCCGCGCCTATCGCTCGGGCGGCGTCCTGGTGCCGACCGAGCACCACATCTCCCACTTCCACACCTGGCTGACCGGGCGGCTGGGAGGTTCCGGCACCTGAGCCCGGTGGGTGCGGGCCACTGCTCCCGGTGGGTGCGGGCGAGGGCCCGGGACCGGTGCCCCGGGCCCCGCTCCGTACTGCGCCGGCCGGCGGTCAGATCCTCTGCCACAGTGCCGGGACGTTCGGGGGCTGCCACCCCTGCTGCGCCTGGTGCGGCTGGAGGCAACGGTACGTGGAGCCGTCGTAGCCGACCTGGTCGCCGACGCGGTACACCTTGCCGAGGGTCCAGGTGGCCCCCGCGTCGTCCGCTTCACCGGGGTCGGTGGTGGTGGTCTTCAGGGTGAGTCCGTACTCCTCCAGCACCGGGTTGACCGGCTGGTGGAAGGTCGTGCCGCCGCTCGTGCAGTCGCCCGAGCCGCCCGAGGTGACGCCCTGCGCCTGGCTTCCCGCGACGTACGGGCCGCCCGAGTCGCCCGGCTCGGCGCACACCGTGGTGCGGGTCAGGCCGTTCACCGTGCCCTCCAGGTAGGAGACGCTGGTGTTGTGCTGTTCGATGGTGCCGCAGTGCCATCCGGTGGTGGAGCCCGAGCGGCAGATCGACGCGCCGACCAGGGCCTCGGTCGAGCCGGTGACCTGGAGGTTCTGACCGTTCTGGCCGTTGACGTACGGGGTGGCGGTCCAGTCGGTGTTGGTGGCGACCCAGGAGTGGTCGCTGCCCGGGAAGGTGGACGCCTGGAAGGTGCCCTGGGCGATCCGGTTGAAGCCGCTGGTGGCGGTGCCCGCGGTCCCGCAGTGCCCGGCGGTGACGAAGCCCTGCTGCGTACCGGTGGTGACCGCGAAACCCACCGAACAGCGTCCCGTGCCGATGTAGAACGCGTCGCCGCCCCGGATGTCGTACAGCGGGCGCGGGCGCTCCGTCGAGGTCCGGACGCGCACGAGCCCGCGATCGACGCCGGTGGCGGTGATGAACGCCTCCGCCGCCGACCGCTTGGCCGCCTGGAGCGTCACGGTGTTGGTGCGGACGTCGACGTACCAGACGGGCGCGTCCAGGCTCCGGGAACGTACCGCCGCGCGGTCGAGCGACGACTTGGCCGACTCCAGTTCCGTGAGCCCGTAGCGCACGACCTCGGCCTCGGCCCCGGCGGCCTCGATCACCCGGACGTCCGCCGGGTCGGTCGTGGCCACGGTGACCGTGGCGGAGAGCGCGCCCTTGACCCACGCGCCCGCGAAGTCCCGGCCCAGCGCGTTCTGCAGCCGGCCCGCGACGGCTCCCGCCTCCGCCTCGTTCGCCAGCCGCTTCTCGGCCTGCGCCTGGGTGATGCCCAGGTCGCGTTCCATGGCGCGCAGCAGTGCCGGGGCCGGTCTGTCGGCACCGAGGGTCTCGGCGGCCGAGGGGGCCGACGGCGCGGGCGGCTCGGTCGCGGCCGCGCCGGGAGCCGCGGTGAGGGCGAGCGCGCCGACGACGGTCAGCGCGGCGCACCCGGCTCTGGCGTGTCTGTGGAGCTTCAACGTTTCTCCTTCGGTGGTCGGCGGGAAAACGCCGGAACCGTAGGTGTTGCCGGAAGCTCGTCGGAAGATGTCAGCCGTCGCGCCGTTCGGGCCATGGGAGACGCGCAGGCCAGCCAAGCGGCGTAACCCGCGCGGCCACGTGCTTGCCGGAGCAGTTCCGGGCGGCCGTGTCGGCCCGGGTCCCGCGCGGAGCCGTCGTTCCGTCCCGCGTATCGGGCTGCGGAAGGGGCGTACCGCCGACGCCTCGGCCGTACGCCCCTGGGGGTGGCGGGTTCGGGTCAGGAGTCCAGGCGGCGTCCTGCGAGCCAGGTGACCATCTCGGGGTCGTGGTGGTCGAAGAACAGGGAGCTGCCGGTGTCGAGGGTGGCGATCTGGGCCATCTGCTCGTCGGTGAGCTCGAAGTCGAAGACGTCGATGTTCTCGGTCATGCGCTCGGCGCGGACGGACTTGGGGATGGCGACGACGCCGCGCTGGGTGAGCCAGCGCAGAACGACCTGGGCGACGGACTTGCCGTGCTGCTCGCCGGTCCCGGCGCGCAGCGGATGGGTGAACAGGTCGTTCTTGCCTTCGGCGAACCCGCCCCATGACTGGATCTGCACGCCGTGCTCGCGCATGAGGTCCCGGAAGTCGGCGCGCTGGAAGAAGGGGTGGGTCTCGATCTGGTTGACCTGCGGGGTGATCTCGTTGTTGATGATCAGGTCGAGCAGACGGTCGGGGTGGAAGTTGGCGACGCCGATCGCCTTCGTCAGGCCCTCGCTGTTGAGGGTCTCCATGGCGCGCCACTGGCCGTAGACGTCGCCGAAGGGCTGGTGCACCAGGTACAGGTCGAGGTGGTCCAGGCCCAGCTTGGTCAGGGACGTCTCGAACGCGCGGCGGGTGTTGTCCTGGGCGGGGGCGTCCTGGACCCACAGCTTGGTGGTGACGAACAGGTCCTCGCGAGGGATGCCGCTGGACTTGACGGCGCGGCCGACGGCTTCTTCGTTGCCGTAGGCGGCGGCGGTGTCCAGCAGGCGGTAGCCGGTGGCCAGGGCCTCGGAGACGGCGCGCTCGGTGTCCTCGGCGGGGATCTGGTAGACACCGAAGACATGCTGGCCTGGAACCCCGGCGGCCTCGCCCTGTACGCGGGCCTGGAGGACTGGCCGGCCAAACACCGCAACCTGGCCCGCTACCTCTTCCTCCACCCGGCCTCGCGGAACCTTTTCCCGGACCGGGACCGCCAGATCACCGCCTGCGTCGCCCGGCACCGCTCCCGACGCCCCGGACCTGGCCGACCTCGTCGGCGAGCTGCTTCTCAAGAGCCCGGACTTCGCGGGCCTGTGGGAACGCTACGAAGTGACCGGTCGCAAGCCCGCCCGCAAGACGTTCCACCACTCCCGGGTCGGGACGATCACCCTGACCTCGCAGTCGCTGCAGGTGGAAGGCCCCCCCGGCCGGCGCATCGGCGTCTGCACGGCCGAACCGGGCAGCGCCGACCACGATGCCCTGCTTCTGCTCGACATGACTGCACCGCGGTCTGTGGGACGCTATGTGTCCGCCCTGCGGCACGTCGCCGACCAACGGCCGTAAGCCGCCGCGCTCCCGGCCGCCGGGGTGGAAATGCCACGGGTCCGAGACAACACCGCAGCGCCACGACGTGAGACGACCCACGGACCGCTGGTCACAGACCTGCCTCGGGTCATGGGCCGTGAGATCCCACAAGTCGTGCGGGTTCTCGACGACCGCGCCATGTTCTCAGCGGCGACTGCATTCCCGGACCGCGCAGGGCCCGGAGCTATACGTGCGGTCGGGATTCCTCAATCGTTCGGGTGAGGACGGCCTGCTACTGGGTTCATCGGAGCGGGAAGCGGGATCGTGGTGGGACAGGGCCTCACCCCGACTGGGGATGCGCCATGGAAAGTCCTGCCGCGACGGTCGGCCTGCGACTACCAGGTGGCAAGGTTGCGGAAAGTCTCCCGTGGACAGCGGTGTCGCCGATCCACTGAGGCCTGCGACTCCATGGAGATCGTTCCGCCGGCACATGACCGTGAGACCAGCGCGTGGGCGCTGCTGCTCAGCGCCTCGTCTCGTACCTGGTCAGGACCACGCCGCCGGGAAACGTCCGTGTCTCCACCAGGTTCAGGTCCACCCAGCTGTCCAGCGCGGTGAAGAACGGCGTGCCGCTACCCACCAGGACCGGATAGGCGGCGATCGCATACTCGTCGATCAGCCCGGCACGCATGGCCGCCCCGGCGAGCGTTGCGCCGCCGATGTTCATGGGGCCGCCGTCCTCGGCCTTGAGCCGGGTGATCTCGGCGATCGCGTCGCCGGTGACCAGGCGGGTGTTCCAGTCGACCTTGTCGATCGTCGAGGAGAACACCACCTTCGGCGTGTCCCGCCAGTTCCGCGCGAACTCGATCTCCGCCGGGGTGGCGTCGGGCCGCTGGTCGCCGGTCGGCCAGTAGGAGCTCATCGTCTCCCACAGCTTGCGCCCGTACAGCGACAGGCCGCACTCCCGCTCGTGGTCGAGCCACCACTGGAACAGCTCGTCGCTCGGCGGTCCGCTCCAGCCGATGTCGTCGCCGACCGCGGTGATGTAGCCGTCCAGGGTCAGGTTCATGCCGTAGATCAGTTTCCGCATGGCCCAGCCTTCCGTTCGCGGGCGTCCGGCGTATAGACCGGCGCGGCGCGGGAAACTCATCGGTGCGCCATCCGGGCTCGCCGGGAGCCCTCGTGCTCGGGGCTCGGCGTGGTGTACCCGGCCGACTCGGACAGGTCACCTGATCTCGACCTCGACCTCGCGAGGAAATGCCACGGAGGCGAGACCGATCATGGGTGACAAGGCCATGAGACGGCCGAGAACGCCAAGGTCACGCAAGACCGACCTGTCACGAGCGGAGAGACCCCATGTGTCGGTGGGTACCAGCCCGGACACCCGCCCGCGAACGGGCACGGCAGCGTACGGTCGCCTGCCGGGGCCGACGGGGCTGCTCGGAGGGAAGCCCGCCTCTAGCCGCGCCTCCGTTCCGGCCGTCGGGAACACTCCGGCCGCAGCGGCCGTGCCGCCGCCAGGCCGACCGGCTACCTCTTCCAGCCTCGGCCCTGAAGCCTCACGGTGCTCGACCGTGCCTGGCAGTCACTTCTCGCCAGACGCCGGCACCGGCTGGCGCTCGACGCGGAGCAGCCCCGAGAGAACGGCGAGTCCGCGCGCCGTCCCCCGCATGGGGCCGCTGATCCCGTGGGCCGGGCGCTGCGTTCCCCGCGGAGGGGGAGCAGGCACTCTCCCGGAGGGCTGGCCGAAGAGGGGCGGCGGAGCCAACGGGTGCGGACGGAGGCTTGCGTCCGCCGGTGAAGGCCACGGTGTGACGTCGGTCGGTTATTGGCAGTGCTCGGCGACGATCAGGTCGGTCTTCCCCGCGTGGGGTGCGACGCTCGCCGGCCGCCTCCGGAGCGTCGCTGCCCCGCTCATGCGGCGTCAGTGATGGTCCAGGGCCAGGATCAGGGGCGTGCACTGGTTGAGGGCTGTGCTTCTTTGAGGAGCAGGGACCGTGCCGTCGGAGCGCCAACGACCATGGTCAGTGTTGAAGGTGCCCCTCCCTCATCCCGCATTGCTGCGCTGCCCCTCAGGCCAGCCGGGGGTGTTTTATCGCGTGAAGCATATTGGATCACCATTGCGTTTCGGCTACAGGCCAGTGTTGCCGAGGATCCTGGATCCAGGGAGCCTGTTGCCGTGGTGAGCCCGTACGGTCCTCCGGTATAGCGAAGCCCGCCTTCGGATGAACTCTGTGGCCATTGCCCTGTCACGTGCAATGAGGAGCTCTGCGGATCCGCCTCGGAGACAGCGATGAGACCGCATGAGCCGCCCTGAACGTATGCAATGATCCGGAATTTCCCCTTGCGGACCTCGCCCACGGCATGCGGCTTCTCCTTACCGCCTGTGTCGATTTCTGCAAATGCGTCACCATCGACATTGAGGGGAGGAAGACTCGTCAGCGGCGTGAAGCCGGCGGGGATATTCTGGGTGGGAGAGGTGTCGGTGCTGCACCCTGCGCTTAAGGAAAGAAGGGTGACCCCGACAGCCAGTGCTTGCAGTTTCCGGGCCATGGGGCCACTCCTTCAGTAGGTCAGACTCTTGCTACTTCAGATGCTGATTGAAGCACACACCTACCGGCTTGTAGGCGTAGACGTTCCCCAGAGGGGTGCCGAAACGATCGAACGCCGTTCCCTGGTACTGCTCGAAAAGAGGGTACGCCTGGACAGTGCCGAACTTTCCTGCGGGGACCTCATAGCGGGTCTCGTTCTTCACGGTATAGGTTTTCGTCACATCCCAACCCATTCCGGCTGAAATGAACTTCAGGTCGATACTTGCTTCCTTTTTCGTGGTTGCGGCGACGCTCTTTTCCACCGTCATTACCAGAGTGGTCTTACCTCTGCCACTCGTCTGCTGGATCAGGGTGGTGCCACACTGCTGCCCCTGGTACTTGACGTTCTTCACCGTGGGAACAAGCGTGTCCCGAAAGGCCGCCTTGATTCCGGGAAGTGTGGGCCCGGCGTAGTCGGCATTCAGCTTCACAACCGTTTCGGGTCCCGGCGTGAAAAATTCCTCCACGGTAATCACTTCGTCGCCCCCCTCCCCGCGGGGCGACGAAGGAGCGGCCGCCGAAGCACCGGAACCCAGCATGACGAACGCGAGTGCACCGGCTAAAACCCCGGCTCTGGATATACGCTTCACAACTCTCCCCCTTATTCCTTCCTGCGCCACACGAAACCCGGCGGCGAGTGATCATCACGCTAAACGGGGACGGCGTACGACGTCAACACATTACGGAATCCCTGAGCTTTCTCTGAGCAAAGGCGAAAAAGCATCTGCCCGGCTCGCTGTCAATCAGCATTCACGCCGACTGGTGACTGATGGCCGAAATCCCAAGAAAAGGGCGGGGAACCTGTTTTTACCCGGAGCGGCTTGCACGAGTGTCACTTGCCCGCCGGCGCCGTCTGTTGATGTCACTCATGGGTATCCAAGGACGCCCGGCAGGCAGCTTGCGCTTGACGCGGTCCTGGTCGCTGCCGTCGGTCTCCTGCTCACCGCACTGCGCAACGGGCCGCTCGATCCTGTCGACCCCTATAACTACGACGAGTTGCGCAGGGAGGTCGATCGGGCCAGGAAAGCCTGGCACAAGGCTCTATTGGAGGGCACACCCCTTCCTACGGACCGCCGCCGACCCCGGCGCAGCGGGAGAACGCTTTGCGGCGGCGGACCGTAGGGCAGAGTGCCGCAGGATGAAGCACAGCACGGCAGCAGACGGTGCAGAGCCAGTACGGCACAGCCGGAACCGACCAGCCCCCGTCCACTCTTCGGCCACGGCCGCCCGGGTTTCGCTCACCCTGATCGCAGTGCCCCTGCTCCGCGCCCAAGCCGCATGCGTCCGAGACCAGACTTCGGTCAGCCGTCCGGCAGAACTCCGCCCGCAGGTTCAGAACGCCCCGAGTGACCACCTCGGGGGGCTGACCCCATCACGGAGCCGTCACTCCTGTTCGCCTTGGCGGACTTCCACGCTGGGCAGGTACCGGGGCTGGGGCGAGATCGTCCTCCTCGCCGCATGCACGGCCGCGCCGCATCGGCATGGGATGCTGCGCGCGCCACGGTCCCCGCCGAGCCCGATCATGGCAGCCCGCTGACGCGGTCAAGGCGACTTGGCCCCCAACCGGCCCCTGACCAGCCCCAAAACGATCAAGGGGCCGTTTCAGATCACTCTGAAACGGCCCCTTGATCCGCGACTCTCACGAGTCGGGACGACAGGATTTGAACCTGCGACCCCTTGACCCCCAGTCAAGTGCGCTACCAAGCTGCGCCACGTCCC
>NZ_JAQYXC010000092.1:0-20227 GCF_036322365.1 Streptomyces sp. SP18CS02
CCTGGTCCACATCGTCGAGCAGAACACCGCCAACTACCCGCACTACTGCGACACGGGCAAGCCCTACGGCTGCCCGGCGGGGCAGGCGGCGTACTACGGCCGGGGCCCGATCCAGCTCAGCTGGAACTTCAACTACAAGGCCGCCGGTGACGCCCTCGGCATCGACCTGCTGAACAACCCCTGGCTCGTCCAGAACAACGCGGCGGTCGCCTGGAAGACGGGCCTCTGGTACTGGAACACCCAGAACGGCCCCGGCACCATGACCCCGCACAACGCCATGGTCAACGGCGCCGGCTTCGGCCAGACCATCCGCTCCATCAACGGATCGCTGGAGTGCGACGGCAAGAACCCGGCCCAGGTCCAGAGCCGGGTGACCAAGTACCAGCAGTTCACCCAGATCCTGGGCGTGCCCGCGGGCAACAACCTGTACTGCTGAGCCCACGGGCACCGCACGGACGGGCCGCGGCCCGGGGAGTCGCCCTCCCCGGCCGCGGCCGCCCCTTCGTGCGGGCCCGCCGGTCCGGTGTCACCGGACCGCTCCGTCCTGACCGGCCTCCCCCGCGCCGGCGTCCGCCGGGGCCGGGGTGACCCATTCGACGAACTGGACGACCACCCCGTTGGGGTCGGTCACCTGGAACAGGCGCTCACCCCAGGGCTCTTCGCGCAGCGGCATGGTGATCTCGACGCCCGCGCGCCGCAGCCTCTCCTCCTCGGCGTCCAGCCCGGTGAGGGTGAAGGCGAGGATCAGTCCACCCGCCCGCCGGTCGCGCTGCTCGGCCGGCAGCACCTCGGTGCCCCGACGCAGCAGGACGATGTCGACCGCCGCGTCGGGCCGGGTGAGGGAGGCGAATCCGTCCGCCGCGGCCTGCTCCTGGTAGCCGAGATGAGCGGTGAGGAAGGCCTGGGAGGCGGCCACGTCGTCGACGGTGAGCGAGACGGTGGAAGCGGTGATCTGCACGGGTGAGCTCCTTCTCGTACGGGGGCGGGGGTGGTGGGGCGCGGTCAGTAGGACCCGCGGCGCGGGAGGTTGCGGGCGCGGAGGGCGCCGCCCTGGAAGCGGACGGAGCGGGGCCGGACGGGCGGCCTGCGGGCCGCCCCTCCTCGCGGCGCCGGCGCGTCGGTCCGGTCGGCGAGCAGCTTGGCGAGATCGACCTTGGGCATACGGGCCTCCCCTTCGAAGGTGCAAACTTACAACGGACGTAAACTTAGTTCGTACGCACTGAGGCTGTCAACATAAAATTACTGCCGGTGTAAGATTCCCTCATGGGTAACGAGACGAGCACAGCGACCGGCCCCGAGCCCGCAGGGCTGCGGGAGACCAAGAAGCGAGAGACACGGCAACTGATCTCCGACCACGCCACCCGGCTCTTCATGGCCCAGGGCTTCGAGGAGACGACCATCGCGGAGATCGCGACGGCTGCCCGCGTCGCCAAGAAAACGGTGACGAACTACTTCCCGCGCAAGGAGGACATGGCGCTCGACCACCAGGACGCGTTCGTGGCGAGCCTGGCGGAGACCGTGGCCGCCCGCGAGCCGGGCGAGGCCGCCTTCACGGCGCTCCGCCGCTCCTTCGGGGCCGCCGTCGCGGCACGGAACCCGGTGGCCGGGTTCGCGGGTCCGGAGTTCTCCCGCATGATCGACGAGAGTCCGACCCTCTCGGCCTGTCTGCGCGCCCTGCACGACCGGCGCGAGGAGGCACTGGCCGCGGCGCTCGCCCGGGCCACGGGCACCTCGCCCGACGACATCACCCCGCGCACGGCCGCGGCCCTGATCGGCGCCGTGCACCGGGTCCTGTTCGGCCGCATCCAGGAGCTCACCCTGGCGGGCCGCACCGCCGACGAGATCGCGAGCACCGTCGCGGAGGAGGCCGACCGGGCCTTCACCCTGCTCGAACCGGCGCTCGCCGACTACGCGGTGGCCTGACCCGGGACACGGCGGGCCACCGGCCCGTACATCCCGTCCGTACGGGCGGCCGAGGCGTGACGTACGCGGGCGTCAGGGGAGTTGCCGGACCGGCTGCCGGGAGAGCGATGGGCAGCACCGCGCTGAAGTGGTTCAGGTCCGGCCACAGCGGCGACGAAGGCGGGCCCCGGCCGCCTGGGCGTCCTTCACCGCGTACGTCCGCCGGCCGCCGGCGGACCCAGCGGGCCACCGCGACGGCGGGCCCGCTGGGCCGCAGGGCCTCAGAGCCCCAGCGCGACCTCCGTCGCCCAGTACGTCAGGATCATCTGCGCGCCCGCGCGCCTGATCCCGGTCAGGGTCTCCAGGATCGCCTTGTCGCGGTCGATCCAGCCCTTCTCCGCGGCGGCCTCGATCATCGCGTACTCACCGCTGATCTGGTACGCGGCCACCGGCACGTCCACCGACTCCGCGACCTTCGCCAGGATGTCCAGATACGGGCCGGCCGGCTTGACCATCACCATGTCGGCGCCCTCTTCGAGGTCGAGCGCCAGCTCGCGCAGCGACTCCCGCACATTGGCCGGGTCCTGCTGGTACGTCTTGCGGTCACCGCGCAGGGAGGAACCGACGGCCTCGCGGAAGGGACCGTAGAAGGCGGAGGAGTACTTGGCGGTGTACGCCAGGATCGACACGTCCTCCTTGCCGATGGTGTCCAGCGCGTCGCGGATGACGCCGACCTGGCCGTCCATCATGCCGCTGGGCCCCACCACATGGACGCCCGCGTCGGCCTGGACCTGGGCCATCTCGGCGTACCGCTCCAGGGTGGCGTCGTTGTCGACCCGCCCGTCCTCGTCGAGCACGCCGCAGTGGCCGTGGTCGGTGTACTCGTCGAGACACAGGTCGGACATGATCACCAGGTCATCGCCGACCTCCGCGCGCACGTCCCGGATCGCGACCTGGAGGATGCCGTCCGGGTCGGTGCCGGCCGTACCGAGGGCGTCCTTCTTCGCGTCCTCGGGGACGCCGAAGAGCATGATCCCGGAGACTCCGGCCGAGACCGCCTCGACGGCGGCCTTCCGCAGCGTGTCGCGCGTGTGCTGGACGACACCGGGCATCGCCGAGATCGGCACCGGCTCGGTGACGCCCTCCCGCACGAACGCCGGGAGGATCAGGTCCGCCGGGTGCAGCCGCGTCTCCGCGACCATCCGCCTCATGGCGGGGGTGGTACGCAGCCGACGCGGCCGCGCACCGGGGAAGGATCCGTACACAGTCATGCCAGCCACGCTACGCCCGCACCGGCCCTGCTCTTGCCGACAGCCTGCCGGAGCGTCGCGCCCACGACGCGAGGGGCCGTGCAGGGTCGTCCCCGCAGGGGCCGGCGGCAACGGCAGGCTCCCGTACCCCTTCCCAGGGCCGCCGGCCCCGAGGAGCCGAGCCCGGAGGGGCCCCGCCCCCCGCACCCCCGCGCCCCTGCCCCCGGCCCGCGATACGCCGAACGGCCGGGCAGGACCCGAAGGTCCGCCCGGCCGTCCCGCCAAGCCCGTGCGGCACGCCGCCGTCCGGTCGCCGCACCACCCGGGGGCGGCACGCCGTCCGGCGCGGCCCGCCACCCGGCAGGGCCCGCCGTCAGGTGGTGCGCCGCCGCCGCGCGCCCGGACGGCGCTCGCTGGGCCGCGTCACCGGGTCGCCGGCCTCCAGCGCCGCCTCCCGGCGCCGTATGCCGAACTCCGCCAGCGCCTCCGCCAGCTTGTGCACGGACGGCTCGGGCGACAGGACGTCCACCCGCAGCCCGTGCTCCTCCGCCGTCTTCGCGGTCGCGGGGCCGATACAGGCGATCACCGTCACGTTGTGCGGCTTCCCGGCGATCCCCACCAGGTTGCGCACCGTGCTCGACGACGTGAACAGCACGGCGTCGAACCCACCGCCCTTGATCGCCTCACGGGTCTCGACCGGCGGCGGCGAGGCGCGCACGGTCCGGTAGGCGGTGACGTCGTCGACCTCCCACCCGAGCTCGATGAGGCCCGCCACCAGCGTCTCGGTGGCGATGTCGGCGCGCGGCAGGAAGACCCGGTCGATCGGGTCGAAGACCGGGTCGTAGGGCGGCCAGTCCTCCAGCAGCCCGGCGGCCGACTGCTCACCGCTCGGCACGAGGTCCGGCTTCACACCGAACTCGATCAGTGCGGCGGCGGTCTGCTCGCCGACCGCGGCGACCTTGATCCCGGCGAAGGCACGGGCGTCGAGACCGTACTCCTCGAACTTCTCCCGCACGGCCTTGACGGCGTTGACCGACGTGAAGGCGATCCACTCGTAGCGGCCCGTCACCAGGCCCTTGACCGCACGTTCCATCTGCTGGGGCGTGCGCGGCGGCTCGACCGCGATGGTCGGGACCTCGCTCGGCACGGCCCCGTACGACCGCAGCTGGTCGGAGAGCGACGCCGCCTGCTCCTTGGTACGCGGCACGAGCACCTTCCAGCCGAACAGCGGCTTGGACTCGAACCACGCGAGCTGGTCGCGCTGGGCGGCGGCACTGCGCTCACCGACCACGGCTATGACCGGCTGGTGCCCGTCGGGCGAGGGCAGCACCTTCGCCTGCTTCAGCACCTGCGCGATGGTGCCCAGGGTGGCCGTCCACGTCCGCTGACGGGTGGTCGTACCGGCGACGGTGACCGTCAGCGGGGTGTCGGGCTTGCGCCCGGCCGCGACGAGTTCACCGGCGGCCGCGGCCACGGAGTCGAGGGACGTCGACACGACGACGGTCCCGTCGCTGGCCCCCACCTCCGTCCAGCAGCGGTCGCTCGCGGTGCGGGCGTCCACGAAACGGACGTCCGCGCCCTCGGCGTCGCGCAGCGGCACACCCGCGTACGCGGGCACACCGACCGCGGTGGCGACGCCCGGAACGACCTCGAAGGGAATGCCCTCGGCGGCGCACACGAGCATCTCCGCGCCGGCGTTCCCGTCCAGGCCGGGGTCGCCGGTCACCGCACGGACGACCCGCTTGCCGCCGCGCGCGGCCTCCATGACAAGATTGGCCGCATCCCTCAACACGGGGACACCGGCGGTCATTGACGCATCGTCAACAACCGTCAGCTCAGGCGTGCTCACGCCCGCCCGCGCATGGCCGCGTACGACATCGAGCACATCCGGCTCGGCGATCAGTACGTCCGCGCCTGCCAGCGCCTCGACGGCGCGCAGTGTCAGCAGCCCCGGATCACCGGGTCCGGCGCCTAGGAAGGTGACGTGCCCGTACGCGGAGAACGCCGACGACGCCTTGGATGCTGTGGTGGGGCTCAAAGTGCTCGCTCCCCCATAAGACCGGCCGCACCCTTGGCGAGCATCTCGGACGCGAGTTCGCGACCGAGCGCGATGGCGTCGCCGTGCGACGTGGGTACGGGACCGGTGGTGGACAACTGCACCAGCGTGGAACCGTCGGTCGTACCGACGACACCCCGCAGGCGCATCTCATGAACAACCTGCCCATCGGCCAGCAGGTCGGCGAGCGCACCCACAGGTGCGCTGCAGCCGGCCTCCAGGGCGGCGAGCAGGGACCGCTCGGCGGTCACGGCGGCCCGGGTGTACGGGTCGTCGAGCTCCGCGAGCGCGGCGGCGAGGTCGACGGCGGCCGCCGTGCACTCGACCGCCAGGGCCCCCTGTCCGGGGGCGGGCAGCACGGTGTCGACCGACAGGAAGTCGGTCACCTCGTCGATCCGCCCGATACGGTTCAGTCCGGCCGCGGCGAGAACCACCGCGTCCAGCTCACCGCTCCGTACATAACCGACCCGGGTGTCGATGTTCCCCCGGATCGGAACCGTCTCGATCTCCATGCCGTGGCTGCGCGCGTACGCGTTGAGCTGCGCCATGCGGCGCGGCGAACCGGTGCCCACGCGGGCGCCGGCCGGCAGCCGCTCGAAGGTCAGCCCGTCGCGGGCCACCAGCACGTCGCGCGGGTCCTCGCGGCGCGGGATCGCGGCGAGCACCAGATCGTCGGGCTGGGTGGTCGGCAGGTCCTTCAGCGAGTGCACGGCGAAGTCCACCTCGCCGGCGACCAGTGCGTCGCGCAGTGCCGTCACGAAGACGCCGGTGCCGCCGATCTGCGCGAGGTGCTCACGGGAGGTGTCCCCGTACGTCGTGATCTCCACGAGCTCCACGGGGCGCCCGGTCAGCTGCCGGACCGCCTCCGCGACGTGTCCGGACTGGGCCATGGCGAGCTTGCTGCGCCGTGTCCCCAGCCTCAATGCCCTCTCGGTCATACTCGCCCTCGGTTCTTGACGTCTGCGTCGGTCGTGTCGGCCCGGCTGACGGAGGCGACCGTCTCCGGGTCGAGGTCGAAGAGTGTGCGCAGCGCGTCCGCGTACCCGGCACCGCCGGGCTCGCTGGCCAGCTGCTTGACCCGCACGGTGGGCGCGTGCAGGAGCTTGTCGACGACACGGCGCACGGTCTGGGTGATCTCGGCGCGCTGCTTGTCGTCGAGGCCGGGCAGCCGCCCCTCCAGCCGCGCCATCTCACCGGTCACCACATCGGCGGCCATGGTGCGCAGGGCGACCACGGTCGGGGTGATGTGCGCCGCGCGCTGGGCGGCGCCGAAGGCGGCCACCTCGTCGGAGACGATCGAGCGGACCCGGTCGACGTCCGCGGCCATCGGCGCGTCGGCGGAGGCCTCGGCCAGCGACTCGATGTCGACGAGCCGCACATTGACCATGCGGTGCGCGGCGGCGTCGATGTCGCGGGGCATGGCCAGGTCGAGCAGCGCGAGGGGGGCCTTGCGGCCCGTCATCGCGGCCTCGACGGACACACCGGTCAGGACGAGCCCGGTGGAGCCGGTGCACGAGACCACCACGTCTGCACGTGTCAGCTCGTCGCCCACGGAGGTCATGGCCACGGCGCGGGCGGCCACGCCGGTCCCCCCGGCCTCGGTGAGGATCTGTACGAGCCGGTCCGCGCGGGCGGCCGTGCGGTTGGCGATCACGATCTCTTCCACACCCGCGCGGGCGAGGGTCGCGGCGGCCAGCGAGGACATCGAACCGGCGCCGATGACCAGCGCCCGCTTGCCCTTGGCCCAGGTCTCCACGTCCGTGCCGAGGGCGAGCTGCTCCAGGCCGAAGGTGACGAGGGACTGGCCGGCCCGGTCGATCCCGGTCTCGCTGTGCGCGCGCTTGCCGACCCGCAGCGCCTGCTGGAACAGGTCGTTCAGCAGCCGTCCCGCGGTGTGCAGCTCCTGGCCGCGCGCGAGGGCGTCCTTGATCTGGCCGAGGATCTGCCCCTCGCCGACGACCATGGAGTCGAGCCCGCACGCCACCGAGAAGAGGTGGTGGACGGCGCGGTCCTCGTAGTGCACGTAGAGGTAGGGGGTCAGCTCCTCCAGCCCGACCCCGCTGTGCTGCGCGAGCAGCGTGGACAGCTCGGCGACGCCCGCGTGGAACTTGTCCACGTCGGCGTAGAGCTCGATGCGGTTGCAGGTGGCCAGGACGGCCGCCTCGGTGGCCGGTTCGGCCGCGAGGGTGTCCTGGAGCAGCTTGACGCGCGTCTCGGGGTCGAGGGAGGCCCGCTCCAGCACGCTCACCGGAGCGCTGCGGTGGCTGAGACCGACGACGAGGAGGCTCATGCCGGCATCACGGCGGGGACATCCCCGTCCGGTCCCTTCCTGCCCCCCACGGGGGCGGTGCCGCGCGAGACGGCCGGCGCGGCGTCCTCCGCGGCGCCCGCGTTCTGCGGGGCACCCGCGCCCTGGACGGGCTCGACGGGCTGGACGGGCTCGGCGCCGGCTTCCTCGCCCGCCTTGCGCTGCTCGTGGAAGGCGAGGATCTGGAGTTCGATGGAGAGGTCGACCTTCCGCACGTCGACACCGTCGGGGACGGTGAGGACGGTCGGGGCGAAGTTCAGGATGGACGTCACCCCGGCCGCGACGAGCCGGTCGCAGACCTGCTGGGCCGCGCCGGCGGGCGTGGCGATGACGCCGATCGAGACGCCGTTCTCCTCGATGATCCTTTCGAGATCGTCGATGAACTGCACCGCGATGCCCGCCACCGGCTTGCCGACCATCGAGGGGTCGGCGTCGATCAGCGCGGCGACGCGGAAGCCACGGGAGGCGAACCCGCCGTAGTTGGCGAGGGCGGCGCCGAGGTTTCCGATGCCGACCATGACGATCGGCCAGTCCTGGGTCAGCCCGAGTTCGCGGGAGATCTGGTAGACGAGATACTCGACGTCGTAGCCGACGCCGCGCGTCCCGTACGAACCGAGGTAGCTGAAGTCCTTGCGCAGCTTGGCGGAGTTGACTCCCGCGGCGGCCGCGAGCTCCTCGGAGGAGACCGTGGGCACGGAGCGCTCGGAGAGTGCGGTGAGCGCCCGCAGATACAGCGGAAGCCTGGCGACGGTGGCCTCGGGGATTCCTCGGCTACGGGTCGCCGGTCGGTGTGTTCGGCCAGTTGCCACGGTGCTCCTGCGGGATGAGCGGGGCTGCAGGCGGCCATATGTCCCAGGACCGCCCCGTCGGAAGCAGGCTATGTCTTTGTGAACGCGTGCACAAAGATGGTGTCCGTTTTGTCCGAGCAAAGTGACCGGGGTCACGCGAGCCGATCGCGCCATCCCGGAACCAAGGGCAGCCTCAGTCCGTTGGGAAACCGAAGGGGGCAAAACCGTACACACTCCTCACGACCATGCCCCCGAAACCCAACAAAACGCACACGATGGTAACCGCCTTTCCCGGTCATCCCCCCAGTTCACGCCGCAGACGCGCGGCATCCACCTTCCAGAACGTGTGCTGCTCGCCATCCACCAGGACCACCGGGATCTGCTCCCAGTAGGCACGGTGCAGCTCCTCGTCCCGCGTGATGTCCCTCTCCTCCCATACGGCGCCCGTCTCGGCGCAGACCGCCCGCACGACCTCCCGCGCGTCGTCGCACAGGTGGCACCCGGGCTTCCCGATGAGGGTGACCGTCCGCGGACCGGCGGCCTTCTTCTTCGTACGTCCGAACATGCGCCCATTCTCCGTCCGGATCGCCCGTTCGACAGAGGGGCCCGCGGAGTTCGCGCCACGGCATCACCGCTGGTCGGGATCCACCGAACAGACTGGCTATGCTCACGGCATGGCCGCACTGGGATGGCTCACCCCCCGTAGGCGCTCCGCCACCGCGCGCAGCGTTCTGGCAGGCGAGGCCGCCGCCGAGGCGGCACGCAAGACCTCTCAGCAGCTCGAAGAAGTCGCGCCGCCCCTGAGGGAGCCGGACTTCCCCGTACAGGGGGACGTCCACGCCGCCGCCTTCTTCGACCTCGACAACACCGTGATGCAGGGCGCCGCGATCTTCCACTTCGGACGCGGCCTCTACAAGCGGAAGTTCTTCCAGCGCCGCGAGCTGGCCCGGTTCGCCTGGCAGCAGGCGTGGTTCCGGCTGGCCGGCGTCGAGGACCCCGAGCACATGCAGGACGCGCGCGAAAGCGCCCTGTCCATCGTGAAGGGGCACCGCGTCTCCGAGCTGATGACCATCGGCGAGGAGATCTACGACGAGTACATGGCCGACCGCATCTGGCCGGGCACCCGCGCCCTGGCCCAGGCCCACCTCGACGCGGGCCAGAAGGTCTGGCTCGTCACCGCCGCCCCCGTCGAGACGGCCACCATCATCGCGCGCCGACTGGGCCTGACCGGTGCGCTGGGCACGGTCGCCGAGTCGGTGGACGGCGTGTACACGGGCAAGCTCGTCGGCGAACCCCTGCACGGACCGGCCAAGGCCGAGGCGGTACGCGCGCTGGCCGCGGCCGAGGGCCTGGACCTGACGCGCTGCGCGGCGTACAGCGACTCGCACAACGACATCCCGATGCTGTCGCTGGTGGGCCACCCCTACGCCATCAACCCGGACACCAAGCTGCGCAAGCACGCCCGGGAGCTCGAATGGCGACTGCGGGACTACCGGACGGGCCGCAAGGCGGCCAAGGTCGGCATCCCGGCCGCCGCCGGGGTCGGCGCCCTCGCGGGCGGCACGGCGGCCGCCGTCGCCCTGCACCGCCGCCGCCGCTGAGGACCCCCTCCCGGCAGCCGCCCCGCCACCACCCCGCCCGCCACCACAGCCGCCGCGTCCGGCACGAGGGCGCCCAGCACCGTCCCGCACGCCCGGCGCGTCAGTCACGTCATCCGCGTCGTTCGCGTCGTTCGCGTCAGGCACCCCCGCCGGGTCCACCGCGTGCGGCATCCCTGCCGCAGCGGCCGCGGCTCCGCCTCCGGCGACCTCGACGCGCCCCGCCCCGCCGTGCGCACGCGCGACGGCGACCACTCGCCAGACGGACACCCCGGGCGAACCACGGACCCCTGGAACCACGACCCCCTGGAACCACAGCACCCGCACCCACCCCGAGCGGCACCCTGCACCCCAGCCGCCCCGGACGCCCCTCGACGGCAGACGGCCAATCCGGGGTCTTACCCGCGCGTCGCCCACGGCAGTCGCAGCGCGCGCACTCGGGCACAAGACATCCCGCAGCTACGCAGATTTCGAAGAAATCCGATCAATAACCGGTCACGAAGTGCGCCTTGATCGACCCCGTAGCGGTAACAGAAGCGACTGAATCGATGATTTGAGCAACTCGGTGTAGCGCTCCCTGCACGAAGCGTTATTCTCCTCAGACGCAACGAAACCCCCCGCACGTCGCTACGACGAGTGAATGGTTTCGCACTGCACGTGATGGAAGCTCTGCCTCTGGGAGTCCCGTGTACCCACACGTCGGGGTTGACGCCTCGGGCCTGGCTACGCTGCGCGCAACGGTCCTCGACCGCTTGCGCGGCTTCGTCCCCACCGCGTACGCCGTCCCCGCCTTCGCCGCACCGGCACCCGCCGGCCCCTGCTATGCCCTTGCCGACGGCGGTGCGGCCGTCGGCAGACGGGGTGGCCGCGGCGGTTCGGGCACCTCGACCACCGCCCGCCGCCCCACCGCGGACAGCGACAGCGCCCGCATGATGGACCTGGTCGAACGCGCCCAGGCCGGAGAGGCCGACGCCTTCGGGCGGCTGTACGACCAGTACAGCGACACCGTCTACCGCTACATCTACTACCGGGTCGGCGGGAAGGCGACCGCCGAGGACCTCACCAGTGAGACGTTCCTGCGGGCCCTGCGCCGCATCTCGACGTTCACCTGGCAGGGACGCGACTTCGGAGCCTGGCTGGTCACGATCGCCCGGAACCTGGTCGCGGACCATTTCAAGTCCAGCCGTTTCCGACTGGAAGTGACCACCGGTGAAATGCTCGACGCCAACGAGGTCGAGCGCAGCCCGGAGGACTCGGTCCTGGAGTCCCTCTCCAACGCCGCCCTCCTGGAGGCGGTCCGCAAGCTCAACCCGCAGCAGCAGGAGTGCGTCACCCTCCGTTTCCTCCAGGGCCTGTCCGTCGCGGAGACCGCGCGCGTGATGGGCAAGAACGAGGGCGCGATCAAGACCCTGCAGTACCGGGCCGTCCGCACCCTCGCCCGGCTGCTGCCGGAAGACGCCCGCTGACCGCCCGGAACCACCCCGCACCACCCCACCCGTCCACCTCGACCCACCGCCGGTGACACCTCGATGACGCACTGGTCCGATCATCCTTCGTGCGTAACCCAAGTGGCGCGACGCTCGTTGTGCGGAATGCAGGCTCCCTGTGGTCACACCATGGCCGCATCCACTCACCCGATCGAGTGGATGCGCTCAAGGCGTGCAACCTTTTGGAACCCCCGGGGAGTCGATCGTCATGACGAGAGGAGGTGCCGCCAGTGATCGCGAATGTTTCGGCACACCGGCGGGCGAACGCCTTCGCCCAGGCCCTGGAAGATCAGGTGGCCGAGCAGCCCGGAAGCACGGTCGGACAGACCGAGCAGGGACGGCTGTTGGCCCTGGCGAACGGTCTCGGCGAGCTGCCGAAGCCGGAGTTGGACGCCGAGGTGAAGGTGGTGCAGCGAGCGCAGCTCGTCGCCGCCATGGAAGCGATGTTCGCGGAAGGCGGCTCGCCCGCGGGCCCTACCGTGCCCGAACAGCGGGCAGCGACCGGACGGGGCGCCCATCGGGCGACCGCGCTGCGGAAGTTGCGCCCCCGTTCCCGCTGGTCGAAGGGGCTCGCCGCCGGCGGCCTCACGGTCGGTGTGGCGGCGGGCGCTTTCAGCGGCGTGGCCGCTGCCAGTTCCGACGCCCTCCCCGGTGACTCGCTGTACGGGCTCAAGCGCGGCATGGAGGACCTCAAGCTCGGCATGGCCGACGAGGACGCCGACCGCGGCGGTATCTACCTGGACCAGGCGTCCACCCGGCTCAGCGAGGCCCGGCGCCTCATGGAGCGGGACCGGGCGGGCCGGCTGGACCACGAGTCCCTGGGCGAGATCAGACGCGCGCTCAACGGCATGCAGCACGACGCGGCCGAAGGCCACCGGCTGCTGCGGCTGGCGTACGAACGGGACGGCGCCATCGCCCCGATGGCCACGCTCGACTCGTTCGCGCGCAACCACCGCGACGCCTGGAACGGCCTGCGCGACCGGCTTCCGGTCCAGCTGACCGATGTGCGGGACCAGGTGAGTTCGGTCTTCGACGCCATAGACCAACAGGTCGGCCCGCTCCAGTCGAAGCTCCCGCGCGCCCCCGAGAAGGGCGGACAGGCCCCCGGCTCCGGCACCACGCAGAAGCCGGACGGCTCAGGACCGTCGCGCCCGTCCCCGTCCACCCCGGAGTCCGGCCCCGCCACCAGCACCGGCAAGGCCAGCCCGTCGCGGTCCGGCGCCACACCGGACGACGGCCTGCTCGGCGGCAACACCGGCGGCCTCCTGGACCAGGACCCCACCACCCCGCCACCCGCGGCCGGCAAGCAGACTCCCACGCCGGCCCCCGATGTCACCCTCCCGCCGCTGCTCCCGGGGATCATCCCGGGTCTGGGCATCGACGGGGAGAGCTAGTACGACGGCGGGGGCGGTTTCCGACAGGGAGACCGCCCCCGCCGTCGTACCGTTCCCCTCGTCCGCCCGCGCACCGGCCGCCCGTCGTCCGCGCGCTGGACGGCCCTCAGAAGAAGACCGACCGCCGCTGCACCAGCAGCTTGTACAGCGTGTGCTGGATCTGCTCGCGCACCTGGTCCGTCAGGTTGAACATCAGCATCGGGTCCTCCGCCGCCTCCGGCGGGTACCCCTCCGTGGGGATCGGTTCCCCGAACTGGATCGTCCACTTCGTCGGCAACGGCACCGCCCCCAGCGGCCCCAGCCAAGGGAAGGTGGGCGTCAGCGGGAAGTACGGGAACCCGAGCAGCCGCGCCAGCGTCTTCGCGTTGCCGATCATGGGGTAGATCTCCTCCGCCCCCACGATCGAGCAGGGCACGATCGGAGCCCCCACCCTCAGCGCCGTCGACACGAACCCGCCCCGCCCGAACCGCTGGAGCTTGTAGCGCTCGCTGAAGGGCTTCCCGATCCCCTTGAAGCCCTCCGGCATCACCCCGACGACCTCACCGCGCCGGAGCAGCCGCTCCGCGTCCTGGGCACACGCGAGGGTGTGACCCGCCTTGCGGGCCAGCTCGTTGACGACCGGCAGCATGAAGACGAGGTCCGCGGCGAGCAGCCGCAGATGCCGCCCCGCCGGATGGTTGTCGTGCACGGCGGCCTGCATCATCAGACCGTCCAGCGGAAGCGTCCCCGAGTGGTTGGCCACCACCAGCGCCCCGCCCTCCGACGGGATGTTCTCGATGCCCTTCACCTCGACCCGGAAGTACTTCTCGTAGAGCGGCCGGATCAGCGACATCAGGACCTGGTCGGTGAGCTCCTTGTCGTAACCGAACTCATCGACCTCGTACTCCCCCGTGATCCGCCGCCGCAGGAACGCCAGCCCGCCCGCGACCCGCCGCTCCCAGTCGCTCACCGGCCCGCCACGGGCGCTCCGCGGAGCCCCGTCACCGGTCCCCGCGTCCACGGAGCCGCCGGCCGCTCCCCCGGCCGTACCGTCCACGCCCGGCTCCGGTCCGGGCGCGTGCTGCCCCGGCAGCGGACTCACCGCGGCCTCGCTCCTCCAGCGGGCCCCGCCCGCCCCGGAGCGCCGTCGCCCCGAGCGCTGCGCGCCCGCGCGGGACCGGTCGTCGTCGAACGGAATGACCTTGGCGTCCGCCATCGTTGCTCGGGCTCCTTATCCGGCGCTCTGAGTCGTCTTCGCGCCGCCCAGCAAGGGCGACGCTGCGATCCGGTCGACCGCCTCGGCCAGCTTCCCCGGCGGAACCAGGCCCGGCCCGCGGCTGCGCGCGAAGTCCGCGAAGGTCTCCGCGGTCGTGTACGCGGGCTCGTACCCGAGCGTCTCGCGCATCTGCGTCGTGCTGACGACCCTGCCGTGGGTCAGCAGCCGGATCTGCTCGGGCGAGAAGTCGGTCATGCCGACCGTACGCAGCGCCGTGCCCACCCAGGTGACGGCGGGCAGCAGCACCGGCACGGTCGGCCGTCCCAGCCGCCGTGAGCACTGCGACAGCGTCAGCACGCCGTCGCCCGCCACATTGAACGTGCCGCTGTTCAGCGTCCCCCGCCGCGGCTCGTGCGAGGCGATGCGCAGCACCTCGATGACATCGTCCTCGTGGGCGAACTGGAGTCGTGGGTCGTAGCCGAAGACCGTCGGCATGACCGGCAGCGAAAGGTACTCGGCGAGCGGGGAGTCCGCCGTCGGCCCCAGGATGTTGGCGAAGCGCAGAACGCACACCGCGACGTCCGGCCGTCGGCGCGCGAAGCCCCGCACATACCCCTCGACCTCCACCGCGTCCTTGGCGAACCCACCGCTCGGCAGCGACTTGGGGGGCGTCGTCTCGGTGAAGACGGCGGGGTCACGGGGAGCGGAGCCGTAGACGCTCGTACTGGACTTCACCACCAGCCGCCGGATCGTCGGCGACTTCTGACAGGCGCCGAGCAGCTGCATCGTGCCGATGACGTTGGTCTCCTTGACCGCGGTCCGGCCCCCGGCGCCGAGCGGGGTGCCGGTGACGTCCATGTGGACGACGGTGTCGACCCCGTACTCGGCCAGCACCCGGCCGATGGCCGGCTGTCTGATGTCCGCGCGGACGAAGACGGCGTCGTCCAACGGGTGCTCGGGCGCTACGGCGTCCACGCCGATGACCCGGTCCACCTCGGGATCCCGCTGGATGCGCCGCACGAAACGGCCGCCGAGCTGCCGGGCAACCCCGGTGACGAGCACGACCTTCCCCAAGATCAGCGCCTTCCGTTCGGTCCTCGCCTATGCGCCACCGTAGCGGGTCCGCGCTGCGCTGTGACGACCGCGGCACGCGCCGAAGGCGCGCCGACCCCCCACAGGCCCCGTACGCGGGCCCCCAGGCCGTCCCCTACGCCTCTACCGGCCGTGCGCCGGTCGTCCCACGCGTCCCGCACCGCCGTCCCGGCGCCGGCCCCACGGCCCGCCTCGCGGCCATGCCGTCCAAGAGCCATGCCATCCGAGAGCCGAGTCATCCGCGGCGCATCCGACACCGCGTCAGCCGCGCGCCACCCACCGCCGCAGCCCCGGAACAACACAGCGGCCCTCCCACCGGAACGGTGGAAGGGCCGCGAATGCCACGCGTACAGCTATCGCTTACTTCTTGTTGCGACGCTGAACGCGGGTGCGCTTGAGCAGCTTGCGGTGCTTCTTCTTGGCCATCCGCTTGCGCCGCTTCTTGATAACAGAGCCCACGACTACCCTCGCTCACTTCTCTTCACTCGGTGCGGGGCGTCTGGGCCCACACGACCTACGTCGGCCTAGCCTACCCGCCACAGAGTGAGGGACGTAATCCGAGGGGACCGGGGGACTCCCGTTACGCGCTTTCCACCCCCACGAAGGACTCCCGGAGGTACTCGTGAACCGCTTGCTCCGGAACCCGGAAGGACCTGCCCACCCGGATCGCCGGCAGATGACCGCTGTGCACCAAGCGGTACACGGTCATCTTCGACACTCGCATCACCGAGGCGACTTCCGCCACGGTCAGGAACTTGACCTCGTTGAGAGGAACCTCGCCAGCAGCAGCCATGACCCACCTGTACCTTCCGCACATGACGCCCACCGGCTTCCCCTCCGGTGACTCTTCGTCGCTGTGCGCTCACTCCCCAGACTAGGGGCGGGTGATGCGAGTGGGGAAGAGGAGCAGCCATCGGCCGCCTACTGTGACAGACACGCCCGATTGAGTACATAGCGAGTAAGCGGCCTGTAGTAATCGGACCGCACACCGTCATCAAGCGGAACGGCCACGGACACCCGCCCCTCGGCCTCCCCGACGAACAGGGCGGGATCGTCCGTATCGGCCAGACCAATGGCCTCAATACCCAGCTGACCTGCCCCGCAGACCCATCCATGGTCCCCGACGACCAACTCCGGAAGCGGCCATCCACCGTCCACGACACCCTCCAGCGCCACCCGGATCGGCAGGGGTGAATGGGTGTGCGCGCCGGTCTCACACCCGGCGCCTTCCACGCCGGGTTCCCGCACCAAAGCGACTCCCCGTACGTAGTCAAGGTTGTACGTACGTACGCCGAACCGGGTCGTTATGTCGACACATCTGCCCTGCGCAGGGGTGAGAACAAGACATCCCGCCGCCGACAAGGCGTCTGCCAGCGCGGCGTAGAAACCGAGCAGACGGTGTGGATGGCCGGTCCCCAAGAGCACCGGCGCCCTTCTTCCGGCCGCCTCGCCGAGCCGCGCGGCGAACGCGTCGAGCGCGCTCAGCGTCAGCTCGGGATCGATGACATCGGGACCGAAGCGGTACGCGGGGTCCTCGGAGACCCCGCATTTGTCGGCCATCAGACGCAGCAGATCCCGCTCACCCCATCCCCACTCCGGGTCGAGCCCCAGTGTCACCCGGGGGTCACGGGCCGAGAAGAGCCGGTAGCTCCGCAGGCTCTCCTCCCGGGACGTCGCGACGGGCCCGGCCAGTCTGGCCGCCAACAGATGCGCACGCAGCGCCCCGCTACTCAACACCCTGCCGATGCTGCCGCACCCCTGCCGTCGCCACCCCAAAAGGCGGAAGACACCCCACACTTGGCGTAACACCGTCTACGGCGGCCCTCACCCGTGCCGCCACCCAGGCACCGCACGGCTCACCCGCCTCCCCGACACCTCGCGCCACACCCTCCCTCGGCGCCCCGGCCCAGGCCGCCCCCCACGGTCCCGTCCCGGGTGCGCGCGTCACTGCGGGAAGCGCGCCCTACGGCAGCAGCCCCCGCAGCGGGAACGCGGCCCGCCGGGTCGCCAGCACCGCCTGGTCGAGCCGGTCGGCGGGGTCGTAACCCATCCCCCAGTCCCGCCACAGCACCGGCCACCGCCCGTCCGTCATACGGCCCGGCGCCGGTTGCCGCGTGCGCGCGTAGACCTGATCCCGCCACGACGCCGGGACGACCGACTCCGGCTCCACCGGAGCCCCCGCCGCGATCCCCACCAGATGCGTCCACGACCTCGGCACGACGTCCACCACCGCGTAACCACCGCCTCCCAGGGCCACCCATTTGCCCCCGTCGACGTACTCGTGCGCCAGCGAGTGACAGGCCATCTGCACCGCCCGCTGGGCGTCCAACGAGACCGTCAGATGCGCCAGGGGGTCCTCGAAGTGGGTGTCGGCCCCGTGCTGCGTCACCAGCACCTGCGGCCGGAAGTCCGCCAGCAGCTCCGGCACCACCGCGTGGAAGGCCCGCAGCCAGCCCGCGTCGCCCGTCCCCGCCGGCAGCGCCACGTTCACCGCACCGCCCTCTCCCGCCCCGTCCGCGCCCGTCTCCTGCGGCCACCCCGTCCCGGGGAACAGGGTGCGCGGGTGCTCGTGCAGCGAGACGGTGAGCACCCGGGGGTCCTCCCAGAACGCGGCCTGCACACCGTCCCCGTGATGGACGTCCACATCCACGTACGCGACCCGCTGCGCACCCAGCTCCAGGAGCCGGGCGATGGCGAGCGACGCGTCGTTGTAGATACAGAAACCCGCCGCCGACCCCGGCATCGCGTGGTGCAGACCGCCGGCGAAGTTCACCGCGTGGGCCGCCTCGCCCCGCCACACCGCCTCAGCCGCCCCCACCGACTGCCCGGCGATCAGCGCGGAAGCCTCGTGCATCCCGGCGAACGCCGGGTCGTCCAGCGTCCCCAGCCCGTACGCCTGATCCGCACTC
Source organism: Streptomyces sp. SP18CS02 (assembly GCF_036322365.1). Lineage (NCBI taxonomy): Bacteria > Bacillati > Actinomycetota > Actinomycetes > Kitasatosporales > Streptomycetaceae > Streptomyces > Streptomyces sp. SP18CS02. The sequence goes on from NZ_JAQYXC010000092.1 coordinate 17,980, forward strand.
CTGGGATCGGCCGACGCCGCACGCACCGCCGCCACGTAGTCACCGCGGTGCACCAGCCGCAGCGTCGAGTCCCCGGCCGGCTTCGCCGCGACCACGTCCACCTCGCGGTCCAGCCCATAGGCGCGCACCAGCCCCATGGTCAGCGCGAGCCGGACCGGGTCCATCGGGTGGCTGGCCCCGAAGTCGTACCCGGTTACTGCCTCATCCCACATCAACAGTGCGCGGCCGCTCATGCCCGCCACCGTATCGGTCCGGTTCAACACCGAACGATCGGGCGTACCGCAACGTCACCAGCACCAGCACCAGCGGAACCAGCATCGCCCCCCGGTAGCTCCACGCGTCGCCGAGCGCCCCCACCAACGGCGACCCGATCAGGAACCCCACGTAGTTGAAGACGTTCAGCCGGGCAACGGCCGCGTCCCCGGCCGTCCCTGAGCGCAGCCTGCCCGCAGCCGCGAAGGTCTGCGGCACCATCACGCTCAGCCCGAGCCCCAGCACCGTGAAGCCGGCGATGCCACCCCACGCCCCCGGCGTCAGCGCGACCACCCCGAACCCGGCCGAGGCGAGCACCGCACCGGCCCGCACGACCGCCACCGCCCCGAACCGCCGCACCCCGAGGTCCCCCACGGCCCTCCCCAGCAGGGTCGTCACCATGTAGGCGTTGTACGGAACGGTCGCCAGCTCCTCCGAGCCCCCGAGCACATCGCGCAGGTACTTGGCGCTCCAGTTCGACACCGTGGAGTCCCCGATGTACGCGATGGTCATCACCAGGCACAGCGGCAACAGGACGGTGAAGGGGATGCCCGCCTTCCCGCCCTGCGGCGACCCATCCGGCTCGCGCACCCCGTCGACGTACCACCGGCTGCCGGCCAGCACGAGCGGCAGCAGCACCGCCACCACCGGCAGATACGACGCCGTCAGCGACAGGTCCCAGTGGGCCCCCGCCCACGCGAGCGATGCGCCCACGATCCCGCCCAGGCTGTACGCCGCGTGGAAGCCGAGCATGATGCTGCGCCCGTACGCGTGCTGAAGGCTGACCCCCAGCATGTTCATGGAGGCGTCGAGCGCCCCGACCGCCAGCCCGAACACCCCGAGCGCGACGGCCGCCTGCCAGAGCCGGTCACCGGCACCCACCGCCGCCAGGGCCAGCAGGACGACCGGCTGGGCTCCTCCGAGGACCGCGCCGGGCGGGACCCGGGCCACCAGCCGCCCCGTGAGGACGCTGCCGACGCCCGCCAGGACCGGAACGGCCGCGAGGAAGACGGGCAGCGTCCCGTCGGATATCCCGTACCTGTCCTGGACGGCGGGGATGCGCGTCACCAGCAGCGCGAAGGTCACCCCCTGCACGAAGAAGCCGACCGACAGCGAGCCCCGCCCGCGCCGCGTCCGCGCGTCCGTATCCGTCATGGCGGCACAGCGTAGGCCGCCTCCCTACCCCTGGGTAGGTGGATCACATGAGCAGTTCCGGCAGCTGTGCCATGTCGTCGAAGTACCCGCGCGCACCGGACAGCCTGTCGGCCGGCGTCATCGCGGTGAACCCGTAGACGTCCATCCCGGCCGCCAGGGCGGCCCGCACCCCGAGCGGGCTGTCCTCGACGACGACGCACCGCTCCGGCGCCACCCCCATCCGCTCGGCCGCGTACAGGAACAGGTCCGGCGCCGGCTTGCCCCGCCCGACGTCCTGCGCACTGAAGACGATGTCCTCCCGGAACCAGAGGTCGAGCCCGGTCTTGCGGTGCCCGACCCTGATCCGCTCATGGCTCCCTGAGGACGCCACGCAGTACGGCACTCCGTCCGCGACCAGCTTCCCCAGCACTTCGGTGGTGCCGGCGACGGCCGCCAGCTCCCGTTCGAAGGCGGCGAAGACCCGCGCGTGAAACGTCTCGTCGAAATCGTCGGGCAGCAGCTGCCCGGTTCTCTCCTTCACCAGGTCGTGCACCCGGTGCACAGCGGCGCCCATGTAGTCACGCAGGGAGTCCTCGTACGACGTGGGATGACCGAGCTCCGTGAGGTACCCCGCGAGGATGGTGTTGGAGACGGGCTCGCTGTCGACCAGCACGCCGTCGTTGTCGAAAATCACCAGTTCATAGCGCATAACCAGACCCTAAACGCAGGAAAGCCCCGCACCATAAGGTGCGGGGCTTTCCCACAATAATTGTTCGGCGGCGTCCTACTCTCCCACAGGGTCCCCCCTGCAGTACCATCGGCGCTGAAAGGCTTAGCTTCCGGGTTCGGAATGTAACCGGGC
>NZ_JAQYXC010000093.1:0-627 GCF_036322365.1 Streptomyces sp. SP18CS02
CCAGTTCGTCCGGGGGTGACGCGGGCGTCCCGGGTCCGTGGGGCGGGCGGGGGTCAGACCCGGCCCGCCTTGAAGCCGCGTCCCCATTGCAGTCCCCAGCCGTAGAGCCGGTCCAGCTCGGCCTGGAAGCCGTACACGAAGAGCATCTGCCGGGCACTGGTACGGACCCAGGTGTCCACGTCACGCATGACCCACGGCTTGAACCGCACCGGGATCTCCCGCGGCACGAAGTTGCGCGAGCGCTGGACCCAGTCCTCGCCGATCGGCACGTCCGTGCCGGGATTGGCACCGCGGGCGAGGGTGAAGCGCAGGGCGTCCGAGCCGTACTTGTCCATCCAGTCGATCGGGTTGACCGCGTTGCCGAAGGACTGTCGGCCGCGGAGGAGATCTTCACCGTCCTGGAGACCCCGGTACGTCCGGCAGGCACCGGGGCGCTGCCCTCCGGCCCGGTGCGCATCGAGCTGGACTCGGTGACGGTACGGTTGCCGACCGGCCTGGCCCCGGCGCCTCAGACGGTCCAGCGCGCGAGCGTCTCGCGGTAGAACGTGGCGTGCGGGACCTCGGCGGGGGTGGGGCCCGCGTGGAAGAAGCCCGTGTTCCCGGTCTCCTCCGCCTGGATCCTGCGGA
>NZ_JAQYXC010000094.1:0-5821 GCF_036322365.1 Streptomyces sp. SP18CS02
CCGGCTCGACCCGGACGGCACGGTGCTGATCACCGGTGGCACCGGCGCCCTGGGGGCGCTCCTGGCCCGGCACCTCGTCACCGCGCACGGCGTACGCGGCCTGCTGCTGACCAGCCGTCGCGGCCCGGACGCCGAAGGCGCCGGGGAACTGGCGGCGGAGCTGACCGCCCTCGGCGTCCGGGTGTCCGTCGCCGCCTGCGACGTCTCCGACCGGGACGCCGTGCGCGGGCTGCTCGCGGCCGTCCCGCCGGAGCACCCGCTGACCGCGGTGGTGCACGCCGCCGGCGTCCTCGACGACGGGGTGATCGGCGCCCTGACGCCCGAGCGCCTGGCCCGCGTGATGGGGCCGAAGGCCGCCGGCGCCTGGCACCTGCACGAGCTGACCGCCCACCTCGACCTGTCCGCCTTCGTCCTGTTCTCCTCCGCCTCCGGTGTGCTCGGCTCCGCCGGGCAGGGCAGCTACGCCGCCGCCAACGGCTTCCTGGACGGTCTCGCCCAGCACCGCGCGGCCGCCGGACTGCCCGCCGTATCGCTCGCCTGGGGCCTGTGGCGCCAGCACGAGCGGGGCATGGCGGGCGGCCTCACGGAGGCCGAGGTCGGCCGTATCACCCGCGCCGGGTTCGGGGCGATCGAGCCCGCCGCCGGCCTGGCGCTGTTCGACGCCGCCCTGGGGCGGCCCGAACCGCTGCTGGTGCCCGCCCGCTTCGACCTGCCGCTGCTGCGGCCGCGCAGCGGCGACGCGGACTTCCCGCCCGTCCTCAGGGGCATGGTCCGCCCCGCCCGCGGGCGCACGAGCGCCCCGGCGGTCACCGGCGGGAAGCCCGCCGGTGCGGCGGGGGAGGGGTCGCTGGCCGAGCGGCTGCTCCCCCTGGACGACGCCGAGCGGGAGCGGATGCTGCTCGACCTGGTCCTCGCCCAGGCGGCCGCGGTCCTCGGCCACAGCTCGCCGCGGTCGATCGCGCCGGACCGGCCCTTCACCGAGTCGGGGCTCGACTCCCTGGCGGCGGTGGAGATCCGGGGCCGGCTCGACGCCGCCACCGGCATCCGCCTGCCCGCCACCGCGGTCTTCGACCATCCCACGCCCGCCGGGCTCGCCGCCCACCTCAGGAACGAACTCGTCCCCGACGCGCCGCCGCCCGCGCAGGCCGCGCTCGCCGACCTCGACCGGCTCAGGGACGCCCTTCCCGCACTGGCCGGCGACCGGGAGGCGGCCGAGGAGATCCGGCTGCGCCTGAAGTCGCTCCTGGCCGCCTGGGACCGGGCCACCACGCACGAGGCAGCGGCCGAGGAGGACGCGGACGACGGGCTCGACTCCGCTGACATCGGCGAAATGCTCGCCATCATCGACGAGGAACTGGGGAACGCCTGATGACGGGCACCGACGAGAAGATCCTGCACTCCCTCAAGCGCCTGACCACGGAGCTCCGGCAGACCAGGAAGCGGCTGAGGGACGCCGAGGCGGCGGCCGGCGAACCGATCGCCATCATCGGCATGGCGTGCCGCTACCCGGGCGGCGTCCACACGCCCGAGGAGCTGTGGGAGCTCGTCTCCGCCGACCGGGACGCGGTGTCCGCCTTCCCCACCGACCGCGACTGGGACATGGCGGCGCTGCGCGGACCGGGCGCGGACGCCGCCGGCACCAGCCACACCGACGAGGGCGGGTTCCTCCACGACGTCGCCGACTTCGACCCCGCCCCCTTCGGGATCAGCCCCCGGGAGGCCACGGCGATGGACCCCCAGCAGCGCCTCCTCCTGGAGACCGCCTGGGAGGTCTTCGAGCACGCGGGCATCGACCCCACGACCCTGCGCGGCAGCAGGACCGGCGTCTACGCCGGGATCATGTACCACGACTACGCCGCACGGCTCCGGGAGCTCCCCGAGGAGGTCATGGGCTACCTCGGCACCGGCAACTCCGGCAGCATCGCCTCCGGCCGGGTGGCCTACACCTTCGGCCTGGAGGGCCCGGCCGTCACCATCGACACCGCCTGCTCCTCCTCCCTGGTCGCCCTGCACCTGGCAGCCACCGCGCTGCGCAAGGGGGAGTGCTCCCTCGCGCTGGCGGGCGGCGCGACCGTGATGGCGTCCCCACTGCCCTTCGTGGACTTCAGCCGCCAGGAGGGCCTGGCGCCGGACGGCCGCTGCAAGTCCTTCGCGGCCGGAGCCGACGGCACCGGGTGGGCCGAGGGCGCCGGCATGCTCCTGCTGGAACGTCTCTCCGACGCCCGCCGCAACGGCCACGAGGTCCTGGCCGTCCTGCGCGGCTCCGCGGTGAACTCCGACGGGGCCAGCAACGGCCTGACCGCCCCCAACGGCCCCTCGCAGCAGCGGGTCATCCGCCAGGCCCTGGCCGACGCGGGCCTGCGCGCGGACGAGGTCGACGCCGTCGAGGCGCACGGCACGGGAACCACCCTCGGCGACCCCATCGAGGCGCAGGCGCTGCTGGCCACCTACGGCCAGGGGCGCGACGCCGGACGCCCGCTGTGGCTCGGTTCGCTCAAGTCGAACATCGGCCACACCCAGGCCGCCGCCGGCGTCGGCGGCGTCATGAAGATGGTCCTGGCCATGCGGCACGGCACGCTTCCCCGGACCCTGCACGTCGACAGCCCCACACCGCACGTCGACTGGTCGGCCGGCGCCGTGCGACTGCTCACCGAACCGCGCCCCTGGTCGCCCGGCGACACGCCCCGGCGCGCCGGGATCTCCTCCTTCGGCTTCAGCGGCACCAACGCCCACGCCATCATCGAAGAGCCCACCGACGTGTCCGGGCCGCCCCCGGGACAGGACGGGGAGGAGCCCCCGGCGGCCGCCCCCGCCACGGAGCCCGCCACGGCCATCGACGCGGACGCCCCGAGGACGCCCGTCCTGTGGGCGCTGACCGGCAAGACGGAGACCGCGCTGCGCGCCCAGGCCGGAAAGCTCTCCGCGCACCTGCGCCGCACCGACCCCGCACCGGGCCTCGTCGACGTCGGGTACTCCCTGGCGACCACCCGTACCGCGCTGGAGCACCGGGCCGTCCTGGTCGGGGACGACCGGGCGGCGCTGCTGCGCGACCTGGAGGCGTTCGCGGACGGCCGCCCCGCTCCCGGGCTGCTGCACGGGCGGGCGGCGCCGGGCGCGCTGGCGATGATGTTCACCGGCGGCGGCAGCCAGCGGCTGCGCATGGGCCGGGACCTGCACGGCGCCTTCCCGGCGTTCGCCGAGGCGTTCGACGCGGCCTGCGCGGAGCTGGACCGGCACCTGGAGACCCCGCTGCGCCCGGTGGTCTTCGGCGAGCGCGGGGAGCGGGGCGACGAACCGCTCATGGGCCAGGGCCTCGCCCAGCCCGCCCTGTTCGCGATCGAGGTGGCCCTCTTCCGGCTCTTCGCCTCCTGGGGCGTCCACCCCGACCACGTGCTGGGCCACTCGGGCGGCGAGCTGGCGGCGGCCCACGCCGCCGGCGTGCTGTCGCTGGCCGACGCGGCGGCCCTGGTCAGCGCCCGGGGACGGCTCACCCAGGAACTGGCGCACGGCGGGGCGATGGTGGCGGTGGCCGCCTCGGCCGAAGAGGTACGGCCCCTGCTGACCGAGGGCGTCGAGATCGCGGCCGTCAACAGCCCCTCCGCGGTGGTCGTCGCCGGCGACGAGGGACCGGTGTCGGCGCTCGCCGCGCACTTCGCCGGGACGGGCCGCAAGACCCGTCGGCTGCGGGTCAGCTACGCCTCCCACTCCGCCCGGGTCGAGCCCATGCTGGACGAGCTGCGCGAGGTCGCGGCCGGCCTGGACCCCAAGCCGCCCCGTATCCCCTTCGTCTCCACCGTCACCGGGGAGCCGGCCGGGGCCGAGGAGCTGTGCTCGCCCGAGTACTGGGTGCGCAACGCCCGCCGGCCGGTCCTGTTCGCCGACGCGGTACGGCGGCTGGAGGCCGAGGGCGTCCGCACCTTCCTGGAGGTCGGCCCGGACGCGGTGCTCACCCCGATGGCCGAGGACTGCCTCGCCCCGGGCTCCGCCGCCGCGGTCCCGGCACAGCGCTCCGGCCGCCCCGAGGTCGCGACGCTGACCACGGCCGTCGGACGCCTCCACACCCACGGCGTCCCCGTCGACTGGCCCGCGTTCTTCGCCGGCACCGGCGCCCGCCGCGTCCGGCTGCCCTCCTACGCCTTCCAGCGCCGGCGCCACTGGCTGGAGTCGCCCGCCCGGGACCGGCTCGACGTCTCCCCGGCCGGCCTCGGCTTTCCCGACCACCCGCTGCTGGGGGCCAGCGTCGTACCGGCCGACTCCCAGGAACACCTCTTCACCGGCCGGCTCACCCTCCGTACCCAGCCGTGGCTGGCCGACCACGCAGTCGGCGACTCCGTCCTGCTGCCCGGCACCGCCTTCGTCGAACTGGCCCTGCGCGCCGGTGAACAGGCCGACTGCGACCGGCTCGACGAACTGACCCTGACCGCGCCGCTCGCCATACCCGCCGACGGGGCGGTGTCCCTGCAGATCAGGGTCGGCCCGCCCGACGGGACCGGCGCGCGGCCGGTGGAGATGTACGCCCACGACGAGGCCGCCCTGCCCGGACCGGCGTGGGTGCGGCACGCCACCGGCCGGCTGTCCGCCCACGCGTCCGGACCGGAGCCCGCGGCCGCGGAACTGTCGGCATGGCCGCCGGCCGACGCGGCCCCCCTCGACATCGACGGCCTCTACGAGCGGCTCGCCGACGACGGACTGCGCTACGGTCCGCGGTTCCAGGGACTGCGCGCCGCCTGGCAGCGCGGCGACGAACTGTTCGCCGAGGTCGCGCTGGAGCCCGGACAGCACCGCGCGGCCCGCTCCTTCGGCCTGCATCCAGCCCTGCTGGACGCGGGCCTGCACGCCCTGGGCCTCGGCGTGTTCCCGGGCATCGCCGACGGCCCCGCCCTGCCCTTCGCCTGGCACGGTGTGACGCTGCACGCGGCCGGCGCGACGACCCTGCGCGTACGGCTCACCCCGGCCGGACCCGGCGCCGTCGCCGTCGAGGCGGCCGACGAGTCCGGCCGGCCGGTCGCCGCCGTCGAGTCGCTGCTCCTGAGGCCCGCCGGCCCGCTCGCCTCCACGACCGGTGCCCGTCCCGTACGGGAGCCACTGCTCCACATCGCCTGGTCCGAGCCGTCGGCACCGGCTCCCGGAGCTCCGGGACGGTACGGCACGCCGGCGCTGCTCGGCGACCGCCCGGCGGACCGCGCGGAGGCGTTCGCCGCCGGGACACCCGACCGGTACGCCGACCCGGCCGCCCTCGCCGAGGCGGTCGCCGCCGGAACGCCCCTTCCCGACGTCGTGGCACTGCCCCTGCTCGACCCCCACGGCGAAGGGGCGGTGTCCCCCGCGGCGGCGGCGCGCGAGTCCACCGCCCGGACGCTGGAGCTCGTACGGTCCTGGCTCGCCGACGACACGTTCACCGAGACCCACCTGGTCGTCGTGACGCGAGGCGCGGTGGCCGCCGGGCCCGGCGAGGACGTCACCGACCTGCCGCGTGCCGCCGTCCGGGGCCTGCTGCGCTCGGCGCAGTCGGAGCACCCGGGCCGGATCACGCTGGTCGACACCGACGACCCCGACGGGTGGCCGGGCGCGCTGAGCGCCGTTCTGGCGTCCGGCGAGCCGGACGTCGCGCTGCGCTCCGGCCGCCCGCTCGTCCCCCGGCTCGCCCGTACCGCCGGCCCGTCCGTCCCCGCTGTCCCCGCCGGGTCCGCCCGGCTCGACCCGGACGGCACGGTGCTGATCACCGGTGGCACCGGCGCCCTGGGGGCGCTCCTGGCCCGGCACCTCGTCACCGCGCACGGCGTACGCGGCCTGCTGCTGACCAGCCGTCGCGGCCCGGACG
>NZ_JAQYXC010000095.1:0-315 GCF_036322365.1 Streptomyces sp. SP18CS02
AGGACTGTGACACCCGCGTCGTGCGCCAGACGCACATTGTCGATCATGCCTTGCCAGCAAAGAAGCCAGCTCGAGCGCTTCGCGCTGGACTCGCGGCCTCTCCAGACCTCCGCACTCTCGGCGAACGCAGAGAGAGTGGGTAGGTCCGCGGTGCCCTGCCCGGCCAACAGGACCAAGAGATCCGGATCGAGGTGCAACCCGTGTTCAAGGCTGTCCGCTCCAGCCAGGACAGCGTTTCGCGAGCCCTCACCGGTCTGGCAGTGCACGGCGACCCGCCCACCGACAGCATGAACCGCATCCACGGTCGCCTTCAGC
>NZ_JAQYXC010000096.1:0-312 GCF_036322365.1 Streptomyces sp. SP18CS02
CGGCGACCGCGGCCTCCGGGTCGTCACCGCGCTCACGGGCGGCACGCGCCACCAGGCGGTCGGCCTCCTCGCGCAGCTCGCCGGCGCGGCGCTGGAGCCGCTCCAGCTCCTTGGTCAGTTCGGCGACCTCGCGCTCGGCCTGCTTGGCGGCGTTGTTCGCGGAGTCGGCCTGGACCTCGGTCAGCGAGCGGGCGCCGGTGTGCGAGGGCGGGGGTGGTTGTGTGGGGGGGCGAACACGCGGGTGGGGGGGGTGTGTGGCGGTGGGTACACCTGGGGGGGGGGGGGGTTTTAGACGGCTGCTTCTCCCGCCCC
>NZ_JAQYXC010000097.1:0-360 GCF_036322365.1 Streptomyces sp. SP18CS02
AACGCAGGAAAGCCCCGCACCATAAGGTGCGGGGCTTTCCCACAATAATTGTTCGGCGGCGTCCTACTCTCCCACAGGGTCCCCCCTGCAGTACCATCGGCGCTGAAAGGCTTAGCTTCCGGGTTCGGAATGTAACCGGGCGTTTCCCTAACGCTATGACCACCGAAACACTATAAAGTTGAACTCAACCAGCAAAGGGAGTTCGTTACTTCAGAACTAACACAGTGGACGCGAGCAACTGAGGACAAGCCCTCGGCCTATTAGTACCGGTCAACTCCACACCTTGCGGTGCTTCCATATCCGGCCTATCAACCCAGTCGTCTACTGGGAGCCTTACCCTCTCAAGGAGGTGGGAATACT
>NZ_JAQYXC010000098.1:0-343 GCF_036322365.1 Streptomyces sp. SP18CS02
CGAGCACCCAGGTCTGGGAGCGCTTCTCGGGTATGAGAAGGGTGCCGTCGGCCTGCCGGAGGGCCGGCATCACGTCGACGGTGAACGCGCTTTCGTCGTCCGGGTCGTCGAGGAAGCACTTGACCGCGTGGTTCCTCGGCCGGGCCAGCCGGACTTCGTTGCCGTGGCTACCGTTGGTCTTGCCCAGCAGCCGGTTGACCTGGTCGCGGGCGTGGTCTAGTGCGTGCTCGGCACTGTGGCCGGCGCTGCCCCAGTCCGGGTGCTCGGGGCCGTCGTAGACGGCGATGATGTCGACGTCGTTGATGGGCTTGAGCTGGGTGCTCCGGCTCAGCGATCCCGAGCC
>NZ_JAQYXC010000099.1:0-307 GCF_036322365.1 Streptomyces sp. SP18CS02
CTCCTCCACGTCCTGGGTGTGTTTTGTATTTGTGGTGTGCGGGTGTTGTGGGGGTTGGGGTCGGGTGTTGGGTGGGGCTTCTGCGGGGCTGTGTGGGGCGTCGGCCCCGCCCACGTCCCCCCCCCCCCCCGCCCCCCCCCCCCCCCCCACCCCACCCCCAACCACCCCACCCCACAACACAAACAACCAACCCCCCCACCCCCACACCCCCCAACACCACCCCCACCCCACAACAAAAACCAAACCCAAACAAAAACACAAACCCCAAAAAAAAAAAATCAAAACACAACAACACACATCCAACCAC
>NZ_JAQYXC010000100.1:0-303 GCF_036322365.1 Streptomyces sp. SP18CS02
TCATCCGCGGGTTCAGCGAGGTGTAGGGGTCCTGGAACACCATCTGGATGTTGCGGCGGACCGCCTTCAGCGCCCGCCCCGACAGCTTGGTGATGTCCTGGCCCTTGAAGAAGACCTCTCCGGCGGTGTCGGTCTCCAGCATCATCAGCAGCTGGGCGACCGTGGACTTGCCGCAGCCGGACTCCCCCACGATGCCGAGCGTCTCGCCCTGGTAGAGGTCGAAGGAGACCCCGTCGACGGCCTTTACCGCGCCGACCTGCTTCTTGAACAGGATGCCCTGGGTCAGCGGGAAGTGCTTGACCA
>NZ_JAQYXC010000101.1:0-303 GCF_036322365.1 Streptomyces sp. SP18CS02
ATGCTCGGCTCTCTTCGGCTTTAGGTTCACCCTGTGCACGTGGGCCTGACCTGCGAGCTAGGGTGCCGACCTCACAAGCCCGACCGGCAGACCGTACGGCACGTGCGGGTGGGCTTCAGCCGCCGGGGCGGGAGGCGGGGGGCCCGCGCCCGCGCCGCCGCCGGGGGCGCCGCCGCCCGCCCCCCGCCCCCCCCCCCCCCCCGCGGCCCCCCCGCCCCCCCCCCCCCCCCCCCCCCCCCCCCCCCCCCCCCCCCCCCCCCCCCCCCCCCCCCCCCCCCCCCCCCCCCCCCCCCCCCCCCCCCC
>NZ_JAQYXC010000102.1:0-390 GCF_036322365.1 Streptomyces sp. SP18CS02
CCGCAGCGACAAACCGTGGGAGGACCTGCCGCGGGCCGCCGTCCTCATGGAGAGGGCCGGCACCGGGGGCGCCCTGTTCCGCAATCTGTACCGGGACTTCCTCGCCGAGTGTGCCCAGCTGATCGACAGCGGCCACCTGCCCGACCCGCTGCTGCGGCTGCGCGAGCGGGGCGTCACGGTCGTCCCGCACGGCGTCTCGCTGGGGCTGGGGGGCGCGGACCGCCCGGACGAGGCACGGCTGGCGGAGCTGGCCGCCAAGGCGGGGGACCCGCAGGGCATGGCGCTGTGGGCCGGTCAGGGCCACCGGATGGCGCGCGACCTGCCCGCCGGACAGCTGGTCGAGGTGCTCAACGCCGAACTGACCTCGGCCGTGGCCGCGTTGGCGCTGCG
>NZ_JAQYXC010000103.1:0-3065 GCF_036322365.1 Streptomyces sp. SP18CS02
CCGCCTGGCACACCATGAACACCGTCGCACCCGACGACCGGGCCAGCTCCACCACCCGGCCGTGCACCTCCGCCCCCAGCACCAGCGGAACCGCGTCACCCCGATGACTCGGAACCGCCGGACGAGCACGGTCGGCCGGCAGCACCAGCTCCTCCGGCAGATCCGCCAGAACCCGCCGCCAATGCTCCAGCTGACGCGACGCCACACTCCCCGCATCCTCCACACCACCCAGCACCTCCTGCTGCCACAGCGTGAAGTCCGCGTACTGCACCGGAAGGGGCTGCTGGGACGGTGGCCGGCCGGTGGCGCGGGCCGTGTAGCCGTCGGCGAGCTCGCGGGCCAGGGCCCCGATCGACCAGCCGTCGCAGATGATGTGATGCAGGACGAGAAGGAGTACGTGGTCGTCGTCGGCGATCGTGAACAGGGTCGCCCGTACGGGGAGGTCGGTGGTCAGGTCGAAGGGGCGGCGGGCGGTGTCGCTCAGGCCGGCGGCCAGCCGCTCCGAGTCCGTGGTCACGAACTCCCAGGAAACGTGCGCCTGTTCGGCCGGGAGGATGTCCTGCCAGGGGCCGTCCCCGGACTCCGGGAAGCGGGTGCGCAGCGCCTCGTGACGGCGGACCGCGTCGGCGAGCGCCTCGTGCAGCGCCCGGCGGTCCAGGGTGCCGCGCAGACGGAGCGCGAACGGCACGTTGTAGAGGGGGCTGCCGCTCTCCACCCGACTGAAGAACCAGAGGCGCTGCTGGGCGTAGGAGAGCGGTGGCGCCTCGGGGCGGGGCACCGGGCGCAGGGCGGGCCGGGCCCGGGCGGCGGTGTCGAGCCCGGCGGCGAGACCTGCGGGGGTCGGAGCCTGGAACAGGTCGCGGACGGTCATCTCCACACCGAGTGCGGCCCGGACCCGGGTGATCAGCCGGGCGGCGAGCAGCGAGTGGCCGCCGAGGTCGAAGAAGCCGTCGTCGGCGGCGACCGTGCCGACGCCGAGGATCTCGGCGAACAGCCCGCACAGGATCTCCTCGCGCGGGGTGCGCGGGGCGCGGCCGACGGGTGAGGGCGTGAACCCGGGGGCGGGGAGGCCGCGGCGGTCGAGCTTGCCGTTGGGGGTGAGCGGCAGGGCGTCCAGGGTGACGATCGTGGACGGGACCATGTGGTCGGGGACGCGTGCGGCTGTGTGGGCGCGCAGGCCGGCCGGGGTCGTGCCGGGGCGGGCGGGGACGACGTACGCGACCAGCCGCCTGTCGCCGGGGCGGTCCTCCCGGACCACGACGGCGGCCTGACGGACGTCGGGGTGTGCGGTGAGGTGGGCCTCGATCTCGGCGGGCTCGATCCGGAACCCGCGAACCTTGACCTGGTCGTCGGCACGGCCGAGGTATTCGAAAACGCCGTCGGCCCGGCGGCGTGCGAGGTCGCCGGTGCGGTAGACCCGCTCCCCGGGTGCGCCGTACGGGTGCGCGACGAAGCGCTCCGCGGTGGCCGCGGGATGGTGCAGATAGCCGAGCGCGAGCCCGGCGCCTGACAGGTACAGCTCCCCCGGCACGCCCGGCGGCACCGGCCGGAGCCGGTCGTCGAGGACGAAGGCCTGTTTGCCGTGGACGGGAGTGCCGATCGGGATGGGCGATCCGGTGAGATCGGCGGCGGTCACGGTGTGGGTGGTGGTGAAGCCCATGCTCTCGGCGGGGCCGTAGCCGTTGGTGACGCGGACCCGCGGGAAGCGTTCGAGGACCTGGGCGGCGTGGGTGACGGAGGCGGCCTCGCCTCCGGTCATGGCTGCGTTGAGGCCCCCGAACGCCTCGGGGTGCTCGTCGAGCAGATGGTTGAAGAGGCTCGCCGACGCCTTGAGGACGGTGACGCCGTGCCGGGTGACCAGCTCGGCCATGGTGGCCGGGTCGGGGCGCTGCCCCGGCTGGAGCACCACACGGCCCCCGTTCAGCAGGGGGCCGAGGAGTTCCGTGGCGAAGGCGTCCCACGACATGGGCGCGCTCTGCAGCCAGGTCTCGCCGGCGCCGAAGGGGGCGTACTCCTGGCCGGTGAGGGTGGCGGTGAGCGCCCGGTGCGGGACCACGACGCCTTTGGGAAGGCCGGTGGAGCCGGAGGTGAACATGACGCAGGCGGGCGCCTCGGCGGTGTCGGGACCGTTGCGGACGAGGGGTTCGCCGTCGGTACGGGCGTCGGAGGCGGAGGCGGCGGGGTGGACCGGCGGGACGCCGGTGGCCGCGAGCCAGCCGGGCACGTCCGGGGCCGTGACGACGGCGGCGGCCCGGGTGCGGGCGAGCACGGCGGAGAGGCGCTCGCCGGGGAAGTCCGGGTCGAGCAGCGTGTAGGCCGCTCCGGCCTTGAGTACGGCGAGCAGGGCACGGACCAGATCGGGCCCGCGCTCCAGGTGTACGGCGACGATGTCCCCGGCCCGCACACCGCAGGCGTGGAGGCGGCGGGTGAGACGGGTGGCCTGTGCGTCGAGAGCGCCGTATGTGACGTGTTCGTCCCCGTAGAGGAGGGCGGTCGCCTCGGGCGTACGGGCCGCCTGCGCCTCGAAGATCCGGTCGACGCGGCCGGGCGTCGCGGCGGGCCGCCCCGCGCCCGGTGCGGGGAGCAGCCGGCGCCGCTCCTCGTCGGTGAGGAGGTCGACGGCGCCGAGGGCCTGGTCGGGGTCGTGGGCGAGCGCGGTGAGCAGGACCGACAGCCGCCGGGCGAGCAGTTCGACGGTGGCGTGGTCGTAGAGGTCGGAGGCGTAGCCGAGCGTCCAGACCAGCCCGGCGGGGCGGGCCTGGGAGTCGTACCGCTCCTCGATCCCCACCGTCAGGTCGAACTTCGCCGATCCGGTGCCGATGGGCAGCGTTTCGGCTTCCAGCCCAGGCCAGGAGGCCGCGCGGCCGCCGGGGCCGCCCGCGTCCTTCTGTACGAGCATCACCTGGAAGAGGGGGTGCCGGGCGAGGGAGCGGACGGGGTTGAGCTCTTCGACGAGCCGTTCGAAGGGGAGGTCCTGGTGGGCGAACGCCTCCAGGTCGGTGTCACGGACCCGGGCCAGCAGCTCGCGGAACGTCGGGTCGCCCGAGGTGTCGGTCCGCAGCACC
>NZ_JAQYXC010000104.1:0-336 GCF_036322365.1 Streptomyces sp. SP18CS02
GCGTTGGTGGGGTTGGTTTGGGGGGCGGTTGTGGGGGTAGGCGTCGCGGCTAGGTTTTGGTGGTTGGGGGGTGGGGGGGTGGGGGGGGGGGGGGGGGGGGGTGTGGTGGGGGGGGGGGGGGGGGTGGTGGGGGGGGGGGGGGGGGGCGCCGGGGGCGGCCGGGCGGGGCCGGGGGGCCCGCACCCCCGCGCTCGGGGCCCCACACGGCCCCCCCCCACCCCCCCCCCCCCCCCCCCCACCACCCCCCCCCACACCCACAACAACCCCACACACCCCCCCCCACACACCCCCCCCACCCCCACCCCCCCCACCCCCACCCCCCCCCACCCCCCCACC
>NZ_JAQYXC010000105.1:0-417 GCF_036322365.1 Streptomyces sp. SP18CS02
CGCTTCTACGCCTCCCTAAACGAATCCCCTGACTAAGAACGCGCCGCCGGACACGCGAACGTCTCAGTCTACCCCGGACACAACGTCGCAATCCACAACCCACACCACCCGAGAACACAAAGCGAGATCGACGACTCCCACCCCTACCCATCCTCCCACAGCCGTGCCAGCTAAGACCTTTGACCCGTCGCCAACGACAAACCCGAGGTCCACCTCCACCACCCCGAAAAAGTCCCCCGGCAAGGCGGACCCGGAAAACCGCTGGAGAAGTCCCCCAAAAAACAAAAAAAACCAAAATAAAACCCCCCCCCCACCCCCCAACCACCAAAAAAAAACAACAACAAAAACACAAAAAACCACCCACACCACACCCCCCCCCCCCAATACCACCCCCAACCCCACCCCCCAAAACCACCA
>NZ_JAQYXC010000106.1:0-443 GCF_036322365.1 Streptomyces sp. SP18CS02
GGGGGCCGGGGAACACACCAACCCCCCCCACCCCCCCCAACCCCACCCACACCAAACCACACAGGGGCTCCGCCCCCCCCCCCGCCCCCGCCCCCCCCCCCCCCCCCCGCGCGCGGGCCCGCCGCGCCGCCCCACGCCCCCCCCGGCGCGGGCGGGTGAACGGGCCCCCCCCCCAACCCCACCGCCACCCCCCCCCGCCCGGACCGCCACACCCCGACGACCGCGGTGACGCGCTGTCCCCCGCGGCCCAACTCCCCCCGCACCCCGCCGGCTACCAGAAGCGGACCCGGCCCGGCCCCCCCGCCCGCCCCCCCCGCCCCCGCCCCCCCCCCCCCCCCCCCCCCGCCCCCCGCCCCCCCCCCCCCCCCCCCCCCCCCCCCCCCCCCCCCCCCCCCCCCCCCCCCCCCCCCCCCCCCCCCCCCCCCCCCCCCCCCCCCCCCCCC
>NZ_JAQYXC010000107.1:0-351 GCF_036322365.1 Streptomyces sp. SP18CS02
CAGGATCTTGTGGACGGTGTGAGAGACGCCGTCCTCGCGCTGGCTGGCCGGCCAGCGCGCGGAGACCCACCGCCAGTCCATCACCGTGGACAGCGCAACCCCGATGTCGTCGGCGTACATCTGCAATGACTCCTCGACCGTGAACAGGTCGTCGGTTCCCTTGGCCACCGACCCACCGACCCACCGACCGGCCTCATCGGCTCGATCTCCAGAGCCTTGTCGCCGAGGGCGAACTGGGCCTTCGCGACCTGCGCGACCAGTTGGCGTGCTTCGTCACGAGCTGTTCGTAACGCGTTCGTGAGACGTTCCCGACCCGCTCCGACATGCTGCCTCCACCCGGTTCGTCCCGGG
>NZ_JAQYXC010000109.1:0-264 GCF_036322365.1 Streptomyces sp. SP18CS02
CCCCCCCCCCCCCCCCCCCCCCCCCCCCCCCCCCCCCCCCCCCCCCCCCCCCCCCCCCCCCCCCCCCCCCCCCCCCCCCCACCCCCCCCACCCACACCACCACAGAAAACACCGACACACACCCCACCCCCACCCCCCCCCCCACCCCCACGCTCGCCCGATCGAGCGCCTCACGGCTCACCCGCAGCGTGAGCGGTACTGGAGTGCAGACGTGTTCTCTTAAGATCTTGGGCGGGCGGGAGACGAAATCGACCCCCGTGGCTG
>NZ_JAQYXC010000110.1:0-314 GCF_036322365.1 Streptomyces sp. SP18CS02
CTCGGGACGGCGTGGGAAGCCGGCCGCCCGCACCCCCGGCGTCGGCCGTGGCGGCGCACCCGGCCGGCTCGCTGGACCGCCGGCCCCGCCCGGGCGCCGGCGGCGCCACCGGCCGGCCGGAGGTGTTCACCGTGCGCACCAGGTCCCCCTGCCAGGGGCCGCTGGCCGGGCCCGCCGCCCGGCGCCCGAAGGCGAGCACACCCTCGAGCGCGGGCAGACACTCTACCTCCTCCCCCGCGACGAGCGCATCGAGTGCGCGCCGCACGGACAGAGAGTCGCGGTCACGCTCCAGCAGCGAGACAGGGTCGCCCGAC
>NZ_JAQYXC010000111.1:0-359 GCF_036322365.1 Streptomyces sp. SP18CS02
CCACCACCCCCCCCACCCCAGCGGGGGCCTCGGTCTCCGCCGCCAGGGCATCCGCCGTGGATTCGCTGGTCTGGAGTGCTGCGGTGGGCTCGTCGGCTCCGAGCGTCTCGCTGACGGCCACGGTCTTCGCCTCGGCTTCGACGTCGGACGTAGATCGGAAGAGCGTCGGGAAGGGAAAGAGTGTCGGCGTGAGTGTAGATCACGGTGGAAGCCGTATCATTAAAAAGCGGGCTGGGCGAGGACCCGAACGTCTTCTACAAAATGCGCGGGGGGGGGGGGGGGGGGGGGGGGGGGGGGGGGGGGGGGGGGGGGGGGGGGGGGGGGGGGGGGGGGGGGGGGGGGGGGGGGGGGGGGGGGGG
>NZ_JAQYXC010000112.1:0-315 GCF_036322365.1 Streptomyces sp. SP18CS02
AAAACCCACACCCCAACCCCCCCCCCACCCCCCCCCCCCCACACCCAACCCCCACACACCCCCCCCCCCACCCGGGACACCAACACCCCCCCCCCCCCCCCCCCCCCCCCCCCCCCCCCCCCCCAACCCCCCCCCCCCCAAACCCCCCAAACAACACAACAAACACCCAACCACAAAACCCACACCCCAACCCCCCCCCCACCCCCCCCCCCCCCCCCCCCCCCCCCCCCCCCCCCACCCACACAACCCCCCCCCCCGCCGGCCCAGGAAGCCCCCCCCCCCCCCCCCCCGCCACCCCCCCCCCCCCCCCCCCCC
>NZ_JAQYXC010000113.1:0-344 GCF_036322365.1 Streptomyces sp. SP18CS02
GGGGGGGGGGGGGGGGGGGGGGGGGGGGGGGGGGGGGGGGGGGGGGGGGGGGGGGGGGGGGGGGCGGGCGCGAGGGGGGGGGGCGGGGGGGGGGGGGGGGGGGTTGGCCGTGGGGTGGGTGGGGGGTTTTGCCGTTGGGTGGGGGGGGGTGCCCGGGCCCAGGGCGCCGCCCCCCCCCCCCTCCCCCACGCACTGCCCCTGGACCTCCCCCCTCACCCCCACCCCCCCGCCCGCCCCCCCCCCCTACCCCCCCGCCCCCCCCCCCCCCCCCCCCCCCCCCCCCCCCCCCCCCCCCCCCCCCCCCCCCCCCCCCCCCCCCCCCCCCCCCCCCCCCCCCCCCCCCC
>NZ_JAQYXC010000114.1:0-249 GCF_036322365.1 Streptomyces sp. SP18CS02
CCCCCCCCCCCCCCCCCCCCCCCCCCCCCCCCCCCCCCCCCCCCCCCCCCCCCCCCCCCCCCCCCCCCCCCCCCCCCCCCCCCCCCCCCCCCCCTTTTCACCCGTGAGGCGCCGACGGGCAGGTGTGCAGATCGGAAGAGCACACGTCAGTACTCCAGACACGCGCAAGCCTCGCGTATGACGTCTTCTTCTTGTAGTTCGGCGGGGTGGTCGGGCGTGGGGGTGGGGGGGGGGGGGGGGGGGGGGGCG
>NZ_JAQYXC010000115.1:0-306 GCF_036322365.1 Streptomyces sp. SP18CS02
GGGGATAGTTCCTGAGGTGTCGTGGCGGGGGGGTGGTGGCGGTGTTTTTTGGGTAGGTCGCTCCAGGGGGGGGTCGTGTGTTCGGGGGCGGTCAAGCCCGCCCCTGGGGTGGGTCCTGTGGACCCCCCCCCGTGGGCCCCCCGCCCCCCCAGTGCCAAAAACAAAACCCCCCACAGGGGCCGAAAAAAACAACCAAAAACCAACACCCCCCCCCACACCACAACAAAAACAAACCAAAACCACCCCCCCCCCCCACCCAAAACAAATACACACAACAGACCACACCCCCCCCCCCCCCCCCCCCCA
>NZ_JAQYXC010000116.1:0-340 GCF_036322365.1 Streptomyces sp. SP18CS02
CCCCGCCCCCCCCCCCCGCCCACCCGCCCCCCCCCCGCCCCCTCGGCTCCACTCAGACGCCGGCCGACGAGAGGCGTGCGGGTGAGAGGAGGTCTGTCGGGTGCTCTTCCGCGCTCGTCGGGCTTACGGGCGCGAGCATCCGGCTCTCCTTGCCTTCAGCTTGTTGTCGAGCGGGGGGGGCTCGCGGTTGGGGTGGGCGGGGGGGGCGGGGGGGGCGCGGGGCGGGGGGGGGGGGGGGGGGTTGGGGGGCGCCCCCCCCGCCCCGGGGGCCCCCCCCCCCCGGGCCGCGGCACGGACCAGCGCCCGGCCGGCGTCCGCGGCCCCGGCCGGCGGGCGCGCG
>NZ_JAQYXC010000117.1:0-322 GCF_036322365.1 Streptomyces sp. SP18CS02
CCCCCCCCCCCCCCCCCCCCCCCCCCCCCCCCCCCCCCCCCCCCGTTTTTTGGCCTCCACGCTGACCGCCGCCGCCGAGCCGCATGGATCGGACGTGCACACGTCGGACATCCTGACACGCGCAAGCACCGCGGAAGACCGCATGGCCTGGGCCTCCGGCAGGCGGTGGGGGGTGCGGGGGCGGGTGGGGGTGGGGGGGGGGTGCCGGCAAAATTTATACCCCGCAAACTGGGCTAGGTGGGGCGGGGGGGGTTTAGTGGGGGGGGGGGGGGTGGGCCCGGGGGGGGGGGGGGGGGGGGGGGGGGGGGGGACGGCGGGGACG
>NZ_JAQYXC010000118.1:0-449 GCF_036322365.1 Streptomyces sp. SP18CS02
AGCCTCATGCGGGGAGTCTGGCACGGTCCGCCGCCCCCTCCGTACGCTCCGCCGATGAAGATCAGGACGGCCCGCCGGGGCCCCTGCTCCGTCTTCTTCGCGCGAGGAGGGCTTCTCCTGGACCGTGACCATCGACGCCGGCTCGGACGACGGCATCAAGCGCGACATGACGGTGCTCAACGGTGACGGACTCGTCGGCCGTGTCACCACCGTCGGCCCCGCTCGCCGGCGGGCCTCCCGGGTGCGCGCGCGTGTCGGGTGTCGCGCCGTGCGGCCTGCCGATCCCGCGGTCCTCCAGGGCCAGGGTCTGGCGGCCGGCCAGGGGGTCCGCGCGTCAGGCGCCACGACGGACCGCCAGGGGCGCGCACTCCTCGCGGGTGGCCTCCTGGGCGTGCCCGATGGGCGGCGGGGCGTGGTGGGGGGGGGCCGTCTCGTGGGCGGCGGGCGGG
>NZ_JAQYXC010000119.1:0-306 GCF_036322365.1 Streptomyces sp. SP18CS02
GGGGGGGGGGGGGGGGGGGGGGGGGGGGGGGGGGGGGGGGGGGGGGGGGGGGGGGGGGGGGGGGGGGGGGGGGGGGGGGGGGGGGGGGAGCGGGGCGGGGGCGCGCCGCCCCCGCCGACCCCCCCGCCCCCCCCCACCACCCCCCCCCCCCCGCCCCGCCCCGGCCCCGCGCGCCGCCACACGGGCCCTCCCCCCCGCGCCTCCGTTCCGGGCGGCGCCGGCCGCGATCCAGCTCGTAGACCCGGCCGGGCGCGTGCGCCGGCCTGCGTGCGCGGGACGTGACCCCCGCCCCGGGCGACGCACGAC
>NZ_JAQYXC010000120.1:0-317 GCF_036322365.1 Streptomyces sp. SP18CS02
GGGGGGGGGGGGGGGGGGGGGGTGGGGGGGGGGGTGGGTTTGTGTGGGGGGGGGGGGGGCGGGGGGGGGCCCCCCGCTCGGTGGTTGGTGGTGGTGTGGGGGGGGGGGGGGGGGGGGGGGGGGGGGGGGGGGGTGCGGGGCGGCGGAGCCCCCACCCCCCCCCCCCCCGCCCCCCACACCCGCCAACACCCACCCCCCCCCCCCCACCCCCACCCCCACCCCACCCCCCACCACCCCCACCCCCCCCCCCCCCCCCCCCCCCCCCACCACCAAAACCCACCCCACAAAACCACCACCCACACACCAAAAAACCCCAC
>NZ_JAQYXC010000121.1:0-323 GCF_036322365.1 Streptomyces sp. SP18CS02
AACCCCGAAGCGACAAGCCGGCCCCTATAGCTCAGTCGGCAGAGCGTCTCCATGGTAAGGAGAAGGTCAACGGTTCGATTCCGTTTGGGGGCTCCGAAGACGAAGAAGGCCCCCGCCCTAGTGGCGGGGGCCTTCTTCGTGTTCGCCGGTCTGCTGGTGTGCGGCTGGGGGACACGCATCGCGAGAATGGCCATGTCGTCCGAGGCGGGCTCCGCGGCGAAGCGTTCCACCGCGCGCAGCACACGGGCGGTGACCGCGCCGGCCGTCAGGCCCGTACACGTGGTCAGGACCTCCGCCAGGCCGTCGTCGCCCAGCATGCGGGT
>NZ_JAQYXC010000122.1:0-364 GCF_036322365.1 Streptomyces sp. SP18CS02
CCCCCCCCCCCCCCCCCCCCCCCCCCCCCCCCCCCCCCCCCCCCCCCCCCCCCCCCCCCCCCCCCCCCCCCCCCCCCCCCCCCCCCCCCCCCCCCCCCCCCCCCCCCCCCCCCCCCATTTTTAATGATACGGCGACAACCGTGATATACACTCACGCCGACAATCTTTCCCTACACGACGATCTTCCGATCTATCTTGAAGGCGTCGTCCGTCTCGGAGGGCTGGCAAGCATCGAGTTTGCCGTCTTATGCGGTAATAGGGGTGGGGGGTGTGGGGGGGGGTGGGGGGGGGGGGGTGTTGGTGTTTTTGGGGGGGGGGGGTGTGGGGTGTGTTGGGGGGGTGTTGGCGGGCCCCCCGCCCCCCC
>NZ_JAQYXC010000123.1:0-316 GCF_036322365.1 Streptomyces sp. SP18CS02
GGGGGGGGGGGGGGGGGGGGGGGGGGGGGGGGGGGGGGGGGGGGGGGGGGGGGGGGGGGGGGGGGGGGGGGGGCGGGGTGGGGGGGGGGGGGGGTGTGGGTGGGTTGGTTTTTTGGGGTGGGGGGGGGGGGGGGGGGGGGGGGGGGGGGGCGGGGGGGGCCCGGTGGGGGCCCCCCTTGGGACCCCCCTCGTGAAAAACGGAACCCCCCCCCCCCCAGGGGCGGGGGTTGAGTTAAAAACCCCAGTCCACCCCCCCTACGCGGCCCGCCCCCACCCCCACGCCCCCGTTGGTGACCCACCCCAGGTCCCCGTCCCA
>NZ_JAQYXC010000124.1:0-242 GCF_036322365.1 Streptomyces sp. SP18CS02
CCCCCCCCCCCCCCCCCCCCCCCCCCCCCCCCCCCCCCCCCCCCCCTTTTTACTGATCCAAGCAGCGCTGATTCCCGCCAAAGGTTTATAAGTTCTCGGGGGGGGGGGTGTGGGGGGTGGGGGGGGGGGGGGGGGGGGGGGTGGTTGGGGGGGCGCGGGGGGGGGGGCGGGTGTGTTTATCGTGGTGGTTGGTGTTTTGGTTGTGGTGGGTGTGTTGGGGGGGTGGCTGGGGGGGCCCCCCC
>NZ_JAQYXC010000125.1:0-374 GCF_036322365.1 Streptomyces sp. SP18CS02
AGCCGCTGCTGGAGGTGTCGACGGACAAGGTCGACACCGAGATCCCCGCCCCCGCCACCGGCTACCTGCTGGAGATCGTCGTCGCCGACGACGAGAACGCCAACGACGACGACTTCCTGTCCGTCTTCGGAGCAGCTGCTGCCGGTGCGGCCGGATCGGCACCCGGTGCACCGATGACGGCCAGCTTGGCGCCGACCTCGGCGGTCTCGTCCTCGGCGACGACGTTCTCCAGCAGCTCGCCGGAGGCCGGGGCGGGGATCTCGGTGTCGACCTTGTCCGTGGAGACCTCGAGCAGCGGCTCGTCCTCCTTGACCTCCTCGCCGACCTCCTTCAGCCAGCGGGTGACGGTGCCTTCGGTGACGCTCTCGCCGAGC
>NZ_JAQYXC010000126.1:0-238 GCF_036322365.1 Streptomyces sp. SP18CS02
CCCCCCCCCCCCCCCCCCCCCCCCCCCCCCCCCCCCCCCCCCCCCCTTTTTAGATCTCCTCGATCCGGGCGGCCAGCTCGTAGATCGCTAGAGCACACGTCTGTACACCGGTCACGCGCAAGCAACTCTTTGGCCGGATGGGGCGTGCGGAGTTGGGGGGGGGGGGGGGGGGGGGGTGGGGGGTGGGTGTGAGGGGGGGGGGGGGGGGGGGGGACTCCGTGGGGGGGCGGCCGGCGGC
>NZ_JAQYXC010000127.1:0-490 GCF_036322365.1 Streptomyces sp. SP18CS02
CTCGACCGGCGAATACCCGTTCACCAGCCGCAACCCCGGATACTCCCCCAACGCCTTCGCCACATGCGCCACCGACAACGGCTCACCACCCGTCATCAACTGCCGCACCCCGGCAAAACACCCCGGATACTCATCCAGCAGAAAATTGAACAGACTCGCCGACACATGCACCGTCGACACCGCATACTCCGAGATCAACCCGGCAATCACCGACGGCTCAGGCTTCAGACCCGGCTGAAGCACACACACACCACCATGCAGCAACGCACCGAACAACTCCAACGCGAACGCGTCCCACGACACCGGCGCACACTGCAACCACACCTCACCCGGCCCGAAGGACACAAAATCCTGACCCGTCAACGTCCCCGACATCGCCCGATGAGGAGCCACCACACCCTTCGCCACACCCGTCGAACCCGACGTGAACATCACACACGCCACATCCTCCGGCCCCGCAATCCGCCCCAGATCCCCACCATCCAGCGCA
>NZ_JAQYXC010000128.1:0-376 GCF_036322365.1 Streptomyces sp. SP18CS02
GGCTTCGCGGTGGCGGGTCTGCTGCGCCGACACGAGCCCGTGGTCTTGCGAATGTGAGGGCGGGGGGCGCATTGCGCGGACGGATGGTAGGACGCCTATGGGCGGAACCCGCACGGGGTTGCCGCCCTTGGGGTTTGTTGTTGTGGGGGGTGTTTTGTGTTTTGTGTGTGTTTGGTGTGGTGGGGGTGGGGGGGGGGGGGGGGGGGGGTGGGGGGTGGGTGGGGTGGGGGGGGGGGGGGGGGGGGCGGCCGCCCCCCCCCCGCCCCCCCCCACAAACACCCACCCCCCCCCCACCACACCCCCACCCCCCCCCCCCCCCCCCCCCACACCCCCGCCACCGCGCCCCCCCCCCCCCCCCCCCCCACCCCCCCCCCCC
>NZ_JAQYXC010000129.1:0-1518 GCF_036322365.1 Streptomyces sp. SP18CS02
CCGCCTGGCACACCATGAACACCGTCGCACCCGACGACCGGGCCAGCTCCACCACCCGGCCGTGCACCTCCGCCCCCAGCACCAGCGGAACCGCGTCACCCCGATGACTCGGAACCGCCGGACGAGCACGGTCGGCCGGCAACACCAGCTCCTCCGGCAGATCCGCCAGAACCCGCCGCCAATGCTCCAGCTGACGCGACGCCACACTCCCCGCATCCTCCACACCACCCAGCACCTCCTGCTGCCAGAGAGTGAAGTCCGCGTACTGCACCGGCAGTTCGGGCCACACCGGCGCTTCTCCGGAGGTGCTGCGGGCGGTGTAGGCGGTGGCGAGGTCCCGTACGAGCGGGCCGAGGGACCAGCCGTCGGCGGCGATGTGGTGGCAGACGAGAAGGAGTACGTGGTCGTCGTCGGCCACCGTGAACAAGGCGGCTCGCAAGGGGAGTTCGGTGGTCAGGTCGAAGACATGGCGGGCGGTGTCGCTCAGGCCGGCGACCAGCCGCTCCGAGTCCGTGGTCACGAACTCCCAGGGAACGTCAGCCTGTTCGGCCGGGAGAATGTCCTGCCAGGGGCCGTCCCCGGACTCCGGGAAGCGGGTGCGCAGCGCCTCGTGACGGCCGACGACGTCCCTCAGCGCCTGGCGGAGGGATTCGGCATCCAGGCTGCCGCGCAGTCGGACCGCGAACGGCACGTTGTAACTGGGATTGGGCTGCGTGCGGCTGAGGAACCACAGCCGCTGTTGGGCGTACGACAACGGAAGCATGGTCTCTCCTCAGGAGCGGGGCCGGCGCCGCAGGGCGGGCCTGGCCTTCTCGGCACCGTTCAGGCGCTCGGCGAGGGCGGCGGGCGTCGGCGCTTCGAACACGGTCTTGATGGACAGTTCGATGTCGCATACCGCACGGATGCGGCTGATGAGACGGGTGACGAGCAGGGAGTGGCCGCCCAGGTGGAAGAAGTCGTCGTCCACTCCGGCATCCGGGACCCCGAGGACCTCGGCGAAGAGGCCGCAGAGGAGCTTCTCCTGCTCGGTGCGCGGGGCGCGGTGGGTGGAACCCGTGGCGAAGACGGGGGCGGGCAGGGCCTGGCGGTCGAGCTTGCCGTTGGGGGTCAGCGGAAGGGCGTCCAGGATGACGACCGCGGAGGGGACGAGGTGTTCGGGGAGCCGGTCGGCGGCGTGGGCCCGGGCGTCGGCGGGGTCGAGCACGGTACCGGGTTCGGCGACCAGGTAGGCCGCGAGACGCTTGTCCCCGGGGCGGTCCTCCCGGACCACCACCGCCGCCTGACGGATACTGCGGTGCTGCATGAGAACGGCCTGCACCTCACCCGGCTCGACCCGGAAGCCCCGGATCTTCACCTGACCGTCCGCACGCCCGACGTACTCCAGGACACCATCGGCCCGCCACCGCACCAGATCACCCGTGCGATAGACCCGCTCCCCCGGAGAACCGTAGGGGTGGGCGACGAAACGCTCCGCCGTCAGCCCCGGCTGACCCGCATACCCCCGGGCCAGACCCACAC
>NZ_JAQYXC010000130.1:0-345 GCF_036322365.1 Streptomyces sp. SP18CS02
GCCCAAGCCCACCCCCCCGCCCGCGGCGGTCCCCGCCCCCCACAAGGACAGCCGCCCCACCTGCCCGGAGACCACCGAGCCCCGCTCCCCCCCCGCCGCCACCCCCCCCAACGACCACGCCAACCCCACCCCGTCGACCCCCCCCACCCCAAACCCAACCCAAACACCCCCCCCCCCACCCAACCCCCCAAGCCCCCCACCACAACCCAACGCGACAAAACAACCACCCCCACCGCCACCGCGCGGCCGTCGGCCGGCCCCGCCCCCCACCAGGTGGGCCGCCCCACGTGCCCGGCGACCAGGGTGCCGCGCTCGCCCCCGGCGGCCAGGGCGCGCAGGGACCAC
>NZ_JAQYXC010000131.1:0-379 GCF_036322365.1 Streptomyces sp. SP18CS02
GCGTCCCGAAGGCCTTCCGGCGGGTGGAAGATCAGATCGCCGATCCGAGGGTGGAGGACATTCGCAGCCAGGAGTCGTAAGTAGTACGCGTCCTCCGGGTCGCCTGAGAGAACTCTGCGGACAATTTCGACGAGTTCGGCTCTGGTGATGTCTGCAACCTGGGGGCGCGCGGGCCGGGCCGCCTCCATGGCGAACTCCTCCGCATCCCTGCTTGCCCAGTACTCGGCGAAGTCGAGCGCCCCGTACTCATGGCCTGTCGCGTGATTGAAGGCGCGGATCGCCTCGTCAGCTTTGCCGGGACAGCGAGCCACCAAGTGGGCGATCCGGTCGATCTCGCAGCTGAGCTCGTCCAGCCGCCGACTGCCCACAGGCGGGGGCA
>NZ_JAQYXC010000132.1:0-328 GCF_036322365.1 Streptomyces sp. SP18CS02
GCACGTCGGAGGGCGGAATGATCAGCTCGGCGGTCGTGTCGTCCAGGGCGTAGCAGAGCTGGGCGTGCAGCACCTCCGCCTCGGCCGGGGAGAGACGCAGTGCGGCATCGGACTCGAAGGCGCCTTCACGACGGAGCCAGCGGTCGATGGCGCTCGACCCGTCGGCCTCGCGCCGCTCGGGCTTTCCGGGCACACGGCTCACCAGCACCTGGAACGCGCCCATCAGACCGCCACCCCCAGCGGCACACCGCCGGTACGGCGATGGATGGCCCAGGGCCCGATGCCGATCCCGTCGAGCGCGCGGGCGAGGGCAACCCGCCGGCCGTAC
>NZ_JAQYXC010000133.1:0-326 GCF_036322365.1 Streptomyces sp. SP18CS02
GGGGGCCGCCCCCGGGCCCACCCCCCCAAAACCCCCCCACCCCCCCCCCGGCACACCCCCCCCCCCCCCCCCCCCCCCCCACCCCCCACGCCCGGCACCCCCCCCCCCCCACACCCCCCCCCCACCCCCCCCCCCCCCCCCCCCCCCACCCCCCAGACGGACAACTTTTATGCGCCGGGGCCCACCGAGATGTACACGCACGACGACAGGCTTTCCCCCCACGACGCGCTTCCGATCTCGACCCTGTAGCACCCGCTGAGCGCACGGAGGGCGGTAGTCCACGGCGGACTCGGTGGTGTCCAGCACTTCCACCCGCTCCCCGTCCA
>NZ_JAQYXC010000134.1:0-322 GCF_036322365.1 Streptomyces sp. SP18CS02
CCTTGCGCGTGGCACGACGACGCGGACGGGCCGCGGGCGCCTCCTCGACCGGCGCGGCCTCCTCGACCGGGGCCTCGACCGGCGCGGACTCCTCCACGGGAGCCTCTGCGGCCTTCGGCGCACCGGCCGGAGCCGTCGCCGTGCGCGTGGCACGACGACGCGGACGCGCCACGGGCGCCGCCTCGACCGGCGCGGCCTCCACGGCGGCCTCGGTCTGCGGCACCGGGGTGGCGGACCCGGCGGAGTCGGGGGTCGGGGGGGCGGCCGGCGGCCCGGCGGGGCGCGACGCCGCACGGCGCCGGCGGCGCGGGGGCAGCGTGTC
>NZ_JAQYXC010000135.1:0-304 GCF_036322365.1 Streptomyces sp. SP18CS02
GGGTGCGTGTGTTTTTTCTGGGGTGGGGTGGTGGTTGGTTTTGGGGGGGGGTGGGGGGTGGGGGTGGCTTGGCGGGGTGGGGGTGGGGGGGGGGGGGGGGGGGGGGCGGGGGGGGGCGCGGGCGGCCCAGGGGCCGGGGGCGGCGGGGGGGCCGGGGGGGGCCGGGTGGGGCCCCCCGTGCAACCCCACGACACCGCACCACCCAACAAACACAAAAACCACCCCCACAAAAAACAGGGACCGCGGGATCTGATGGAGAACGACCCAAACACCACAAAAAAAAAAACACAATTAAAGATCGGGA
>NZ_JAQYXC010000136.1:0-337 GCF_036322365.1 Streptomyces sp. SP18CS02
CCCCCCCCCCCCCCCCCCCCCCCCCCCCCCCCCCCCCCCCCCCCCCCCCCCCCCCCCCTTTTTTATTCGTCTAGGAACAGTTCCTGGCGCCGGTGTCCAGGGCGGGCGATCGGACGAGCACACGTCTGAACTCCAGGCACGCGCAAGCCTCGAGGTTGCCGGCGGAGGGGTGAAGCACGGCGGGGGGGGTGGGGGCGGGGGGGGCGGGGGGGGGGGGGCGGCCGGCGTAGGGGGGGGGAGTTGCGCGGTGACTTTGGCGGCGGCGTGGGGGGTGGGTTTGGGCAGGTTTGTGCGTATCTTGGGTGTGGCTCTTTGTGGTGGTTTTGGGTGTGGGCCG
>NZ_JAQYXC010000137.1:0-592 GCF_036322365.1 Streptomyces sp. SP18CS02
CCGGATCACCGCCGCCACGGCGGTGCGGGCACCCGAGGCGGATGCCAACAGCCGCAAGATCGCCTCCGACGCCGTACCCAAGCTCAACCAGGCGGCCGTCACCGCGCAGAGCGCGCGCATCGACGCCGTCTCCGGCGCCACATACACCAGCCAGGGCTACATCACCTCCCTCCAGAGCGCCCTCGACAAGGCCGGAACCGGCAAGGGGACCGGAGACGGAGAGGCCCCGGCGGGCTCCTCCGGCGGGGCGGACACAGGCGGTGCCGATGGCGTCGCCCCTGGCGCGGACAGCGGTGCCGGCTCCGGTGCGGCTCCGGGCTCCGGTGGCGGCGCGCCCAGGACGGTCCTCGGGAAGGTGGCGAGCACCCAGTACGGCGACGTCCAGGTGAGCGTCACCGTCAGCGGTGGCCGGATCACCGCCGCCGATGCCGTGAAGGCGCCCGACGCGGACGCCAACAGCCGCAAGATCGCCTCCGACGCCGTACCCAAGCTCAACCAGGCGGCCGTCACCGCGCAGAGCGCGCGCATCGACGCCGTCTCCGGCGCCACCTACACCAGCCAGGGCTACATCACCTCCCTCCAGAGCGCCCTC
>NZ_JAQYXC010000138.1:0-332 GCF_036322365.1 Streptomyces sp. SP18CS02
CTGGAAACACAAGTTAACCAAAAAACACCCCAGGGCCAAAAAAAACATACTCCACATAATAGACACACCCAAACGCCACCCCCAAATAGACCCCCTGGACGGCCCCAAACCCAAACAAAACACCCCCCACCCCCGCCCCAACAACCCGGATCTGCCCCCTGCCGGCAATCCCCCCCCCCAGCCCCGGGAGGAGGGTTTAGCCGCCAACCGCCAGGGCCATGCGTCCCCGAAACATCCCAACCCCCACCCCCGGGCCACCAAGAAACAGAACATACCCAAACAACACCCCAAGGCCATCAAACACATCCAAACCAAAATACACAACCGCAAAC
>NZ_JAQYXC010000139.1:0-312 GCF_036322365.1 Streptomyces sp. SP18CS02
AGGACAGCGTTTCGCGAGCCCTCACCGGTCTGGCAGTGCACGGCGACCCGCCCACCGACAGCATGAACAGCATCCACGGTCGCCTTCAGCACATCCAGAGGCACAGCGGGCTCGTCCCACCGCCAGTCACCGATGACCTTGCACCAGCCCGACGAGGCCGTGGCCTCCTCATCCGCTGCCCCCGCCAACTCGTGCTCACCAACATCCCGCCCTGCCCCAGGGAAGAAACGCCCCGGCGTCGCCAGCCACTGCCCCGCCGATCGGACGCGCGGCAAATCGGGTTCTGTGTCGACCCAGCCAGGCATCCGCTCC
>NZ_JAQYXC010000140.1:0-230 GCF_036322365.1 Streptomyces sp. SP18CS02
ACGATCGCGGTGGCTTCCCCCGTGATGACCGTGGGCAGCGTCGTGACGACCGTCGTGATGACCGTCGTGATGACCGTCGGGACGACAATCGTGGTGGTGGCTTCCGCCGTGACGACAGCCGTTCCGGTGGTGGCTTCCGCCGTGACGACCGTCGGGACGACAACCGTGGCAGCGACTTCCGTCGTGACGACCGTGGGCCGCGTCGGGACGACAACCGTTCCGGTGGTGGC
>NZ_JAQYXC010000141.1:0-446 GCF_036322365.1 Streptomyces sp. SP18CS02
ACGATCGCGGTGGCTTCCCCCGTGATGACCGTGGGCAGCGTCGTGACGACCGTCGTGATGACCGTCGTGATGACCGTCGGGACGACAATCGTGGTGGTGGCTTCCGCCGTGACGACAGCCGTTCCGGTGGTGGCTTCCGCCATGAGCGTCGGGACGACAACCGTGGTGGCGGCTTCCGCCGCGATGACAGCCGTTCGGGCGGTGGCTTCCGCCGTGACGACCGTCGCGATGACAACCGGGGTGGCGGCTTCCGCCGCGAGGGCGACCGGCCGAGCTTCCCGCGTGATGACCGTCGGGACGACAACCGTGGTGGTGGCTTCCGCCGTGACGACAGCCGTTCCGGTGGTGGCTTCCGCCGTGACGACCGTCGGGACGACAACCGTGGCAGCGACTTCCGTCGTGACGACCGTGGGCCGCGTCGGGACGACAACCGTTCCGGTGGTGGC
>NZ_JAQYXC010000142.1:0-25896 GCF_036322365.1 Streptomyces sp. SP18CS02
CAGACCCACGACGTTCTGCACGTCGACCTGGGCCGGCAGACCGATGCAGGGCTTGTTGAGCGAGCCCTGGACAAGGCCGATCTGCGGGCTCATGTATCCACCGGTGACGGTGTTGCCGTACGCCTGGGTGGCGAAGTTGCCGTTCTGCGTGTCCACGCCGCGGTCGCCCACGGCGGAAGCCATCGGGGCCGAAACGCCCAGGACGGCCGCAGCGACGCCGGCGGT
Source organism: Streptomyces sp. SP18CS02 (assembly GCF_036322365.1). Lineage (NCBI taxonomy): Bacteria > Bacillati > Actinomycetota > Actinomycetes > Kitasatosporales > Streptomycetaceae > Streptomyces > Streptomyces sp. SP18CS02. Next base: position 226 of record NZ_JAQYXC010000142.1, read on the forward strand.
AGCCAGAACCTTCTTGATCATGGTCCATCCTTCTCGTCGAGAGACCCGGTACTCGGGCCGGTCTGACCAACAGCGCAGCGCTGTTTAAGTTGCGCGACGTCACCCGAAGAGCCCAATCCGGAAAGACGGGGTCACCTTTTTAATGAAGGTAGTTTTGTGCTCCACCAACGAATAGGGGCAGAAACGTTCCATGGCGTCTGAATGGAGTCGCTCCCGCAGCGATTCCCGGGCCTTCCGTGCCGCCGTTTCTCCGGCCCGGCCGGACCTTCCCGCCGCACGGATGGGGGCGCGGATCCCCCGCCGCGATGTCTGACCCGGGCGGAAGCGGGTACGCGCCCTATATGGACTCTGTCATCATGTTCGCCATGGAATCCGCCGCTAGGGACCATCTTGTCGGGATCGGCCCGCTGGTGGCGGGCGTGGTCCTCGTGGGGTTCCTGATCGGCGCCTTCGTGCTGGGACGCCGCATCCGCTCGCGGGAGCCGGAGCCGCCCAAGGCCGAGGAGCAGCCGCACCGCCCGGACGACGCCGGCCTGCCCGGGGAGGCCGAGGGCCACCGCAGGGCCGCCGAACTCACCGAGCGGGAGGACCGGGTGATGCCGTACGAGCTCCGGCACGAGAACACCGAGCCGGACACCTCGCCACGGTCCGAGGAGGACCACAAGTGGGGCGGCTCGGCCAGCGGCGGGTTCGGCAGCGGCGGCCCCGGCTCGGCCGGCTGACCGCGCCCGCACCCCCGCCCTGTCCCTGCCCCTGCCCCCTTCCGTCTTGCCGCCGCCGTCCCCGGCCGCCGCCGACCGCCCTGGTCGACGGCGGCCGTCAGCCGTTTCCGTGCGGCCTCCCGGCCCCCGCGCCCGGCCCGCGGCACCGTTTCGCGCCGCACCCCCGGGGCACCCGAGGCCCATGACCAGTACGGACAGGGGCATGGGAAGGACCGCCGCGGACCGCACCCCCGCACAGGTGTCCGCGCGCGACACCGCGCGGCTGGCCGCCCATGTGATCGCGCCGACCCTGGCCGCGGGCGCCATCGTCCGCCGCCGCGCCGGGATGGCCCTCGCCGAGCGATGCGCCGTCGACAGGCGCGCCACCGGGCTGCTCACCGAACTGCGGACCCGCTACGGGCCCGGACCGCTCAGGATCGACCTGGCGCGACGTCACTTCGCGGTCGTCCTCGACGCCCGGGACGCCGCCCACGTGCTGGAGCGCACCCCCGACCCGTACTCCCCGGCGACCCGGGAGAAATACGCCGCCCTGGCGCGGTTCCAGCCGCACGGCGTGCTGATCTCGCACGGTGACGAGCGCGACGAGCGGCGCGCCTTCAACGAGGCCGTCCTGGAGACCGGCCACCAGCTCCACAGCCAGGCCCCGCAGCTGGTGCGCACGGTGCGGGAGGAGGCGGGCAAGCTCCTCGGCGCGACGACGGCCGGAGCGGGGGAGATCGACTGGAACGCCTTCAGCACCGCCTGGGACCGCACCGTGCGGCGGGTGGTGCTCGGCGACGCGGCCCGCGACGACACCGGGCTGACCGCGATGCTCGGCCGCCTCCGCTCGGCCGGCAACTGGTCCGTCGCCGCCCCGCGCCGCACCGGACCGCGCGAGCGCTTCGAGCGCCGGCTCCGCGGCCACCTCGACCGGGCCGAACCGGGCAGCCTCGCCGCCACCCTCGCCACGACGCCCGCCGGGCCAGGTACCGACCCCGCGGGCCAGGTCCCGCACTGGCTGTTCGCGTTCGACGCGGCGGGCGTCGCCGCCCTGCGCACCCTCGCCCTGCTCTCCACGCACGGGCCGCAGGAGACGCAGGTGCGCAACGAACTGGCCGTCACCGACCTGAGCGAGCCCCGGCTCCTGCCGTACACCCGCGCGTGCGTGCTGGAGTCCGTACGCCTCTGGCCCACCACGCCGTTCCTGCTGCGCGAGTCCGTGCGGCGGACCGGCTGGGGCGCGGACACCCTGCCCGCCGGCACCGAGTTCCTGATCTACGCACCGCTGTTCCACCGCGACGACGCGCTGCCGTACTCCGACCGCTTCACTCCGGAGATCTGGCTCGACGGCACCGCCCAGGACACCGACGCCCTGATGCCGTTCAGCGCGGGCCCCGCCGGATGCCCGGGCGAGGACCTGGTCCTGCTGGCCACCTCGACGATGGTGGCCGCGCTGCTGGAGCGCCACACCTACCTTCCCGACCGGCCCGGACGGCTGCGCCCGGACCGGCCGTTGCCCCGCACGCTCGACCACTTCGGCCTGCGTTTCGCGGCCCTTCCCCACTGACCCCGAGGCAGGTGGCCCGCCCATGTCCCTGAAGTGCCCCGACCACCAGCAGGCACCGGTGCTCGAAGCGCTCGACCGCTACCACGAGTCGGGCCAGCTGGCCTTCACCCCGCCCGGGCACAAGCAGGCCAGGGGCGCGGACCCCGAGGTGCGCAGGGTGCTGGGCGACGCCGTGTTCCGGTCCGACGTCCTCGCCTCGGGCGGTCTCGACGACCGGCGCTCGTCGGGCGGGGTGCTGGAGCGCGCCGAGGCGCTCATGGCCGACGCCGTGCACGCCGAGCACACCTTCTTCACCACGTGCGGCAGCTCCCTGTCGGTCAAGGCCGCGATGCTCTCGGTGGCGGGGCCGCACGAGGAGCTCCTGATCGGCCGGGACGCCCACAAGTCGGTGATCGCGGGGCTCATCCTCTCGGGGGTCCGGCCGGTGTGGGTGGAGCCGGAGTGGGACCCGGAGCTGCGCCTCGCGCACCCGCCGTCCGCGGCCGCCTTCGAGGCGGCCTTCGAACGCCACCCGCGGGCGCGCGGCGCGCTGGTGACCAGCCCGACGCCGTACGGCACCTGCGCGGACCTCGCCGAGATCGCCGCCGAGTGCCACAGCCGCGGTGTGCCGCTGATCGTGGACGAGGCGTGGGGGGCGCACCTGCCGTTCCACTCCGCGCTGCCGTCCTGGGCCATGGACGCGGGCGCCGACGTCTGCGTCACCAGCATCCACAAGATGGGCAGCGGCCTGGAGCAGGGCTCCGTCTTCCACCTCCAGGGTGATCTGATCGACCCCGCGGTCCTCAAGTCGCGCTCCGACCTGCTGGGCACCACCTCCCCGTCCGTGGTGATCTACGCCGGGCTCGACGGCTGGCGGCGCCAGATGATGCTGCACGGCGAGGAACTGCTGGACGAGGCCCTGGGCCTGGCCGCCTCGGTGCGCGAGGAGATCGAGCGGATCGACGGGCTGCACGTGCATGACCGCTCCGACTTCGTCGGCCCGGGCCTCGCGGCGGACTTCGACCCGCTGCCGGTGGTGATCGACGTGTCGAAGCTGGGCACCACGGGGTACCAGGCGGCCGACTGGCTGCGCCGGCACCGCAGCATCGACGTCCACATCACCGACCACCGGCGCATCGGGGCGCAGCTGACCCACGCCGATTCCCGCGCGACCACGGCGCCGCTGCTGGACGCCCTGCGCGATCTGGCGGACCACGCGCCCGCCCTGCCGCCCACCGGGCAGGTCGACGTCCCGACACCGGACGAGCTGCGGATGGAACAGGAGTGTCTGCCGCGCGACGCGTTCTTCGCGCAGGTGGAGGACGTGCCGGTGGCCGAGGCGGCGGGCCGGGTCGCGGCGGAGATGATCACACCGTACCCGCCGGGCATACCGGTGGTGCTCCCCGGCGAGCGCCTGACGGAACCGGTGCTGCGCTACCTGACCACGGGCATCGGCGCGGGGATGAACCTCCCGGACGCCGCCGACACCTCGCTGCGGACGGTCCGGGTCCGGTCGGAGTGACGGGCGCCCGGGCCGACCGCGGGGCGGTACGGCCTCAGCGGACGCGCCCCGGGAGGCGCGGGGGCGCTCCGGGAGGCGCGGGGCCGGCCGGGTGGCGCGGCGGTCCGGTGGGATGGACGCGGCCGCGTCTCAATCCGCCCATTGCGGGAGCTATGGCATGATGCGGAAGCCTCGCCACGGCTCTTGACGGAAGGGTTGGCATGGCTTCTGGCACCGGAAAATGGCAGCGCGTTCCGCTCATCCCCCAGAGCAGACAAGCGGCGGCGTCCGAGACGCCCCCGCTCTATTCGGTGCTGATGCGCGAATGGAGAGCATCGGGACGCACGCTCCCCGGCGTGCCCGACCATGAATGGGAGCTGTTGGTGACACGCCCGGTGTGGCCCGGCGGCTGAATGCGCACCCGCCTTCCAGGCGATCGAAGGCGTTCGAGTGAATCAATAGCGCAACTGCCCTAATGGTGTGTCTTTTCGCTTTCACGTTCGTTGTGATAGTCGCAGCGGAAGCGAGTCCCTCCGGACTCATCGTGGCCAGAACCGCGACGCTCTTCCTCTGCGGAAAGGAACTCCCACAATGAAGTGCAAGAAGGCCGCCGTAGCCATTGCCGGGCTCATGCTGGCGATGGGTGCTGCCGCGCCCGCCGTCGCCGACGCCGACGCCAACGGGGCCGCTGTCGGCTCCCCCGGCCTCCTCTCGGGCAACGTCGTCCAGGTGCCCGTCAACATCCCGATCAACGTGTGCGGGAACAGCATCAACATCATCGCGCTGCTGAACACCGCCGCCGGGAACGTCTGCGTCAACAGCTGACGCGGCACGGCCTCATGGCGGCCGGTCGGTAGGACACGACGGCGCTGCGGCGCCTTGCCGGACGGAGCCGGTCCCGGGTGCGTCTCCCGGGACCGGCTTCCCGCTGTCACCGTGACCGCGCGACCGCCCCGGACCCGGCCTTCGGCCGCCCGGCCCCGCCCGTTCCGGCGGGCGTCTCCTCCGGGCCCTTCGCCCGCAACCGCCGTACGACTCCTCTGACGAGCCGCTCGGCCGTGTAGGAAGCGCCGTACACGAACCGCATCGACGGACCGCAGGACGGCGCGGTGAGCAGCCCGGCCATGAAGAGCCCGGGGTGCGAGGACTCGAACAGCGGGCTCATCTCGGGCGCTCCGCTCGCACCGACCGTGCGCAGCTCCTGCCGGAGCGGACCGCTCAGGACGTCCGTCCGCTCCAGACGGGGCGCGAAGCCGGTGGCGGCGATGACGTGGTCGGTCTCCACGGTGCCCTCGGGTCCGGGCTGCTCGGGTGCCCAGGCCCCGCCCGTGAGAGCCGCCGGCCCCGGCGTCCCGCCGTCGCCCCGCGCCCGCGCCGGCCGCCGGCCCGACGGCAGCCGGCCCGGTGCCCTGGCCACGGTCAGCCGCAGCCGGTCACCGGCCCGGACGGCCGCCGTGACGGTCCGGCCGAGGCGCACGTCCGGCACCGCGTCGAACCGGTGCCGCAGCCACCAGGCGCCAGCCGGCCCGAGCGCGGTGGCGAAGAGACGGGCGCGGGTCGTGGCGGGGAGCCGGCGGAAGGCCCCGGGGGCCTCGGCGTAGAGCCAGTTCTGCCATCCGCAGCCCAGACCCGTGTGCGGGGCGCGGACGGCCTCCCATCCGCCGCGCCGGAGCGAGGGCGGCAGCGTGTTCCAGTTCAGCCGGTCCGCGCGCGCGATGATCCGCGCGTGGGCCCCCTGCTCGGTGAGGAGCACGGCGGTCTCCAGGGCCGCCTGCCCCGCGCCGACGACGGTGACGTCCTGTCCGGCGAAACGGCCCAGGTCACTGGTGTGACTGCTGTGCGTGACCCCGTCCGGCACCAGGTGCCGCAGCGGTTCCGGTACGTCGGCGAACGGCAGGACGCCGATCGCCAGTGCCACCGTCCGGGCGCGGAACACCTCTCCGTCCTCCGTCGTGATCTCGAACCCCTCCGGGGCGGGCCGCACGCTCTCCACCATGCGCTCGTCGACGGACGGCACGGCCTGGCGGGCGAACCACTCCCCGTACGAGGCGAAGAACCCGACCGGCAGCGGGACGCCGTGGTGCGCCCGGACACCGCGCAGGTTGGCGAAGGAGACGAGGCCGAACGATCCGGCCGGGTCGGACAGGTTCGAGGCCCAGGGTTCCGACTTCAGGAGCATGCCCGGGGGCATGGCCCTCCAGGCGCTCATCACCTGCCCGAAGACGCGGATCTCCAGCCCCTGGGCCGCCGCGTGGGCGGCCACCGACAGGCCGTAAGGGCCCGCGCCCACAACCACCAGGTCGTACATCGAACCACCACTTTCGTCATCGTCGGGTGAACCGGGTGAGTCGGGTGAGCCGGTCCGCCGCCGACCACCCCTTCCGGGCGGCGTGCGCGAGCCACGCCCGGGCCATGGCCAGGGCGGGCAGCGGGTCGTCCGCCGCGTACCAGGCCGTCTCGGTCCGGGCGGCGGGGGCGGCCCGGGCGGCGCCCGCCGCCTCGGGGCGCCGCCGCGGCGAGGACAGGACGGACAGCGCCGCGTAGTTCTCCACCACGAACCGCCGGCCGTGGCAGCGGGCCAGCGCGGGCACGGCGCGGCCCGTCAGGTCGAGGTGGAGCGCGCGGACCACGTCCAGGCCCGCGGGGTCGGTGAAGAGCCGGAACTGCGCACCGGGCCGGGGGTTGAAGTCGAGCAGGTGGTACGTGCCGGTGGCCGGGTCCAGCCGGAAGTCGAGGTCGACGATGCCCCGGTAGCCGAGGGCGGCGACCAGGTCGCGGGCCAGCCGCTCCACGGCGGGGTTCGGCGCCCAGACGCCCACGGCGGTCAGGCCCGCGGCGTCGGGCCAGGACCGCTCCTTGCGCCCGGTGCCCGCGACCCCGCAGACACCGGAGCGCTCGCAGTAGGCGTGGAAGAACCAGTCCAGTCCGCGCCCCGGCGGCAGCAGCCGTTGCAGCAGCAGCGCGCTGCCCGCGCGGGCCCGGTCCCCGTACAGTTCGCGCACCTCGCGCGGGGTGCCGACCACGGTGGTGCTGCGCAGGCCGCTTCCTGCGGGCAGCAGCCAGGGGCGGCTCCACTTCGCCACCACGGGCAGACCGAGCGAGCGCGCCATGGCCACGGCCTCCTCCACGTCCGCCGGCTCCAGCGTCCGGGGGTGCGGGATGCCGAGCTCACGGCAGGTGCGGGCGAGCTCCGCCTTGTCGGACACCCGCGCCGTCAGTCCTGACGGCTGGTCAGGCAGGCGGAAACGGGGGTGGAGGCGCGGACGCAGCTGCTCCACGGCGAGAGCGCCGGCGTCGTCCATCGGCACGAGTACCGCCGGCCCGGCGAGACGGTCGGCGACCCGGTCGAGCGCCGCCAGAACGCTCGTCAGTTCGTTGTCGGCGGGGGGCGGATGACTGCCGCTCACATAACGGGAGCGGGCCGCCGGTCCGGCCGGGGACTCGATCACGGCGTGGACCGGCACACCGGCCCGCCCCAGGGACCGGGCCGCGCCGAGCGTGCCGTGGTGGAAGGGGTTGCGGTCCAGCCGCATCAGGACGGCGGCTGTGCGGGTGTCAAAACACACCACGGCATGTCCTTCATTCTGTGCCCCAAGTGGGCGATGAATTCCACTAACGGTCCATTAAAAGCCTGCACAAAGATCCCGATCGGACCATTAGGAATACTTTTGGTCGAGGTGAACGAGGGAACCCGGCGCCTCGCGAAGGAGCGGACATGGCCCATCGGAAACGGCAGCGCGCGCATACCTGGCTGGGGGTGCTCACCGCCGGCCTTCTCTTCTCGGGTGCCGCGTCGGCGCCCCCGGGCCACGCGGCCGAGGACACGGGCGGACGGACCGCGGCGCCGTCCGCCGGGGCGGCCGCCTTCGGCGCGTACCTGCACTACGGTCCGAGCGGTATCAGCCGGATGGCGGACCTCCAGGAATGGCTGGGCGGCACCGAGCTCCGGGTCGGCCACACCTACCTGCCCGGCGACCGGTGGTCGAACATCGAGGGACGGCCGGGCTTCCTGGACTCCTGGGCGCAGTGGCGGCGCGCCCAGGACGACCGGCTATTCGTCCTGAACGTCCCGATGCTGGAACGCAACGAAAGCCATGTACCGGACTTCGCGGTGCGGCAGCTGCTGCGCATCGGCGCCCAGGGGCAGTACGACCACCACTTCCGCGCCCTGGCCCGGCGGCTGGTCGCGCTCGGGGTGCCGGACACCGTCATCGTGCTCGGCTGGGAGATGAACGGGACGACGTACACGCATCGCTGCGGCCCCGACCCGGAGGCGTGGAAGGCGTACTGGAACCGCATCGTGACCACCATGCGCGCGGTTCCGGGACAGCGGTTCCGGTTCGACTTCGCGCCGAACCGCGGGCACGACGCGATCCCCTGGACCGAGTGCTATCCCGGTGACGGCGTCGTCGACATCGTGGGAATGGATTCATACGACCAGCCCCCGGGCGTGACGTTCGACCAGCAGGCCGAAGAGCCTTATGGGCTGCGGCACCACGTGGAATTCGCGGCCGCGCACGGAAAGGCTATCTCGTATCCCGAGTGGGGCCTGTTCCGAAACGGCGACAATCCCGAGTACATGCGGCGGATGCTGGAATGGGTCGACCAGCACAGGCCGCTGTACCACACGATCACGGACTACTGCCCGCACGGCGTCTGGCAGTGCGCCGCCAACCCGAGGTCGGCGCGGGTGTTCCGCATCATGCTCGCCGGGCGGGGCACGGAGGCGGCGCCCGAGCAGAGCACGCCGCCCGGCCCGGCACCGGAGACGGGCACCGAGCCCGTACCGCCCGGCGCCACGCCCGAGCCGCCCGCGCCGGAGACGAGTGGCGAGCCCGACCCCGGCGCCACGCCCGAGCCGCCCGCGCCGGGGACGAGCACCGGACCGGAGCCGGGTGGCGCGCCCCGGCCGCCGGCCGCCGACACCGCTCCCGACCCCACTGTCCCCACAGCCCCGGTCGACCCCACAGCCCCCGCCGACCTCCTGCCGGCCCCGCTGCCGGTGGCCCCGCAGGCCCCCTCGCCCGCTTGTCTGCCCGTGAAGCTCGGCTCCTGGGTCGAGAAGTGGCTCGGCGGCCCGGTGTGCGTCCGTACGTCCTGGTGGGAGCGTCTGTCCCGGTGAGCCGTCGGGTACGGCCCGGCGCGGCGGCGGAGCTCACCCTCCGCCGCCGCGCCGCAGTCTTCGCGCCCACGCCCGGCCCCGCACCCGGTCCGCCGCCCAGCCGCGGGCCCGCGCGTGCGCCACGCGCAGCCACAGCGCCGGTGCCAGCTCCGGACGGGCCATCAGCAGCCGCTGGTTGCCGACCGTCTCCGGCCGCCAGTGGTGCTTGTACGGTTCGTCGCCGCGCAGCAGGCTCAACGTGGCCCGGCCGCTCGCGCTGCTCCGCCTGGCCCCGTTGCGCAGCAGCATGGTCGCCACGTCCACCTTGCGGGCGCGCAGCACCGGGTCCGCCCCGTACAGGTACCCGCCCGACAGACGGGGCGACAGCAGGGTGAGGTCCGCCGCCACCAGGTCGCCCGCCAGCCGGAACTCGGTCACCATCGCCTCGCCGGACTCCACCATGGGACGCACGGCCCGTTCGAGGTGCTCGGCGAACCGGACGCTGACGTGCTCCGCCGTCACCCCCCGCCCCTGCCACTGCCGTTGGTGCAGGTCCAGCAGGCGCCGCAGCGCCTCGGGCACCTCGGCCGGCGGCACGACGTGCTCCTCGATGCCCTCCCGGTCGAGCTTGCGCAGTTTGGACCTGGCCCGCTGGGCGCGCGACGACGGCAGCCGGTCCACCAGCCGGTCGATGGAGAGGGCGGGCAGTTCGAGGCAGGTGGAGTCGGCCAGCCGGGCCCGCGGTCCGCGCCAGCCGGCGTGGACGCGCTCGGCGGCGGCCCCCGGACGCACCTCCCGCAGATCGATCACCGCGGTCCTGGCGAGCCGGCCCAGCGCCCCGGTGAGCGCGTCCGCCGCGCCGGCGGCGACATCGTCGACGAGGACGTCGGAGTAGTCGGTGATGGTCCCGCCGAGACCGGTCAGTACCGGCACCGGGCCGCGCACCAGGCGCAGCGGCGCCGCAGCGACGAGCTGCCCGTCCCGGCGTACGAGGACCACCCTCAGGCACCCGGGGGTGCCGTACGACAGCCACCAGGAGTGGAGCCAGGAATGCGACTGGAAGGGGGTGGCGGTCCGGCAGCGGCGGTGCAGCTCGGCCCATGCGGGGCCCAGCAGCCCGAACCGTTCGGCGTCCCGGCACACCGCGACGTCGAAACCGTCCGAGCCGCCGCCCTCCCGTCCGGCCGCCGCGACCGGTCCGGCCTGGCCGTCCGCGACCTGCCCCGCCGGGCGGGCGGGGGTCATACGGACTCCGGCTGCGGGGCGGGCGCCGCGGCCGGAGCGCCCGACGCGCCGGCGGGTCCCGGTACCGGTGCGTACCGGCCCTCCGGCTCCCGCCTCGGCCTGACCAGCAGGCCGAGCCCGCCCAGCAGCCCGCCGGCGCAGCCCCCGACGAGCGCGGACAGCGACAGGGAGGGCGAGACGGGTTCCGACGGCCTGGCCGCCCGGGTGAACTGGAGGACCTTCACTCCCGTGCTGTCCTCGGTGTGGGTGCCCTTCAGCACGAGGGCCCTGGCCACGCTGTCGGCGATGGCGGCCGCCGTCGCCGGCCGGCCGGCCTGGGCGGTGATCGAGATCATGGGTGCGTCGGGGGAGGTCGCGGCCCGCACGCTCTCCTTGAGCGTGCGGGTGGGGACACCGGCCCACACCTGGGCGTCACCCACCACCGCGATGTCGGTGGCGGCCCGGCCGTAGGCCTGGGCCAGTCCCATGGCACCGGCCGGGTCGCCCTTCCCGGAGGGGACGACGACGACGTAACCGGTCGCGGCGTACCGCGTGGGCGTCAGCAGTCCGTACGTACCGCCGCTCAGGGCACCCACCAGGACGGCCACCGGCACGATCCAGCGGCGGCGCAGGCGCACCGGCCGGGACGTCAGTCGGGTCAGCCGGCCGATCACGCGGGGTACGGCGAACGATTGCGCAGTCATCGGGAGCTCGCTTCGCGGTAGAGGGTCATCAACTGCTGTGCGCTGTGGGCGATGTCGTAGCGGCGGGCGGCGGGCGGTACGGGCAGGCGGCCGGGCGGGTGGTCCCGGCAGAGGTCGCGCAGGGCCGAGACGAGGTCGGGCACCGACCGGCCGATGCGCCGCGCACCGGGCGCGTCCGCCGCCGGCAGGTCGTCGAGCGCGGGCGAGGCGACGTACAGCACGGGCAGTCCGGCGGCGAGCGCCTCCACAACGGCGAGCCCGAACGCCTCGTCGGCCGAGGCCGAGACGAACACGTCCATCGCCGACAGCAGTCCCGGCAGCCCGTCGTGGCACGCCCCCGCCCACACCACCCGGTCCATGACCCCGCACTCCCACGCGAGCCGGGCCAGGTGCTGGCGCCGGTCCCCGTCGCCGACCAGGAGCAGCCTGGCCTCCGGCAGCGCCACCAGCGCGCGGATCAGCGTGTCGAAGCGTTTCCCGGCGGTGAGCCGCCCCACCCCGCCCACCACGAAGGCGTCCGGCGCCAGGCCGAGCCGCCGCCGGGCAGCCCGCCGCGCGTCCTCGTCGTGGGCGAAGCGGCGCACGTCGATGCCGTTGGGGACGACCCGGATGCGGCCCGGGCGCACGCCCCACTCGGTCAGGCGCCGGGCCACGGTGTCGGAGACGGCGACCGTCGAGGTGCCGAGCCGTTCGCTGGCCAGGTAGAGGGCGCGGGCCCCGTCGTTGAGTGCCCGGCCCTCGATCTGGGTGGCGCCCAGCGAGTGCTCGGTGGCGATGACCGTGCGCACGCCCGCCAGCCGGGCGGCGAGCCGTCCGTAGACGCACGCCCGGTACAGATGGGTGTGCACGACGTCGAAGCCGCCCTGCCGGATCAGCCGGGTCAGCCGGGGCAGGGCCATCAGATCGCGGTTGCCGCGCATCCCCAGATGGGCGACCGGGACGCCGTCGTCCCGCAGCCCCCGGGCGACCGCGCCCGGGTTGGTGAGCGTGACGACGCTGCCCCTGACCGGAAGATGGCGCAGCAGGAGCCGCAGTTGCTGTTCGGCCCCGCCGATGCCGAGGCCGGTGATGACGTGCAGGACCTTCATGACGACGGCACCCCGGAGGTCGCCCCGGACGCCGCCGGGTCACCGGACGCCGCCCGGTCGCCGGAAGCCGCCCGGTCGCCGGACGGGAGACCGGCGGGTGGTCTGCGGCGCAGCCCGTGCAGCCGGTACTTGGCGTGCAGGCGCCAGGCGGTGTCGCGCTGGCCGATGTGCACCCGCGGGAGGGCGAACACCTCGCTCAGCGGCCCGGGGTCGATGGCGCACCCGTAGCTGTAGCCCGCCTCGCGCACGGCCCGCACGGCGCGCCGGTCGACCTGCCCGTACGGGTAGCAGAACCCCTCGGGCGCCGAGCCGGTGATCGTACGGATCAGCTCACGGCTGTAGCGGGTCTCCTCCCGCAGCAGCCGGTCCCCCAGCGGTGGCAGCGACAGGTGCACCAGCCCGTGCGAGGCGACCTCCATGCCGGCGGCGGCGCAGCGGCGGACGGCCTCCTCGGTGAGCAGCGGCTTGCGCGGGCCGAGCGGGTCCCACGCGTTGTCGCCGCCCAGCCGGCCGGGGAGGACGAAGACGGTGGCGGTGCACGCGTGCCGGCGCAGCACCGGGACCGCGTTGTCGAGGAAGTCGGCGTACCCGTCGTCGAAGGTGAGGCCGACGAGTCCGCGCGCGTCACCGCGTGCCACCGCGCGCAGCAGCTCCCCCACGCCGACGCCGCGCAGCCCCCGGTCCCGCAGCCAGCGCAGCTGCCGGTCCAGCCGCGCGGGCGACACGGTCAGCCGGTACGGGTCATTCCTGACGTCGTCGAGGTCGGCGAGGTCGTCGATCGAGTGGTACATCGCCACCCACAGGGGTGACGTGCGGGGTTTCCCGGATGTCCGACGGAGCATGGGCGTGCCTTCGGGAAGCGGAACGGATGAGGGGACGGACGAGGAGACGGATGAGCGGGGAGCGGACGAGCGCGGAACGGTGGTCGGTGGGCGGGGAACGGACGGGGGACGGACGGCCGAAGGCCGCCCGCAGGAGGCCGGGGACCACCGGCGCCCCGCACGCGCACGCCGACGCCAGGAAGACGGCGGTGACGGCGGCGAGGGTGAGGAGGACGGCCGGGAGGGGCGAGCCGACCCGGGCCGCGCAGGTCCAGCCGGCTGCCGTGGCGAGCGCGGCGGGCCCGACGAGCCTCACCAGCCCCCCGGCGACGGGACGGGCCCCGAGCGGGACGCGCTGCCCCGCCACCCCGAGCAGCAGCAGCCCCGCGGCGAGCGTGATGCCCAGCGCGTTGGCGGCGGCGATGCCCGGCGCGCCCCAGGGGCCGGCCCAGACGAGGCCGGCCCCGGCGGTGACGGCCACACTGCCGGTCATGACGGCGGCCGGGTACCAGAGCGGCCGGGAGGCGGAGAAGTAGCAGCGGACGAGCGCGCCGACCAGCGTCTGGCCCAGCAGTCCGAGCGCGTAGATCCGCATGACGCCGGCCGTGGCCCGGGTGTCGGCGGCGTCGAACGCGCCGCGCTGGAAGAGCAGCTGGACGATCTGCGGCGCGGCCGCGATCACGGTCGCGGCGCCCACCAGCACGATCGCGCAGGCCAGCAGCAGGTCCCGCTCGGCCCGCAGCCGCGCCCCGGCGGTGTCGCCCGCCGCCATGGCCCGCGCCACGACCGGGAAACTGACCGTGCACAGCATGAGCGAGAGCACCATCGGCAGCTGCGCCACCTTCTGGGCGTAGTTGAGGTGGGAGATGGCCCCGGCGGGCAGCGGCGCGGCGAGGAACCGCTCGACCAGCACCTGGGACTGCCGGCTGACCGCGAACGCGAGCACCGGCGCGAGCAGGGCGAGGACGAGCAGCGGCGGCCCCTCCCCGCGCGGATCCCCGGCCGCGGCGCTCCCGCCCGGGCGGGAGCCCTTCGCCCGCAACCGCCCCACCAGCGAGGGCACCTGGACCAGCACCATCAGCACGCCGCCCGCCGCGACCCCGGCCGCCGCCGCGCGCACGCCCCACCCGGGGCCGAGCAGCACGACCGCCGTGATGATGCCGATGTTGTACGCGAGGTAGATGGCGGCCGGTGCCAGGAACCGTCCGTGCGCCCGCAGGGCCGCGCTGCAGTAGCCGGCCAGCGCGAAGCTGAGCACGCAGGTCGCGGTGAGCCGGGTGCAGTCGACGGCGAGATCCGTCCGCGGCAGCCCGGGGGCCAGCAGCGGTACGAGCCAGGGCGCGGCGAGCACCAGCGCGCCGGCCGCCGCGCTCATGGCCAGCGCGGTGTCCGGGAGCGTCGAGCCCACCAGCGCGCGGACCGGGTCGGGCCGGGCCCCCTCGGCCCGCCGGGCCAGGGCGCGGCTGAACGCGGGCACCAGGATGAGCGCCATCGCGTCCTCGATGAGCAGCGTGGCGGCGAACTCGGGCACCGTCCAGGCGACGAGGAAGGCGTCCGTGCCGGTACCGGCGCCGAAGGCGCGGGCGAGGAGCTGGTCACGGATCAGTCCCAGCAGTGCGCCGGCCGCCGTGAGCCCGGCCGTGAGCAGGGCCGCCCTGGCCAGGAACCGGTTGGACGGCACCCAGGACCGCGCCGCCGGGGCGGGGCGCGGGACTCCGGCCAGGGCGACGGCCCCCGACGACTCAGCCATGGTCCGCCCCGCCACGCCCGGCTCCGGCTCCCGCTCCGGCTCCGGCGTTACGGTCCTGTGCCCCGGAACCGGTCAGGCGCCGGGCGCCGGGCAGCCCGGCCGGGGCCTCGCCCTCCCCGTACCGCGCGCCCCGCCCGTGCGCGGCCAGCGCCCACCAGGCGACCATCCCGAGCACCACCGCGGTCAGCACCGTCGAGGGCCCGCCGATGTCGGCGTACGCGAAGTCGACCAGCTGCCAGGCCACCAGCCCGGACGCGACCAGGGCGCAGTCCGCCCCCGTGCGGGTCCGGCGGGCGCCCGGCACCCGGCGCAGTGCGCACACCAGCAGCGCCAGCCAGCTGCCCGCCATCGTCACGACACCCAGGAGACCCTGTTCGCCGAGGACCAGCAGATACATGTTGTGGGGCGACAGCAGGGCCTGGCGCCGGAACCCCTGGCCGGCTCCCGCGATGTCGCTGCCCGAGGAGAGCGCCAGGGAGGCGTGGCTGTCGCGGTGGGCGGGGAAGTTCTTGAGCCCGACGCCGGTGACGGGCCGCTCCCGCCACATCCCCACGGCCGCCGCCCACATCGTGTACCGGTCGGTGACCGACCGGTCGGGGGCGTCCGTGACCTGCGAGATGCTCGCCACCCGTTCCTCGACCAGCTGCGAGCCGATACCGAACCCGGCGACCAGCACCACGCCGAGCGCCCCGGCCGCGAGCGCCGCGCGCAGCGCCCTGCGCCCGCCGGACAGCGCCAGTTGCAGCCCGCAGGCCAGGAACGTGGCGATCCAGGCGCCCCGGCTGAAGGACACCACGAGCGGCGGCACCAGCAGTGCGGCGCAGACCAGGGCGGTGGTCCTGGCCCGCCCCGAGGAGCCGAGCGCCAGGCCGACGGCCGCCACCAGCCCGTAGGCGACGACCGTCGACATGCCCATCACGTCGCCGGGCCCGAACGTGCCGACGGCCCGTACGTCCTCGCCCCGGTACGAGGCGCCCGTGCCGGTCAGGTACTGCGCGATCCCCACCGCGCCCTGCACCAGGGCGAGGGCGATCAGACCCCCCGCGACCAGCCTGAAGTCGCGGCGGTCGCGCATCAGCAGCACGACCGCCGCCGGCACCAGCACGAACACCTGGAGGTAGCGGGCGGCCCCGGGCAGCACGGTGGCCGCGTCGCCGGAGGTGACGGCCGCCGCGCACACTCCCAGCACGGGCAGCCCCAGCACGAGGGCGGCCGCCCCGGACAGCGGGCGGACACCGGCCCGTACGACCCGGACCAGGCAGAAGAGGACGAGTACGGCCGACGCGGCGTCGGCGACGGTACCGGTGCCCGACGGGTCCCGGGCCGGCACGGCGAGCAGCGCGAGGACGGCCAGGACCGGCACCATGGGGGCGGCCCGCGGCCACCGCCGTGCGGGGCGCGCGGGAGCCTCCCCGGCGAGAGCGGTCATCAGCTGCCCGCCGGGCGGATCAGCGAGGCGGCCGTCCGCAGGAGGATGCACACGTCCTGCCAGAGCGACCAGTGGTCGATGTAGTGGTTGTCGAAGCGGCACCGGTCCTCGATCGAGGTGTCGCCCCGCAGCCCGTGCACCTGCGCGAGCCCGGTGAGCCCCACGGGCATCCGGTGCCGGGCCGCGTAACCGGCGTGGCTGCGGCTGAACTGGGCGACGAAGTAGGGCCGCTCGGGTCGCGGGCCGACCAGGCTCATGTCTCCGCGCAGGACGTTCCACAGCTGGGGCAGCTCGTCGAGGGAGGTGCGCCGCAGGAAGCCCCCGACGCCGCTCACCCGCTCGTCGTGGGCCACGCTCCAGCGGGTCGCCGCCTCCTCGTCGTCGGCCGGCCGCAGGGTACGGAACTTCAGCAGCGTGAACAGCCGGCCGTCCTGGCCGACGCGCTCCTGCCGGAACAGCACGCCGGGACCGTCCGACAGGCGCACGGCGGACGCGCACAGCAGCAGGAGCGGCGCGGTGGCCAGGAGGGCGAGAGCGGCGACGGTGACATCGAGCGCCCGCTTGGGCAGCCGGCCCCGCCGGCCGCGCGGTGTGTCCAGACGGCGGCAGGCATGGCCCCACAGGTGCTGGCTCATCGAGGCGGCCCCCGCGCGGCCGCCCGTCTCCCCGACGCGCCAGCCGGCACAGCCGTAGTGCTCGAACAGGGCGACCAGGTCGGCCTGTTCCTCCCCGGGCAGGAACACCACCTCCCGGACGCCGCCCCGCACGACGGCCCGGTGGATCTCCTCGGTGCTCCTGAGCACCGGCAGCGCCGGTCCGGCCGAGGCCGGCTGCGGGATGTCCTGCTGGGTGGCGACGACACCGACCGGCCGGACGCCGTACCGGGGGTGCCGGGCGAGCGTGGCCGCGAGCCGCTGCGCCGCCTGGGGCGGGCCGACGATCAGCGCGGCCCGGGGGCGGGCGCGCGCCACGCCGGCCCGCCGGTGGTGGACGGCGCCGCGGCAGCCGCAGACGAGGAGCAGGTGCGTCCCGTACGCGGCGGCCAGGGTCGACAGGCCGATCACGCGCTCCGGTGACTGCGCGGCGAGCAGGGCGGCCGCCGCGCACCACGCGATCGCCGCCCGGCCGGCCAGGACGGGGAACTCGTCGAGCACGGAGGCGATGGCGCCGGGCCGGTACAGCCCGGCACACGCGTTGAGCGCCGCCACGCCCGCGGTGAGCTGGAGGAGCAGCGCCGCGTCGCGCTGCTCCTCGCCCAGCAGCAGCGCGGCCGCGAGCACCGCGGCACAGTCCGCCGCCACCAGGGCCGCCACGAAGGGCGGCGCGGGTGCCGGGCGGGGCGGCGGCAGGGCCACCCGGTCGGCGGCCGGGCCGCGCGGCCTGCCGAGGGAGCCGACGCCCGGCGCCTGGTCCACCGTGGCGGCGGCGCGCGTCGACGAGGGGACGCTGGTGCTTTCCGTGGTCACTGGGGGATCGGCTCTCTCGTCTCGCGGTGCCGCGGGGCGGCCACCTCGCGGTACACGTCCGCGAGGGCCGCGCCCGCGCGCCGCACGTCGAATCTGTCGAGTACGTGCTGATGCGCCCGGCGGCCCAGGATCCGCCGCAGGACCGGCCGGCGCAGCAGCCGGGTGAGGGCCTCGGTCAGGGCGGCCGGGTCGTCGGGCGGTACCAGGCAGTGCGCCTCGTGCCCGGGCGGCAGGCACTCTCGCGCGCCGTCCACATCGGTGATCAGGACGGGCCGGCCGCTGGCCATCGCCTCCAGCGGGGCCAGCGCCATGCCCTCCCAGCGGGACGGCAGGACGACCAGGTCGGCGGCCCGGTACCAGGGCGCCGTGTCGTCGACCGCTCCCGCGAAGCGGACCGACGCGGGCGCCGAGGCGCGCAGGCCGGCGGCCGACGGCCCGTCACCGACCAGGACCAGCCGGGCGCCCGGTACCCGGGCGACGACCTCGGGCCAGGCCCGCAGGAGGACGTCCTGCCCCTTCTGGCGGCACAGCCGGCCCACGCAGACCACGAGCGGGCCCGCCGGGCCGGGGACTTGGCCGCGGGCTCGGCCTGGGGCTTGGCCGCGGGCCTCCGGTGTTCCCCGCGCCTCCGCCGGGCCGGCGGTGAAGCGGCCGACGTCCACGCCGTTGTGGATGACGGACCAGGCCGCCCGGACACCCGCGTCCTCGCCCCGCCGGCGCTCGGCCTCGCTGACGCAGACCACCCGGTCGGTCCACCGGGCCGCGGCCCAGCGCTCCCAGCCCCGGGCGAGCGCCGCCATGGCTCCGCCGACCGCCTCGAAGGACCAGGCGTGCGGCTGGTAGACGGTCGGCACGCGGCCGCGCACGGCGACCCGGGCGGCGAGCCCGGCCTTCGCGCTGTGGGCGTGGACCAGGTCGGGCCGGACCAGCGCGACGATCTCGGCGACCCGTCGGCTCTCGGCCACCAGCCGCAGGCCCGGGTCGCGGCCCGCCCGCCAGGGGTGGACCTCGGCGCCGCGCGCCCGGACCGCCGCCGCGAGCGGCGTGCCGGGCGGGCAGGCGACGGCCACCCGCAGGCCCTGCGCCAGCTGCGCGCCGACCATGTCGGTGACCACGCGGGCCACCCCGCCGTCACCTGGCTGGACAACATGCAGTGCGGTCATTGGGGGACGCACGCGTGACCCTTTCTGGAGGCTTGCGGAACAGGTGGCGGCGGAGCCGGGGGCCGGACGGCGGCCGCGGACGGCGGCTCCCCGCACAGCGGCGGACGGCGGCTTCGGGCGGACGGCCCGTGGGCGGTCGTCAGCCGCGCGCGTCGGCCTCCAGGAAGAGCGCGCCCAGCCAGACCGTGTCCGCCCCGGTGGCGATCCGTACGCCGACCCGGTCGGCCCCGCCGCGGAACGCCGTGCGCAGGTTGAGGACGTCGGAGTCGTACCCGAGCGTGTTCCGGTACTCCGGGAAGCGGCCGGTCCGGTCGGTCCCGAAGTCCGTGACGCTGGAGTTCATCACGTCGTCCGCCGCGTTGGCCGAGTCGCTCAGCGGGGTCCGGCCGGCCCGGGTCTCCAGCGCCAGGGAGTCCCCCGCGGTGCCCCGGTCGCCGTCGTAGGCGACCATCCCGAGGCGGCCGGGCGCGTCCGCCGGGACGGCGAGCCTCCCGAAGTCCACCCGCAGCGCCTTCCTCTTGGCGTCGAGCGTCTCGAACCCGTCCCAGAGGGACAGGTGGCGCAGGGGTTCGGCCTTGTGCTCGTAGGCGACGACCAGCGTCCAGCCGCCCCAGGAGCCGGCCGCCGACTCCCCCCTCGCGACATTGACCTGCGCCACGGTGTACATGCCGGGACCGGCGCCGCGGACCAGCCGTGTCACGTCCGCCGACGCCTGGAAGGCGTCGGCGCCGTCCGTCGTCCGGTGCCCCACGGTGGAGTCGGCGAGGACCTCCTTGTACTCCCCGCCGGGCTCGGCGATCAGTACGCGGCCGTTGTCCTCGGGCGGCTTCTGCTCCCCGACCCGCAGGTTCCCTCCCCAGTACAGACGGGCGTAGGTGACCACGGCGCCCTTCGGCAGCAGGACCTCACCGCGACCGGAGTTGTACGTGTTGGGGTCGTCGTCCACGTCGACGTAGAACATGTCCCGGTCGTCGTTGGCCGCCGTACCGCCGTTGCGGACCGATCCGCACGCCAGCGCGGCGGACGGCGAGGTCGTGGAGACGCGGCAGCTGACGGCCGCGTTGGCCGCCCGTACCAGCCCGCCGCGCTGCAGGGCGTAGAAGCGCTGGGCGAACGCGATGCGGTCGGCCTCCTTCCCCGGAGCGGTTGCGGCGGCCGGATGTGCGACCGGCAACGACACGCACGACAGAAGGCACAGCAGCCCGCGACGCACGGCAAGAACCACTGAATCGCGCATACAGGTTCTCCGCTTGGAGGAGTGAGGGGGACACCGCGAAGAGGAACGGAAGGGGGAAGGGCGAGCAGCGGTCGCGCGGGGACGCGCGAAAGGGGCTCGGCAGGACCGGAAAGGGAGGAGCGAGCCCGAACGCTATGACCGAACAACCACAAAACCAAGCATTTCGGACAATTTATAAGTAACTTCCCTATCGGGGTGTTCCGTTCGCCAACAGACGTGTCGCCCGCCACTCATCCGACGGTTCACCCGTTCGGTGGCGCAACCAGAGAAACGCTGCCGCGTTCTTGATGCAGCCGGCCACATCGGTCGGGAATGCCTCATCGAACCTAGGAGCTCATCACCATGTCCCGTATCGCCAAGGCCGTCGTCCTGACCTCAGCCGTTGCCGCGTCCGTCGCCGGTGCCACGGGCGTCGCTATGGCCGACGCCGGCGCGTCGGGTGCGGCCGTGGGCTCCCCGGGCGTCATCTCCGGCAACGTCATCCAGGTCCCGGTCCACATCCCGGTCAACGTCTGCGGCAACACCATCGACATCATCGGCCTCCTGAACCCCGCGTTCGGCAACGTCTGCGTCAACGGCTGACCGGACACAGCCCGGGCTCCCCGACCCGATGCCACCGTGCGCCACCCCTCCGGGGGTGGCGCACCGCGTTGTGGGCGCGGTGCCGGGCCGGGCGTCACGAACGGCGTCCGGGCGGCGCCCCCGCACGGCACGCTCCCCCCGCACGACACGCGCCTCCGCACCGACGGACTAGGCGGGCCACCCTATCGGCGGCGTCGATCACGCAAGCGTTTGCGAGCACCTGGGGTCCGACCCACGGTGATCTCACGTTCCCCACGCATCACCGGAAGGACAACGCATGCGTCCCCTGACAACCCGCCGTATCGCGGCCACTCTCGCCTGCGCCGCCCTCGCCCTCGGTACGGCGGGGCCGGCCGTCGCCCAGGACCACCAGCCACTGGCCCCTTCCGTGGCCCCGGCGGACGCCACCGCCGACGCCCTCACGGACCTGCAGAAGGCGATCGACGCACTGGTCGCCGCGGCACTGGAGCAGGGCACGGTGACGAGCACCGAGATCACCCAGAACACGACGACCACCGACCTCACGGACGCCGAGGTCAAGGCGACCCTCGACTCCGTCCTGGAGATGGTCAGGTCCACGGTCTCCAGCATGACGGGCCTGTCCCTCGCGAACCTGTCCGGCATGAGCGGCCTCACCGGCACCCCCGACCTCGGCACCCCCACGGCACCGACGGGCGTCACGGGGATGACGGGGCTCGCCGGCCTCACCGACTTCACCAAGCTCCCGGCCACCGGCATGACCACCGGCACGGCGGCCACCCCGGCCGTCCCGGCCGCTCCGCAGACGACCGCCGCCACGCCGCGCAAGACCTTCTGGCCTTTCTGAGGGCGCCACTCCGGCCGTGCCGACCCGGCGGGAACGGGTCGGCACGGCCGTCGTGCGTCCGCCCCGCGTCCGTCCACGCATCCGCATCCGCACCCGCGCCCGCACCCCGTTCGATGCTGATCGGAGAATACGATCGATCCACATCATTCGGGTGCAGTGTCGAGAATTCCCCCCTTCCGGAGTTTCCGCCGGGTGGAGGATTCGTTACCAAGAAGGAGCACCGCATGGAACGCCCCAAGTTCCCTGTGCGATCCGCCAGTTGTGACGAACAGACGCCATCCAAGGAAGGATTCACTCCCCATGAACCCCACGAAGGTTGCTGCGGTCGTTGCCGGTTCCGTGATGGCCCTGGGTGTGGCCGCCCCGGCCTTTGCCGCTGACAGCCTCACCCCCTCCAGCCTCAACGGCGCGGTCGACACGCTGGGCAAGCGCGGACTGACCGAGACGGTCCCCTCCGACGCCGTGACCAGGGCGTCCGAGAGCGACCTGGTCCGCAAGGTCGGGGACACCGCCGGTGGACTGGCGCCCACGAAGAAGGCCGCGCCGCTGCTCGGCGGACTTCCGCTCGGCAAGTGAGGCGGTGACGCGCGGGACGCCGCGCGCCGCACCGCCGGGGACGGCGGGAACGATCTCGTTCCCGCCGTCCCTTTTTCGCGTGCCGCCCCGCTGCTGCAACCAGGGGAATTCTGACGCTTTTCCCGGCGCGCGCTCGTTCTTCCAGTCGGCAACATGACTCGTCAGCGCTGGAAGGCGAACGGACCATATGAACCTGAGATCTCAGGCCGGCTTGGGAATTCTCGTCACATGTCTCGCCTCTGCGGCGATGGTGACGCCCGCGGCCGCCGCGCAGGCGCCGGTGGAGCTGCCGCTGCGGGGACTGGGGATGCTGCTCCCCATGGAGCCTCCGACGGTACGCACCGCGGTGCCCGTCCCCGTACCGGGAACGCCCATGGGTCTCGGGGCCCGCGGAGGCGGTGAGGTGCAGCCGGTGACCGTGCCTCAGGCCCCGCTCTCGGCCGAACTGCCGCAGACCGAGATCGCGGCGCCGCTGCCCGCCCTCGCCGAGGGCCAGGAGGTGGAGCGGGTACAACTCACCACGCCCGCCTCCCCGCTGCGTGCCGTGACTCCCGGCGCGACCGTGGGCTCCCCGCTCACCCTGCCGCGCGGCGACTCGCTCGGGCTGCCCGGCGTCGAACTGCCGCGGACCGGGCTGCTGGCGCCGACGCTGACCGGCACCGTCGAGTCCGGCCTGGGGCTGGTCCGCCCGAGGGGCTGACGCGCCGCGGCAGAGGATCCGCGCGCCCAGGGGCCCGGCAGCCGGCGTACTCCGGCTGCCGGGCCCTATACGTCCGTTTGAGCGGTGATTATCACCTTTGCCCTGTTGTGACGACATTGCCCGTTACTGGTCGTGTGTCATCGCGTTGTAAGGAAGTGACGACCGCAGGCCCGCGGTCGAGTTACCAGGCACAAGGAGAATGTGATGTCTCGCATCGCGAAGGCCGCCGCGGTCATCGTCGGCACGGGCGCTGTCGCCCTCAGCGGGGCCGGCATGGCCCTCGCCGACGCTGGGGCCGAAGCCGCCGCCGTCGGCTCCCCCGGCGTCCTCTCGGGCAATGTCGTCCAGGTCCCGATCAACATCCCGATCAACCTCTGCGGCAACACCATCGACATCATCGGCATCCTGAACCCCGCGTTCGGCAACACCTGCGCGAACGTCAGCGAGAAGTCCGAGAAGGTCGTCGAGAAGGACAAGAAGGACCACGAGGACAGCAAGAACCACGAGGACGCCAAGAACGGCAAGGGCGGCAAGGGCAGCGAGGGCGGCTACGGCAGCTGAGCCCCCGCCTCGCACACGGTCCCTCGGCCTCCCAAGGCCGGGGGACCGTTCCTGTGTCCGTGCCGTCCCGGCGGGGCCCGGCGCGGGCCGGACCGCATCGGCGCGGCGCCGGTCACGGTGCCCGGCGGGGTCGGTCGGTGCCCGACGGGGTCGGTCGGTGTCCGGCGGGGTCGGTCGGCACGAGTGGACGCAAGTGGACGCAAGCCGAGGTGGGTCGAGGCCCGCAAAGGCACATCGGTGTCGCGGTGTCGGCCGGCGCACGTCGGTGCCGGCCGGTGTCACGCGTACCGGTAGACCCGGCTGTGGTCGGCGACGTCCGCGGGGGTGACGCCGAACGGGGGCATGGGCTCGTGGCGCGCGACCACGCGCCCGTACTGCGACGAGCCACGCGGGGGCGGGGTGGCGGGCTGGTAGCGGGCGCCCGGGTTCCTGGTCTGCCACCGCGACCAGAGCAGGTCGACGAAGGAGTGGTGCAGCCAGAAGACCGGGTCGTTGACGGAGGCGCCGCCGAGCATCAGGCCGCCGACCCAGCGGTGGACCCGGTTGTGGTTGCGCAGCCGGGCGCTCCCCTTCCCCGGCGTCCAGCCCTCCAGCTTGTTGCGGAAGCCGGAGGCGCTGGTGGAGTTCCAGGGTTCGGAGTCGTAGACCGGGTCGTCCATGGCCCAGGCCAGCTCCTTCCTCGTCGGCAGTTCGACCGGGTCCGCCGGGTGGCCGAAGTCCCGGCTGAGGAAGCGGTTCTCGGTCACCCCCACCGTGACCGTCCAGTCGCCCCGGACGTGGGCGAACGGGCCCGTCATCACCTGTCGGTCCCCGCGCCGCCCGTTGCCGCCCATGAAGTCCTCGCCCCACAGCGACGCGGCCGCGGTCCTGTCCCTCGTCCAGTCCCAGTACGGCACGGTCACCGTCGGGTCCAGGGCCCTGAGGGCCCGCTCGAAGTCCAGCAGGTACTGGCGGTGCCAGGGCAGGAAGGAGGGCGCCATGTGGGCGGCCCGCAGCCCGTCGTCGCCGTCCGAGCTGTAGTGCCGGACGTGCGTGCGGACGAAGTCGTCGTAGCGGCCGCTCCGCTTCAGTTCGAGTACGGCGTCGACGAACTTCCGCCGCTCGGCACGGGTCAGGTCCCGTTGGTCCTTACGGGTGTAGACCATGACCGCCTCGCGTTCCCGCGCCGTGGACGCCGATGGGGGCGAGCCGGGCCGGCCCGAGCTCGTCGACGGCCGCGCGGGTCGCCGCGAGCGGCGTGGGGCAGGACCGGTAGTGGTCGACCACGCTGAGGTAGCCGCCGTCCGCGCAGCGCATGAGGTGCAGGGGCCGGCCGTCGATCCGGGCCTCGAAGCCCGGGCCCCGGGCCGTCCCGCCGGCGGTTGTCCCCGCTGCGGGGTCCGGCGCCGGGACCGGTCGGCCCTGGATGTGCCGTCCCTTGTACATCTCGTCGAAGGCGAAGGCGAAAGCGCCGTCGGAGGGCTCCGGGGACACGGCCGGGGGCGGGGTGACCCGGGGCGCGGCGGCGATCCGGGCCAGTGCCCCTCCGGTGAACGCCGCGACCGTCAGGGCGTACAGCGTGCGCAGCACCCCCCGCCGCGCGGTGCGCGGGCCGCGGAACGGGCCGGCGGAGGTGGCGGAAGGCGGCACCGGCCATGAGGCGGGGGGCGGCACCGGGGACCCCGGTCTCTTCACGGCCATCGGCGCTCTCCCGTCCGGCGATGCCCGGCGAGCGGGCGGAGGACTTCCGGGGCACAACGACGACACCCGAAAACCGTTCCGGAGGGCAGGGCCGAATTCGTGACACGTCGAGGTGAAGGAGCCCGCCGGGCTCGGCCGAACGGGTGGATTCGCCCCGGGATGCCCCGGTCGGCGGCACTAGTATCCGGCGCCATGACCTCTTCCACCGTCGCGTTCCCGGGCCGGCAGCGTTCCCTCCTGGGAACCCTCAGCGTCCTTCCGTGGGCCAGCGAGCCCTCCGCCGACTCCGCCGGCACGCCGATGCTGATGGTGTACTCGACCGGGGACGGGCCCGAGGGCCCCGAGGCCGGCCGGGAGGCGCTGGCGGCCGAGCTGGAGAAGCTGGGCCTGCCCATCGGCGAGCGGGTGGTCGACCTGGCGAGCGAGACCCGCATCCCGATCACGCTGCTGGTCGAGGCCGAACAGCTCGTGCTCACCACACCGTTCATGAGGGCGCAGTGCTCGGTGCCGCCCCAGTGGGAGCAGGCGGCGCACGAGAAGGGGCAGGTCTACCTCATCTGCGCACTCCGCCCCTGGCCGCAGGGAGCACCGGGCCGGGAGGTGGGCGAGGAGGAGCTGCGCGCCTTCGCCGGTGACGAGGAGACGCTCTCGGAGAGCGCCCACTGCGTCGTCCCGGTGCGCAGGGTGCGCGGCTGACCCGCCCTTCCCCGCACCACGGCCCCGACCGCGTACGGCTCCGCCATTCCGGTGAAGGAACCGGGGTGAACCATGGCGAACCCCCGTCGCGTGTAGCGTCGCCGCCATGACGATGACGAGCGTGAAGGGCGAGGCCGGTCCGCCGGAGGTCGGCCGGAACGAGAGCGGGAACGGGCGTCACGGCGGGGCGGGGGCGGGCCGGGCGTTCGCGTGGATGCTGGTGGTCACGGGTGCGGCGGGGCTGCTCGCGGCGTGGGTGATCACGATCGACAAGTTCAGGCTGCTGGAGGACCCGGGGTTCACTCCGGGGTGCAGTCTC
>NZ_JAQYXC010000143.1:0-1487 GCF_036322365.1 Streptomyces sp. SP18CS02
CGCCTCGGCCAGGTCCCGCACCAGCGGCGCCAGCGACCACCCGTCGCACGCGATGTGGTGCACCACCAGCAACAGCACGTTCTCCCCCACCCCCGCACCGAACAGGTGCGCCCGCAAAGGCAGTTCGGAACCCAGGTCGAACCCTTGCCGGGCGGCTTCGGTGAGGGCCTCGGTGAGACCGGCCGCGCCCGGGGAGGTGTGGGTCCAGGCCACGTGGGCGTCCTGGGGTCTCAGCACCTGCTGACGGGGCTGCCCGTCGGGGGCGGGGTACAGGGTGCGCAGGGTCTCATGGCGCTCCACCACGTCGTCGACGGCCCGGCGCAGGGCGTCGCTGTCGAGGGTGCCGCGCAGCCGGAGGGCGAGCGGGACGTTGTAGGTGGAGCCGCTCGCCGCCGCCCGGCCGGCTCCGGGGGCTTCGGTCCGGTCGAGGAACCAGATGCGCTGCTGGGCGTACGAGAGCGGAAGTGCGGCGGGCCGGTCGGCGGGGAGCAGGGCCGGGGGGGCCTGCTCGGCACCGTCGAGGGCGCGGGCGAGACCTGCGGCGGTCGGGTCCCGGAACAGCTCGCGGATGCCGATCTCGACGCCGAACGTACGGCGGATGCGGCTGATCAGGCGGGCGGCGAGCAGGGAGTGGCCGCCGAGCAGCAGGAAGCTCTCGTCGGCGCCGACCTCGTCGATGCCGAGGACGTCGGCGAAGAGGCCGCAGAGGACCACCTCGCGCGGGGTGCGCGGGGCGCGGCCGACCGGTCGGGAGCGGGTCTCCGGGGCGGGCAGGGCCTGGCGGTCGAGCTTGCCGTTGGGGGTCAGCGGAAGGGCGTCCAGGATGACGACCGCGGAGGGGACGAGGTGTTCGGGGAGCCGGTCGGCGGCGTGGGCCCGCAGCTCCTCGGGGGTCGTGGCAGCGGACGCGTCGAGGACGGCATAGGCGACCAGGCGCTTGTCCCCGGGGCGGTCCTCCCGGACCACCACCGCCGCCTGACGGACGCTCCGGTGCTTCATCAGGGCCGTCTGGACCTCGCCGGGCTCGACCCGGAAGCCCCGGATCTTCACCTGACCGTCCGCACGCCCGAGGAAGTCCACGACGCCGTCGGGCCTCATCCGCACGAGGTCACCGGTGCGGTACAGGCGCTCACCGGGAGCGCCGTAGGGGTGGGCGACGAAACGCTCGGCCGTCAGCCCCGGCTGACCCGCATACCCCCGGGCCAGACCCACACCCGCCATGTACAGCTCGCCCTCCGCGCCGGGCGGGAGACGTCGGAGCCGCTCGTCGAGGACGAAGACCTGTTTGTGGGAGATGACGGTGCCGACCGGAACCGACGAACCGGCCGTGTCACCCTCCTCGACCATGTGACAGCAGGTGAAGATCATCGACTCGACCGGCGAATACCCGTTCACCAGCCGCAACCCCGGATACTCCCCCAACGCCTTCGCCACATGCGCCACCGACAACGGCTCACCACCCGTCATCAACTGCCGCACCCCGGCAA
>NZ_JAQYXC010000144.1:0-304 GCF_036322365.1 Streptomyces sp. SP18CS02
CTTCTGTACCCGGGAGTCGCCGTGCACTCCGTTGTCGACGAGCATGACGATCCGGCCGCGGGGGGGCCTGGCGGCCGGCCCCACCCCAAAACCTATAAGGGGGGGCCAGATACGTAGCCTGCGGGGCCGGGCCCCCGCAAAGCGGGGTCTGTTTTGGAGGGCGGGGGGGGGGGGCGGGGGGGGCGGGCGGGGGGGGGGCGGGCGGGGGCGGGGGGCGGGCGGGGGGGGCGGGGCGGGCGG
Source organism: Streptomyces sp. SP18CS02 (assembly GCF_036322365.1). Taxonomy (NCBI): domain Bacteria; kingdom Bacillati; phylum Actinomycetota; class Actinomycetes; order Kitasatosporales; family Streptomycetaceae; genus Streptomyces; species Streptomyces sp. SP18CS02. The sequence goes on from NZ_JAQYXC010000144.1 coordinate 241, forward strand.
GTGGGGGGCGGCGCGGCCGGCCGGCCGCGGGGGCCGCCCGCGCGGCCGCGGCGCCACCGGCCGC
>NZ_JAQYXC010000146.1:0-332 GCF_036322365.1 Streptomyces sp. SP18CS02
GAAACACGACAGACCGCACCGAAGCGCCCGGAGGACAGCCCCAGAGGGTGAGTACACAGGCAGCGTCCGTGCCTTGAGCACTCCACAGCGTGCCAACAATCAACGCCAGAGTAGTTGCTCCCCCGGCCATCTTCGGAGGGCAGGGTTCCTTTGAAAAGTACATCCCGCTTGCGGGGTGGCAATACACCGCGAGGACGCTGTGTGCGACCGGGCTTAGTCCTCCCGATCGCACCGCTCGCGTGGTGTTACCCGATTACGGGAAAACATTCACGGAGAGTTTGATCCTGGCTCAGGACGAACGCTGGCGGCGTGCTTAACACATGCAAGTCGAA
>NZ_JAQYXC010000147.1:0-327 GCF_036322365.1 Streptomyces sp. SP18CS02
CCGCGTACCTCTTCGACCGCTTCGTTTCTCTGATGGAGGCCGAGCGTGCCTAAGCGCACCGATATCCAGTCCGTCCTGGTCATCGGCTCCGGCCCGATGTCTCCCGCCCGCCCCCCTCCCACACCACCCCCCCCACCACCCCCCCCACCCCCCCGCCCACTCTTGCGGCCCTTCCCCCCACCCAGACACCCCCCCCCACCCCCCCCCCCCCCCCCCCCCGCCCCCCCACCACCAACACCGACCCACAAAACACCACACCAACACCCACCACAACCCCCCCCCCCCCCACCCAACCCCCAACCCCCCACCCACCAACAAAAAAAAAAC
>NZ_JAQYXC010000148.1:0-331 GCF_036322365.1 Streptomyces sp. SP18CS02
GAACCTCACCGCCACCGCCGAGCCCGGCGCCGACGGGAGGCCCGACGTGCTGAGCCTCGCGGAGCTCGCTCCCGTCACCTACCACGTCCCCCCCCCACAGGCCCTGCTAACCGCCCTCGGGGCCAGCGCGACCCAGCACCTCCCTGCCGGTGCCGAGGGGCTGCGGGCGGAGGAGGGGCCGGGGGGTGATCCGTAGGCGCTGCTGGTGGAGGAGTGCGCGGGGCGGCGGATGCGGGTCGTGCTGGACCACGGGGAGCAGGGGGGGGGTGCGGGCGCGGTGGTGGCGGAGCGGCTGGTGGGGGTGTGTCCGGGGGTGACGGTGCTGGCGACC
>NZ_JAQYXC010000149.1:0-367 GCF_036322365.1 Streptomyces sp. SP18CS02
CCGGCCGGTCGGGGCCGTTATTTTAGGTTTGTTTTGCGTGGGCGGGCCCAGTGTGTCCGCTGTGTGGTGATTGGTTTTCTTGGGGGTGGGGGGGGGGGGTGGGGGGGGGGGGGTGGGGGGGGTGGGGGGGTGGGTGGTGGTGGGGGGTGGGGGGGTGGGGTGGGGGGGGGGGGGCCCCCCCCCCCCCCCCCCACCACCCACCCCCCCGAAATACCCCAGGACCCACCCAAGCCCCCCCCCCCCCCACCCCCCCCCCCCCCCCCCAAAACACCTGGAGCGGCAGCCGCGGGCCGGTGGTGGGTGGGCGCGGGGGCCGTCACGGACCCCCGCCCCCCCCCACACCACCTCACCCCCACAGAAGAGAAAA
>NZ_JAQYXC010000150.1:0-349 GCF_036322365.1 Streptomyces sp. SP18CS02
GGACGCTGCACGTCGACGCACCCACACCGCAGGTGGACTGGTCGGCGGGCGCGGTGTCCCTGCTGACCGAGAACCTGCCCTGGGCGGGCGGCGAACGGACCCGCCGGGGCTGCGGAACGTCCTGCGGCTACAGCGGCCCCACCACCACTTGCTGAACCGAGGACGCCGCGCCCGCGGAGCCCACCCCCGCGCCCGCGCCCGGCGCCGAGCGGGCGGGCGCCGTGTCCCAGCAAACCAAGAAACATCCCAAGGCCGGCGGCGAAACGCCCCCCCCTGCCCGCCTCTACACCATAAGCAACACCCGCACCAAACACCAACTGATCATAGATGAGCCACCCACCCACCCGCC
>NZ_JAQYXC010000151.1:0-309 GCF_036322365.1 Streptomyces sp. SP18CS02
GGGGGGGGGGGGCGGCGGTAACCCGAACGAACAGTCGGGGAGAAAACTTCTCTCGTGGAAGACACACAAGCCCCCCAGCTCCCACGCCAGAACACCCCCCCCCCCCACCCACAAGCAATCTCACAAACCCAACAAAACAACAAAAACACCAACACAAACCAACAGATTAACAACAACCCCAAAGGCCCAAAACCCAAAAAAAACCACACATCCCCCCAACCCAACAACACAACCCAAATATACCCCAGCCCCAACCAACAAACAAACAAACAACAACCCTCAAACAAAAAAAAAAACCAAAAAAAAAAC
>NZ_JAQYXC010000152.1:0-302 GCF_036322365.1 Streptomyces sp. SP18CS02
CTCCACCCGCCACCCGGGCGCCCCCTATTTCACCAACCCCCTCCCCCCCCACGCGTTCAACAAAAGAAAGAACCCCAATTAGGACACACCGCCCCCCCAAAACAACACCAACCAAACCAAAACACCCCCACCAAACCCCACCCCACAACACAAAAAACCACCACCCACAACAACACCCCCCCCACCACCCCCCCCCCCCCCACCCCCCAGAAACGCCCCACCCCCGAACACACAAACCACAACAACCACAACACACAAAAAAAAAAATAAAAAAAAATTCAAAAAAAAAAAATAAAAAAAAA
>NZ_JAQYXC010000154.1:0-300 GCF_036322365.1 Streptomyces sp. SP18CS02
GCCGAGGGCACCTGGACCGTCCGGGCGCTCGTCCCGGGCGCCACGGCGGACCGTACGGGCGTCGCCGAGACCGGGGGCCTCGCCGAGGTCGCGATCGCCGTCTAGCTCGTGACGCGCCCCCCGGGCCGTCCGGCGCCGGGGGCGCCTCTCGGGCTTCGGGCCGTCACGGCCCGCGGACCGGCCGAAGGGCCGCACCTCCTGGGGGTTGGACGCTTCCCGGGAACGAGGTGCGGCCCTTCGGACGTACGCTGGAGGTATGTACGCGCGGCGCCGGCACGTCTACTTCGGGATGATGGCGGC
>NZ_JAQYXC010000155.1:0-43494 GCF_036322365.1 Streptomyces sp. SP18CS02
AACACCGCTGTCGCCGACTTTGTCGGCGACAGCGGCACCCCACACTCCCGGCAATACCTTCGAACCACCCCACCAATGGCCATGGCAACCAGCATCCCGATGTCCTGGCCGCACGACCAGGGATGTCAAACACTCACTCAGGGGGTCCAGGTGGCCAGGGCGACCGCGATGTCGCGGACGTCCAGCCCGTTCGCTGCCTGCTCGGCCAGGCCGATCTGGTTGAACCGGTGGATCACGTCCCGGACGGTGTTCTCGTCGGCCTGCACCACCTTGGCGATCACCGGGACGCGGTTCCCGCCGGCCGAGGCGAGGAGCATCATCGCCCGCCGGTAGCGCACCGAGCTGGTACTTCCCCCGCGCACGATCTGCTGCAGCTTCTGCCCTTCCTGATCGGTCAGTCCGCGCACCCGCGCAGGCTCAGCCACCACACCTCCAGCGGTCGGAACCGACGTCACCGCTCATCCAACCGCCCCAACCACCAACCCGGCGCACGTTCCCGGTCACAGCACTAGCCACCAGTCGGGCGCGACGGGCCCGGGCCTCGCCAGGCCCAGCGCGGCGTACACGGCGGCCGCGGCGACGAAGGTCGTGAAGGTGGCGACGAGGGTGGCCGGTGCGATGCTGGCCATGGGCATGCCGCGCGCGGCGAGGATGGGCTCGAGCAGGGTACCGCCGCCGATCCCGTAGATCCCACCGACCACCCCGACCGTCATGGCGAGAGCAGCGAGCACGCGAGCCGACGGCTCGGCCGCGTCCGTCCGCCGCCGGGCGGGGCGCAGGGTGCGCAGGCACGGCCAGGCGCCGAGCGGCAGCAGGAGCGTGGCGACCAGGATGCGGAAGACGTGGGGACCGGGGAGGATGCGGATGGCGGCGCCGGCGATGACACCGGGCCTTGCGCTTGCCGGTGGGGATCGCCGATCAGGTCGGGTTGGATCTGCTCTGCTGGTGCAAGGCTTCGATGTAGGCGTTGAGCGCTGGTGAGGTTTGGGATTGTTGGCGGATCACGGCGTAGAGCCGTCGGGTCAGGCTGGTCCCGGCGATGTCGCGAATGGCCAGGCGCGGGTCTGCGGCTGGCAGGGTCAGGTCGGGCAGCAGGGTCACTGCGCCTGCGCTGCGGACGAGTTCGAGCTGGACGTCGGCATCGTTGGATCGGTGTCGGAGGTCGGGGTCGAATCCTCCGTGCGCCCGGCAGGTCCCGATGATCATTGCGTGGTGTCCGGTACCGCTGCTTGAGGAAGCCCATACCTCGTTGCGCAGCGAGGAAAGCGTGACGGGCCCGGGGTGGGCGGCGAGTGGATGTCCTGCTGGCAGAACCAGGCGTGTCCCTTCGTAAAGGAGCAGGTGATGGTCGACGCCGTCGGGGCGCGGGCGGGGATGGCCTTCGTACTCGTCGCTGATGACAAGGTCGACGGTTCCCAGGCGCAGTTCGGGCAGGGCCACTTCGAGTTCGAGTTCGGTGATCTCGACCTCGACGAGTGGGTGTGAGCGTGCCACTTCCACCAGGGCGGGGATGAGGAGCCGGCGGGCTGCCGATTGCAGGCCCACGGCTCGGATCCTGCCGCGGACTTCCTGGGTCAGGTTCGCCAGTTCGGTTTCGGCGGTTTCGGCGGTGTTCAGCAGGACGGCAGCGTGACGGGCGAGCACTTTTCCGGCGTCGGTGAGCCGGACTCCCCGTCCGGCCGGCTCGACCAGGCGGGCACCGGTTTCCCGCTCCAGTGCTGCCAGCTGTTGGGAGACCGCCGAGGGGCTGTAGCCGATCGCGGCGGCCACGGCGGCGAGGGTGCCCCGCTCGGCGAGTTCGCGAAGCATCCTCAGGCGGCGGAGATCAGACAAGACCATCCACAAATCCTAATGAATCCGCTCCATGATTCATCGCTGGTGCTTACCGGCGAGGTGGGGGACGCTGGAGGTCGCCGCCCGGCCGGTCGGCACCTCACGCTGCCCGCCTCCTCTCGGAAAGCACTCACGCTCCCATGAACGCGCACGCCCCCTCCGCCCCTGCGTCCGGGATTTTGTCCTCGGTCGGAGCGTCGGTCATCTTCGGGATCATTTTCATGATCCCCCCGCATCTTCTGCCGCTGGATCCTGAGCAGATCCTGGGATACCGCATCATCGCGATGGTCGCCTTCCTGGCCGCCTTCCTCTGCGCGGCGCGGATGTGGGACCAGGCCGCGGCGCTGGTCGGCCGTCTGGGAGCAACACCGCATCTGGCCGGCGTCCTGATCCTGGACGCCGCTCTTCTGGGGCTGCAACTGTGGCTTTTCGGATGGGCGCCCCAAAGCGGGCACGGCCTCGATCTCTCTTTGGGCTATCTCATCCTGCCGCTGGTCATGGTGGTGGTCAGCGTCGCGGTCTACCGCGAGAAGCTCTCCCGCTGGCGGATCGGGGCCGTGCTCTGCGCCGCTGCGGGAGTTACGGCGGCCGTGGTCGTCGCCGGCGGGCTGCGCTGGCCCACCCTGCTCGTCGCACTGGGGCTTCCGCTCTCCTTCATCAGCCGACGCGCCTTCGCCCTGGACTCCGCCGCAGCTCAGCTCTTCGAGCTCATCGCGATGTTCCCCTTCTCGGTCTTCGTCCTGGCGGCCAAGCCGTCCTTCGGCACGGTCACCCATCGCCCGCAGCTGATCGCCGGACTTGTCCTGCTCGGGCTTCTCAGCGCCGCCGGGTTCGCGCTGTACCTGACCGCCAGCCGTGTCCTGCCGTTCTCCCTGTTCGGGGTGCTCAGCTACGTCGAGCCGGTACTGCTGGTGCTGGTCTCCCTGACGTTCCTGGGCGAGCCGTGGCAGTCGGCTGACACCTTCGTCTACATCCCGATCTGCGCCGGCCTCGTTCTTCTCGCGCTTGAACCGGCAGCAAAAGACCCCGCCGCGCCGAAGCAGCCCGCTCCTCAGGCCGACTGCGATGAACCCATGAGCCCCCCAGCGGCACAGGCACACTCCACCGTCCCACCGCAAGACCCGCAGTGACGTCAAAACCGACCGACATCGCAATCTCGCTCAGAAGGTGACTCCCACAATCCGGGGGCGCTTCCAGATCGGCTGCCACCCCACGGGCTCGTCGGGGCCGGGCTCCTGGTCCTCGGTGAGCGCGGCGGCCATCTGCTCGCGGGCCGCACGGGCGCGGGCGAGTGCGTCGTCGGGGTTGGGGCGTTCTTCCGGGGTGTTCGTGTGATTCCTCCTGGGGTCCGGCCCGGCGCGGGTTGGGTGCCGGGCTGCTGCTGGGTGTGCGTCGGCGGTGCCGTCGCCGGGGCGGGCTGCGGGCGGGGGCCGTGGGCGGCTTCGCGCGCCCGCCGGCTGTCCTGGAGCGTGGCGGTCATCTGCGCGGCGGCGGCCTCCAAGGTCCGGCGCGTCTGCTCCACCGTGACCACGCCGGTCTCCTGCTCCAGGAGGCGGCCGTCCTTCGGGCCGGTGCGCAGCGGCCGCGGGTGCGACCTCGAGGCGGCGGGCACGGCGACGGCGTACGGGCGAAGGCGGGAGCCCAGGCGCTCTGCTCGCCGGGCGGCGCGAACGCGGGCGGCCAGGGCGTCGGCGGCGAGGCGGGCCCGCTCGTAAGGCGGGGCGGTCTGCTTGCGGGTCAGCGGGCGCAGCACGGCCTGGTCCTCGGTGTCGCGCGGGTAGAGGGCGCGCAGGCCGGCGGTCATCATCCGCCGGCTCGCCGGGCGGGTGTAGTCGTCAATGGCCGTCTGCACGATCTGGTCGTCCAGGCCCGGCTGGTGGGGTCGGCCGCGCAGGGCGTAGGAGAGGTGGCGGCGGGCTTCGGCGAGCAGGTGGTGGCGCTTGAAGGCGCCGCGCATCACGTACACCACGGCGGCGACGTCGACGGCCGCCAGCGCGATGTCGATGACTGGCCGTACCCAGGCCGCCGCGGCCGCCGCCCGTGCCCGCTCGGCGAGCCGGTCGACGGTGCAGGCCCCGAACGCGGCGATCGCGGAGGTGCGCCATCGCCTGCGCAGCTCGGTCAGCGACAGCGGCTCGGTGCGCTTGGGCGGGCGGGTGTGGTCGGCGGCCTGGCAGGCCAGGGCGTATGAGGCCCGCTCCCCCGGCGCGTGCCCCTGCTTCTCCTTGTACTGGGCGGTGAGGACGGGCAGCGCGTCCTCGATCTGCTGGCGGCGGGTCGACTGCCAGCCGATGAGCCGCCGGTCGATCCCGGCGATGTCCATGACGGGCCGACGCCCTGGGGTGACCTCGCGCGGCTCCCACGCCCACCCGAGCCGGGCCGTCATCTCTTCCATGAAGTGGAGGGTGTAGAGGGTGTCGGCGGCGACGATGTGGGTCATCAGTGAGTCCGCCGACAGGTTGCCCCGCTTCCCGTCGTGCGGCCGCCGGGCCCGGATCGACATGACCGCGTGCGCGTGAAGAAGGGGCCTCGATTCCGTGGCCCTGGACTCGTAGTGCCTAAAGACCGCGACGAGCAGCCCGTCCTTGACCCGGGCCCGCTGCTTTCCGCCGGCCTTCCAGCGGATCTCGGCGACCGACTCCTCCAGCCACGCCAGCGTCTTGTCACGGGCGACGTCGTCGCACAGCTCCAGCACCCGGCGGTGCCGGTCGTCCATCAGGGCCCACGCGAGGTGTGCCGTCGGCGGGGGCCGGAAGACAAGGTCGAAGGCGAGCCAGGGGGTGCGCTTCTTGGCCTTGTCGGTCTCGGCCGGCTGGTTGTGCTCGATGGGCCTGCCCAGCACGGTCGCCCGCCTCGCCTGTGCCGGGCTCTTGCCCTGCGCCAGGAGCTCGCGCTCGATCCGGTCGGCGTCCGGGTGCCGGCCCTCCCCCAGCAGGAGTTCGGCCTGCCGCTCGCTCACCACGTCCCCGGCCGCCAGGCCGAGCGCGGCCAGGCCCCGGCCCTTCCACACACCGGGCGGGACACCGGCCTCGTCCTGAGCGGCGCGCAGCGGCGTGCCCGCCCGGCGGTGGCCGTCGCCGACCATCACGCCACGGAACAGGTAGCGCCACCCGGCCCCGGGGCGAACTGGCGACATGCTGATCATCGGCCCATGGAACCCGGACGCTGACCTGCGCAGAAGCGTGATCCGGGGTCCTTCCCGCCGGGCGGGAGGGCATCACCAGATCTTTACCGCAGCGCCCGTCAGGCGGGCCACCGGGCCAGCCCGGGACGGTAAGCCACCGACCTGTGCACAGTCCGCCGCATGAATGGCGAACTGCTCCACGGAGACCTCTGCCCGCTCTGCCGCATGCCGCTGCTCCTGGACGTGCTCGAAGTGCGCTCCGCGCAGTCCGACTTCCCCACCGCCGAACGCGTCACTGGGTATCGATACCCCGGCTGCCAACCCGACCGGCCCGAGCAGTGGACGGAGGCGATGCAGAGCCACTGCGGCGGCGCATGACGGAGCCGTGCGAATACTGCGCCACCCAAGGGCGCGCCACCCGCCGCCCTGCTGGGAGTGCCTCGCTCATTGTCCTGTAGTGGCTGACCTTGCATAGGTCAGCCGGGCCTTGCATCCAGATCTGCACAGATCCATTGGATCTTGCATGTGGCTGTCATGCGCAGCGTGATGTCATTGGGAACGCAAAGTCCGTGTCACCGTGTCGGTAGGCAATGGCCGACCGAGGAGCGGCGGACATTCAGCGGGAGAGCCAGACGCGCCCGGCAGCGGCCGGGCGGGCGAAGACGTCGCCGCCCTCTCCGTATACGAAGGCCCGGATGACCTCGGCGACCTGGTGGGCGCCGGCGGGGGACGCCGGAGCCATGACCGGCATACGGCGGAAGCGCATGTCGCTGAAGGCGAAGAACCGGCCTCCGTCGTTCGAGATGGCGACGAGGATGCCGGAGTCGCCGCTCTGTCCACCTCTCGGGGTGCGGGACCGCGATCTACGATTACATAGTCGCGGTGTGCGCCGAGCTGGGCCCTGAGGCCGATCTCCTCGGAGACCAGAGCCTCGAACAGAAAGCCCGTCAGGGAGGTGACCTCAGCGTCGGTGCGCTCGGTCTCCAGGTCGCGTTCGTACGGGCAGGCGGCGAGGTCGAGCACGCCCTTGAGCCGTATTCTCCGTCCAGCTCCACTGCGCGGGCGGCACGGAGTGCTCACCGCCCATGGCCGACAGGCTGGTGAGCAGCTCGGCGGCGTGCTCCAGGACGCTCGGCACGTACAGGGCGGGGAGCCTCTCGGCCGCGGCCTCGACGGTACGCCTCGGCGGAAAAGATCGGACGGTCGCCGGCGATGGAGCCGTAGGTGATGCTCATGCTTCCCTCTCATGTGGCCGGGGGCTGGTGTCGACGGCCCCGGCTCCATGCTGTCGTCCCGTGCCGCCCGAGCGGGCCGAAATGGGGGAATACGGTTCGTCTGGGCATAGCCGCCAAAGATGCAAGGTCGGCCTGACCAACCGGAGCCACGGGTGCCCAAGCTGAACTTTCACCCCGCTGTTCATGGTGCTTGTCCGGTGCAGCCTTCAGCCGCACCGGACACTCATCCCCCATGCCTTGAGGAGGGCGCCTTCGCAAAGTGCCGCCGGCCCGTATCTGGTTGGAGTCGGATGACGATTAGCCAGGCTGCACGCGTGGCGAGGACGTCAGAAACGAACGGATCCTGGTCGCCATACCAGGTGGCATGCCGACAGAGCATCGGCAAGCAGGGGCTCCATGTCGTTCATCACCTCGGCGACGCAGGTCAGAGCATCGGTACAGACGCGGTGGACTACTTGCTCGCCGCTGCGCGCATCTGTACGGGCGATCGGCATCTTCATCGTGGACGTCCCTATAGCTGTGTCCGTGGACACGATGCCTGATGGGGGAGAGCGGTGATCGAGGGACTGCGGCCGGTGGCGGTGGTAGGCCATTCCCCGGCGTGTGCCGCCCGGGCAGTATGGCTGGGTGACCCTTTCGAAGATCTCCCGGAAGGTTACTGGCACGTGGACCTTCGACCTCAACGGGTACCCGTGGACGGCCAAAGACACGATCAGTGTGCATCGCGTCCAGCGATGGTGTCTCCCCTGTCTATACCGCGCACACGCGAGCGCTACGCCACCGCTCTGCCCCCGAGCACGCCCTGAGCCTGAACGGCCGCGCCCCGCCGAACCGGAATCCCGGTTCGGCGGGGCGCGGCCGTTTGGCGGTTATCGAGTCGGAGCCTGCCGAGAAGGCCGGAGCTCACCTCGTGACCGTGCTCGGTCCGCAGTGCCTGTCGGGATTGTCCGTCTGGTGCGGCACCCAGCGGGTCGCGAGCGCGGGCGATATCGTGCGCGCATGATGCCGGAGGAGTACCGCGACTTCTTTACCGCGGCGGCCGGGGCCACGGGCGCCTTGGCCGGACTGCTCTTCGTCGCGCTGTCGCTGTCCCCGCAGCAGGCGGCCGGGGTCGCGGGCGGCACGGGTTTCCGTACCTTGGCCTCGGCCGCCCTGCTGGTCTTCACCGACGCCTTGGTGATCTCGCTGGCCGCCCTGGTGCCAGGGGTTGAGCTGGGCTGGTGGTCCGCCGCCGGGGGTGTCTGCGTTCTGGCCTTCGTGCTCGCCGCGTTGCGCGTTCGGGACGGCGCGGCGAGACGGCCGTACGGGCTGGCCGCCGGACTGCTGTGCGTCGTGGTCATCGAGATCTGGGCCGGAGTCATTCTGTTGCGCGATCCGTCGGACCTCGACGCCGTACGTGTCCTGTGCTATCTGGTGGTCGCCGACTTGATCTGCGGGATGGCATGGGCGTGGCAGCTCGCGAGCATGCGCGGCACCGGGCTGTTCGCCTCTCTGCGTCTGCTGGCCCGGGGCGGGGACGCCGACCCCGCCACGGTCGCGCGCCAGGCGCCGGACGACTCGGACGACGAACGCCCGCCGGGCGGCTGACGGCGCGGCGCCCGGTAGGTTGCGGGTTGTCCTGGTGTGCTGGAGGGGCAGTTTCGTGACGGGGTAGCCGCAGCCACCCACGCCGCCGACGACGGCCGCCTCCTTCAGGAGGGGCCCGAGGCCGGCGGAGCAGGTCGCAGGCCTCCGTACGGCAGGCGCCGTCAGAGGTCTTTCGGACGGCGGCCCGACCGGGGAGAACCAGGGATCTCACGCAGGCGCGTGACTTCGTGGGACGCAGTTCAGCGTCCCCACATCACAAGATGAAGACGAACCGCCGCTATCACGTTCTCGGTGTGACCTGCACCTCGTCGCCCTCGTCTCACCAACCGCAGAGAGACCGGTCCGACGACACAGAAGAGGTACCCGATGAGATTGCGAACCATAGGCGTGCTGTGCGCCCTTGTCGGCACAGGGTGCGCGGCTCCCGCCGCCTCCACGACTCCACCCCAGCGCCCGTCTGCCTCCGCGTCGCAGGGCCGCCCGGAGACTTCCGAGAGACCGGCCGCCGGCACGCTCCCCGAGTCGCGCGGCGGCTTCGGCAGCGCGGCGGCCTTCCGCAAATGGGGCCTCGAGCCGATGGCTCCCGCCCCGGTACCTCCACAGCAGCCGCTGAGAATCTCCGCGGTCAAGGATCCGTGGATCAAGGAGATACCGACCGATAAAAAGATCGTCTTCTTGACTTTCGACGACGGAAACGAGAAGGACCCGCGCTTCATCGAGATAATTCGGGACCTGCGAATTCCTTTCACCATGTTTCTCACCGACGACGCCGTCAAGAAGGATTACGGCTACTTCAGGAAGCTTCAGGCGCTCGGCAACCCCATAGAGAACCACACACTCACCCACACCGACCTCAAGACGCTCAACCGAAGCGGCCAGCAGAGAGAAATATGCGGCGCGCAGGAGAAGTTCGTGAAGGAGTTCGGTCAAGCACCACGTCTCTTTCGCCCCCCGTTCGGAAGCTGGAACGACGATACTCTCGCAGCCATGAAGGCATGCGACCTGCAGGCCATGGTGCTATGGCGCGTGGACATGGGCATCGAGGACATGGAGTATCAGCGGGCCGATCGCACGTTGCGCCCGGGGCAGATCATCCTGGCCCATTTCCGCGGTCCGAAAGACCTGAAGGGCCAGTCCCTCACCGACATGACCGCCAACATGCTCCGCCGCATCCAAGAACAAGGGTTCACAGTGGCACGCCTAGAGGACTACCTCACCTACGACTAGGACGTGTCCGGTCGATCATGTGAATACTCCGTCCGGGTCGTTGATGTGGACATGGGACGGGCGGATCTGACGGATGCCGGAGCGGGAACGGCTGCGGCCGTTCCTGGCGGTCAACAAGCGGCGTTGCGGGCAGTGGGGGGACCATCGACAGGAGATCGACCGGATTCTGCACCGACTGCGGAGCACAGTCCAGTGGCGTGACCTGCCCGAACGGCACGGGCCGCGGAAGACCGTCTATGCACGCCATCGGCTCTGGTCCGACGACGGCACCTGGGAGCAACTGCTTCAGCAGGTCCAGGCCGCAGCCGACACCGGACAGACGAGATCGACGGGAACTGTCTGTCGACTCCACCGTCGTCCGCGCCCATCAACCTGCAGCCGGCGCCCGCACCGACCCGCCGCCAATCCGGCCGATGTCCGCTTCGGGGGCGGCGGTGTCGGTGGGGAGCGACGAAGTTTTCCCGGTCCCCACGGCCACAGGCTGGGCGGTAGCCAACAGCGCTGCCGCGCACTCCTCGGTGAGGTCCTCTGCGTGCGGCGGTAGCGGCTGCCCGGCGCGCAGATGTCGGCGGACCACGGACAGCGGCAGGTCGATCAAGGCCAGGGTGATGCGCTCGTGGTCTTGTGGGTTCGCCGCGCCGAGGGCTTCGGCGAGGGAGTGGAGGGAGCCGAACACGCGCTGGTTGCCCAGGTCCGCGCGCTCCTTGTGTTCCTTGGACCAGTCGGCGCGGCCGAACTCCTCGGCGCCGTAGAGGAGGAGTGAGGCCTCCTGCGGATGGGCGCGGCTCCAGGAGACGACATGCCGGGCGGCCGCGCGGGCTGCCGGGCGGGGGTCGGGGGCGCTGCCGAGCGCGGCGAAGTACCCCTCCTGGAAGCGTTCTACGGTGCGCAGCCACACCTCGGCGAGTAGTGCTGTACGGCCGGAGAAGCGGTGGTACATGGACCCGCTCGGCGCGCCGATCGCCTGGGCGACGGCGGACATGGTCACGCCTGACGGCCCGGCGGAGGCGGCCAGCCGGACTGCGGTGTCGAGGATCTGGTCGGTGTCGAAGCGGGGTGGTCTCGCCATGAACCAGAGAGTACCCTCCAGATTATTAGAGACTGCTCTCTAATAATCTGATGGGGAGGACGTATGGGCGTCTACAACGTGCACGAGCGCCTGCTGGCCGCCAAGGGGAGCGAGGTCGGTGCGCTCATCGACAGCCTGTCCGGCGGGACGCAGGACAGGCTGTGGCCGCACGAGTCCTGGCCGGCGCTGAAGCTCGACGGCCCGCTGGCAGTCGGCGCGTCCGGCGGCCACGGTCCGGTCCGCTACACGGTCGCGGCGTACGTGCCCGGCACCTGGATCCGTTTCGCCTTCAGCGGGCCGCGCGGATTCCACGGCTTCCACGAGTTCGCCGCGCTGCCCGTCGATGAAGAGCGCACCGTGTTGCGGCACACCCTCTCGATGAAGACCAGCGGCCTCGCCCGCCTGAGCTGGCCGCTGGCCTTCCGCTGGATGCACGACGCCTGTCTGGAGGACAGCCTGGACTGCGCCGAACTCGCCTGCACGGGCACGGTGGCCCGCCCAGGCTGCTGGACTCCCTACGTACACCTGCTCCGCGCGCTCGCACGCTGGGGGCGTACTTACTGATCATTTCAGAATGAGTTTGGCTCAGGGGCTTGGCAGTTGGGCTGGCGGGCGGCGAGGTTGTGGATGTGTCGGATGATCCTGTGTCCGATGATTTGCGGGAACGTGTCGCCCCGCCGCTTCCACCGCGCCCGCCGCGGCGTCGGCGGTATCCGGGTCGTCTGCCGGCAGACGACCGTGCCGCCTTGCGCGGGATCGTCTACGTCCGGCGTAAGGGTGTGGCATGGGCAGACGTACCCGCCGAGCGGACCGGGTGCAGTGGGGTGGCCTGCTGGCGGCGTCTGCGGGACTGGACCGAGGCCGGTGTGTGGCCACGTCTGCACGGGATCCTCCTGGCGGAACTCCGCAAGACGGGCCTGCTGGACATGGACGACGCCGCGGTCGACGGCTCTCACGTCAGGGCCTTGAAAGGGGGGCTCACACCGGACCTTCACCGGTCGATCACGCCCGTCAGGGCAGCAAGCACCACCTGATCACCGACCGCCACGGAACACCCCTCGCCGTATCGATGACCAGCGGAAATCGGCACGACGTGACGCAGTTGATGCCGCTGCTGGACGCGATCCCCCGCATCCGCGGCCGACGCGGCCGCCCCCGTCATCGTCCGCGCCGGCTGTTTGCCGACCGCGGCTACGACTACGACAAGTACCGACGCCGACTCCGCGCCCGCGGCATCACGCCGAAGATCGCCCGCAAGGGGACCGCCCACGGCTCCGGCCTGGGCAAGACCCGCTGGGCCGCCGAGCGGACCTTTGCCTGGCTCCACCAGTTCAAACGCCTACGGACCCGTTACGAGATACGCGCCGACCTCCACCTCGGACTCCTCCAACTCGCCTGCAGCATCATCTACTTGCGCCGACTCCGAACCTCATTCTGAAATGATCAGTTAGGAGACCAGGAGCGGACCACCTGGTGCCAGGACGCCCAACCTGCTCGGCGAGCAGCTCCGGGAGCTCTCCCGGAGGGGTGTGGATCACCGAGTAGTGGGCCAGCACGCCGCCGAGCGTGCCGTCTTCGATCGGCAGGGACTCCATCCGCGCCTCCTGGAAGCGCAGAGCCGGATAAGCCCGCCGGGCGTGGTCGACCATGCCTGGGGAGAGGTCGAGCCCGAAGGCGTTCAGGCCCAGTTCGTGCAGCACGGCCGTCAGATGTCCGGGCCCGCACCCGACGTCCGCTGCCCGCGGGTTGCCCCTCGCGCGCACCAGTTCGGCGAAGGTGCCGATCATGGCCCGGGTAAACGGTTATGTCTCCAGCCGGTCTGCGAACAGCGATGTGTACAGCTCGACGACTCCGTCGTAGGCCGCCCTGATCTCGTCCTGATGATTCGCCACAGGCGGGACCCTATTGCCGGTCTGATCATTGATCTTGTGGCAGGTCGGGGTGAGCTGACGGATGCGGCGTGGGAGCGAATAGAGCCCCTGTTGCCGCAAGCGGATGGGCGTGGCCGTCCGTGGCGTGATCACCGGCAGGTGGTCAACGGGGTGCTGTGGCGGCTGCGGACCGGGGCTCCTTGGCGCGAACTGCCCGAGCGGTACGGACCCTGTCAGACCTTCTACGAGCGGTTCGCCCGCTGGGAAGCGGACGGGACCTGGGCGAAGCTGCTGGAACACGTCCAGGTCCGCGACGAAGCGGTGGGCCGGGTGGAATGGACCGTCTCCGTCGACGCCACGATCAACCGAGCCCACCAGCACGCCGCCGGCGCCCGCGGAAAGGGGCTGCGGACGGGGACGAACTGGAAGATCCGGGTCGCTCGCAGGCGCGTCAGAGCCCCTGCAACGCCCAGCCGGTCTTCCGCGCGCTCACCGCCGAACTCGGGCCGGCGCGGCGCACGGTCCTCGACCTGTGCTGCTCCTACGGGATCAACGCCGCCCTGCTCAACCACGACGTCACCCTCGACGAACTTTCGCGCACAACACCTCGGCAGCGGTGGCCGGACTCGCTATCGCCGCACTCGCCGACCTCGACCGTGACTTCTACGCGGCCCGCCGCCACCCTGACGTCGTACGGGCCATCGGCATCGACGTGTCACAGCCGGCCCTGGACTACGCGGTGGCCGTCGCGTTGCTCAACGAGGGGCACTGCCTGGACCTGGAACACACCGAACCGACGGAGCGGCTGCGCTGTTCACTCGACGGGACGGTCCTGATCACCATCACCGGCGGCACGAGCTTCCTGACCGCGCGCACCCTTACCCGGCTGTTCACCGCCATCGGCCGCCCCGTGCCGGTGGCGGCCTTCGTCTGGGTCACCGCGCTTGCTCCCGCGCCGACCAGGCGTGGTGGTGGATCGTGACCCTGGCCGTCGGCTCCATGGTCAGCTGTGGGCTGGCCGAGTCCGGCAGCCGCGATCCCTACGCCGAGTCCCACTGACCCGCTCGCGGGCGAGGGCGGCGAGGGCGGCATCCGGTGCGCTGCACGCCGCTTCCCGACGTGCAGCACCGCGGACGGAGCGGAGGAGCGCGCGTCGTAGCCAGTACGTCGGCCGCGACGCGCGCGCTTGGCCATGCCCCCGCGCACGTTATGCGGGGCGGCGCTGTGCCGAGCGTGCTCGCTGATGCCACCCCTGTGAGCGAGGGTGTTTCAGGCGGTGGTGCGGTTCCCTGGACGCGCGGCGAGCGCGGCCTCGGCGCTGGGGTAGGCGGGCAGGAAGGTGTCCATCCCGGTGACGCTGAGCAGGCGGCCCAGCCGGTCGGGGATGGCCGCCAGGGTCAGGGAGCCGTCGGCTTCCTTGGCGCAGCGCCAGATGCCGACGAGGGCGCCCAGCCCGGAGGAGTCGCAGAAGGTGACGCCCGACAGGTCGGCAACCAGGTCGGGGTGTCCGGTCGCGATGAGTTCCAGGGCGCGGGACCGCACGGCGGGTGCGGTGGTGATGTCGAATTCGCCGGACAGCGCGATCACGGCCAGGGCGCCGTCGGTGTGCGGGACGTTGATGTGGAATGCGTCGGTCATGGGCGTGGGTTCTCCTGCCCGACGCGGATGTCGGCGGTCGGGGCGGCGGCGCTGTGAGCGGTGGTGGTGATGCCGGCGGGAGCGGCATCGGGGGTGGGGACGGACAGGGCCAGCAGGGCAACGTCGTCGCGTTCGGTGTCGGGGAGAGTGTCCAGGAGCGCGATGGTGTCGTCGATCAGGTCGCCGGCGCTGACCGGCGTGGGCCGCTGGGCCAGGAAGTCCGTCAGGCCCGTGTCGGCGAGCATGTCACCGTCGGCGGTGCGGGCCTCGGTCAGCCCGTCGGTGTACAGCAGCAGTCCCTCGCCGGGTGCCAGACGCAGGGTGCGTGAGGCGAAGACGGCTTCGGCGAACGCGCCGACCAGCATGCCGCCCTTGGCGTGGGCCGCCTCGACCCGCACGCCGCCGCCCTCGATGGGGCTGAGGCGGTAGGCGGGCGGGTGACCGCCGGTGGCCAGCGTGACCGTGAAACCGCCGTCCCGGGCCGGATCGAGCAGGCCGAAGATGGCGGTGCAAAAGCGGGTACCGACCGCCGCGTCCAGCAGCAGCGCGGTGTTCAGGGCGTTGAGCGCGGCCGTAGGGTCCGCGTCGACGAGAGCTGCGGCCCGCAGCGTGTAGCGGGTCAGTGAGGTGACCGAGGCCGCTTCGGCGCCCTTGCCGCACACATCGCCCAGGAAGAACGCCCACCGGCCCCCGCCCACGGGGAAGACATCGTAGAAGTCACCGCCCACTTCCTGCGGGGAGGCGGTCTTGTAATGGCAGGCCAGCTCCAGCCCCGGTACCGCGGGCAACGCGGGAGGCACCAGGGTGCGCTGCAGCGTCGAGGCGAACGCGGCGATGGCCGCCTTGTCCCGCTCCGCACGCTGGCGGGCCTCTTCCTCCGCCTGGCGCTTGTCCTGCTCGACCTTGCGGCGCTCCTGCTCGGCGCGTACCGCGTTCAGTGCCGACAGCCGCAGCTCCAGCTGGTCACGCACTACCGCGGCCAGGTCCCCGAGGGTGGAGGCATCGGCCTCGCTGATCTCGCGGGGGCGGGTGTCGAGAATGTTGACCGTGCCCAGCCGGTGCCCGTCGGCGGTGATGATCGGAGCGGCGGCGTAGAACCGTACCCCCATCGGGCCGGCGACCAGCGGGTTGGAGCAGGCGACCGGGTCCAGCAGAGTGTCGGGGATGACGGTGGTGTCATCGGTGAGCACCGCCGAGGCACACAGGCCCGGATCGCGGCCGATCTCGGTGACGCCTTCCAGGCCGTGCGCGGCCTTGAACCAGATCCGGTCCTCGTCCACGATCGTCACCGTCGCCACCGGCACCTCGAACAACCGTGCCGCCAGCGCCGCGACTCTGTCGTAGGCGCCGTCGGGCGGAGTGTCGAGAATGTCGTAACGGCGCACCGCCGCCAACCGCGCCGCCTCGACCGACGCGGCCGCAGGCCCGCTCGGTGCTATCACAGGCGGACTCGCTTGCTCCGGCATGTTCCTCGTCTCGTCATCCCCCCCAGGAAGGCACCGACCAGACAGCCAGCACCCCGCAACCCTACCGAACGCCCCCAGCGTCACCGCTCGGGAGGCGCCGTCGAGCGGCGTGGAGGACAGCAGGCACTGCCGGGTCGCCCCTCCCAGCGAGTGGCAGCGCGTAGCCGGGGGTCGCGGCCGGTGGGCTTGTCGGTGTCTACCTCGTTGGTCTGGGTGTGCCATTAGCGGGCGACGTGGGTCTCGCCGAGGGCGAGGTGGTGGAGGCAGAAGCAGGGGCGGCGGGCTGGCCAGCGCCGGCGACGTATTGGCACCAGGACCGGGTACCGTCATCGGTGTCGGTCTGCTGGAGCACGCAGGCCAGGACCAGGGCGCTGCGGGTTCGGGGACCTGGTCGGTTACGAAAGCTCCGACGGCGGTCGCGGGGGTGTGCCGTACTACGGTCTCGCACAGGGCGCGCGGGTCCTCGGCCGCCGTTGTGTTCTCGTCGCTCGCGACACCTCTTCTGTGCGGAGGCCGAACGCGTGAACGTCTTGCGGCAGCCTCGCCCGGGAGTTGTCGGTGGCAGGGGGGAGGATGCCGGTATGACACTGCTGCCGATCACTGCGCCCGCGTCCCTGCTGGGCATCCACTGTCTTGATCCCGAAGCCGGAGGATGGGGTTTGAGGGCCGACCACGCCGTGGCGACGGCCGCCGGCGACACGTATGTGCTGACCGGCCTGCGCCGCTACCGCGGGCACGCGGCCGGCTCGGCCGACCCCGCCGAGCAGGACTTCTGCTACCAGCTGATCACCTGCCACGGCGCCGACGGAAAGCCCACCGCCACCGCCGTGTTCGGACAGGCGGTGCCGGGCGGTGGCCCGTCGGTCATACCGGAGGGCGACGGCGCGACCCTGGCCGTGCTCCCGGACGGCGCGGTCGCCGTCAGCTCCAAGCCCGGCAGCACCCACCTTCTGTCCCCGGACCTGGACGAGGTCCTCGCCTCCTGGCCGATGTCCTGGGGCTGGGGGAAGAAGCAGGGCCCCGGGGAAGACCCGTTCGCCGCGTCGATCGCCGTCACTCCCGCGGGTCGGCTGCTGTGCATGACCTCCGAGTACGGGCTCAGCAACTGGGCCGGCGCCCACCCCAATATCGTCGCCGTCTCCGACCCCGGCGCAACACTCGGCCCGGGCCGCAAGCCAGTGCTGCGCGCCATCGCGACCCTGGACGCGCGCACCGACCGCCAGAGCGACGCCGACTCCTACGCGCACGTGCGGTACGGCGACGAGCCGGTGGGGCGCGGCAACCGGCCCTCGCCCTCGTTGACCGAGGCCCTGTCGGAGCTCACCGGGACCAGCGGAAGCCTCTACGGCTACCTCGACTCCACGATGACCCGCCCGGCAGCGCTCGGCGACGACCTGTTCGTCGTCCCGGTCTTCGGGAAGACCTACCGCTCAACCAACCGGGGCCAGGAGTTCAGTTTCGCCCTTGTCGACGACGGCGGGGGGTTGCGGGGTCGTCTGGGAGGCTTGCACCTGCGCGAGGAAAGCCCGTTCACCGGCTTCGACTTCACCGTGGTCGCCGACCCGCACCGCGCCCGTGCCTTCCATCTCAACCGTTACGGCCTGTACGCGTGGAGCGCCGACGGGGTACTGCGCGCCCGGATGTCCACTCTGGAGAAGCCGTTCAAGCCCCTCGTCCACTTCGCCCTGCTGGAGTGCACCCCCGCAGGGGAGCTGCTCCTCGCACACCGCAAGCAGCATCTGCTGCTGCGGGTGCCGGTGCCGCAGGACCTGGACGACCTGGCGGCGGCGGTGGAGGCCGCGCTGAAGGACTACGGGCGCGAGCGCACCGCGCTGAAGAAGCAGTACGCGCCGGTGAACTGGCTCTGGTCGGACAGCGCGGCCGCGGTGAACCACCTCTGACGACCTCTGGGCGCAGGCTGCCGTGCCCCCTGGATCGGTCAGGAGAGGACCCGGCAGCTTCCTGGAGAATGACAATTCTTGGCGCCGTGCGCCGGGCGCTTGGCAGAATCGGGCGAGTGAAGGCAGCTCAGATATCCCGGCAGCACCTCGTCTCTCAGGTCCTGCTCAAGCAGTTCACCATGGTCGAGCCGGATGACCGAGGCCCTCAGGTGCGTCCCGTTGACGTGCGCTACCCGGAACGCGCGAACAAGCTGAAGAGCACCCGGGCGTGTGGTTGGGTCGACACCTTCGTCGCCTACGACTCCCCGTCTGCCGAGGATCTGTGGAGCTCCGTGGAGAGGCGGGCTCCCGCTGCCTTCGAGGCTGTGCACGCTGGCACGCCGTTCGCTGATCCCCTGCACATTGCGGCCCTGCGTGACCTGATCGTGCTGCACTATGTGCGGTCACACCGCTATCGCGATGTGTACACCAACGCGTTCGAGACTGTGCGCGTGAAGGTCCGCAGGGAGCTCGTCGAGCGGTTCCCGGAGCCGCTGCGCCGTGAAGCGTTGCGGCAGACCGGGCTGCACCTGGCCGGCCCAGGTGCCCTCGATGCCTTCGCCGAGCGTCTCGTCGAGCAATCCGAGGTTAGCCAGGACTTCGGAACAGGCGCACTGTTCCGCACCAGCATCGAAAGCATGTTCAACAAGGTGCGTGCCATGGCATCGAGCTGGCACTTGGAGGTGCTGACGCCGGAAAGCGGGCAGTTCCTGGTCGGCGACAATCCGGCAGTGTCCGTGCGCACGGACAAGACGCCCTGGTCGTACAACATGGCCTTCGGCGACGCGCACTCCATCATCCTGCCCATCACTCCCCGCCATCTGCTGGCCCTGGCAAGGAAGAACATGGCCGGCACCATCCCCCGGGCCCTCATGGACAAAATAAACACCGCGCAGATCCTCGCCGCCGACCGCTACGTCTACATGCATCCCCGGAGCACGAGGCTGGAGACGTTCGCGAGAGAGACGGCGCAACGGTGGCGAGCGGACCGCGCGAGCCCCTACCGCACGTCGGCGTCGACCTCAAGGAGCAAGAGGTCGTAGCCCCGGGTCGCCCAGCTCGTTGCGGGCAAGGACCCGCGTAGGTGTAGCCGAGACGGTCGTACAGACAGCGGCCGACGGCGTTGTCCGGGCGGCGGCCTCGCGTATGAGACGTTCTCCTTCCCCAGGGCTACCGCGTGGGAAAGACACCTCATGCAATTAAGCCGTCAAGCCGCGGGGTGTTCGCCGGCCCATCGCGTCCGTTGAACCCCGGCCCTGTCCCCGGCTCTGGACCTCGCTGACACACCAGGACCGACAGCGAAGCCAGTCACACGTCGCCCAGGAAACCTGGATCTGCCGGCCCCATCCGCCGGGCGAAGTCCGCTGCGACTCCGAGCACCTCGCGCATCGGCACGGGCCGCCTGCTCGTGGCCGCGCGATCGGCGTGAGCTTCCTCGGACCACAGGAACGGATACACGGAAAGACCCTGCTCAAAAGCCAGGGCTGCGGCCTCCTCACGCCAGCCGGGCCAGCGCAGTCCGTCGTAGAACGTCTCCAGCCTGCCCGAGAGCAGCCAGGAGACCCACCCGGAGTGGCCCATCTCCATCGCCTCCCACTCCAGAGTGTCGGGAGCGAAATACGTCACCTGACCGGGTGCCCCAGGGCGGCCCGCTGCCGCGGGATCGCCGCCGTTCAACGCGAAGACCCCTCCCACAATGTCGTGGCCGACGACAAGACCTGTCGCGGGATGCCAGCCAGGATCGAAGTCCGTGGGAAAGCGGTTGACCTGCGCCAGACTCAGGAGCCGCCCGTCCGCGACCGAACCAGAACCCCCGCCGAACACGCGTATCCACCCGTTGTCCACGAGCAATCCGCCGGTGTGCAACGCCAGTGCACCCAGCACCGATCGCCCGGTGACCTGCATCTGCAGAAGGCATCGGCGGCCCTCGTTGATGTCTCCGGGCAGCACTTGAACCGGCACGGTGCTCGCCCTGAGAACCCCCTGCAGCTCCGGCCACGCGGGATCGTCCACATTGACCAGCTCATCGATGCCTCGCATCCGACGATGGTCGCACCTTCCGGTATCACCTCATCGTGTGGGCTGGGCCGCGCTCACGCGAAGGCCGGGGCGACGGGCCGGGCAGCGATTGTCTGCACTTGGGGTCTCATGGGCGTGGTCGTCGTCCCTGGTTCTGTGGGGAAGGCGATCGATTCATCGAACGGAGTGCGCGCCAGGAGGCAGTGGTGGAGCTGGCCGAGCATCCGGTTGGACAGATGCCGCAGAGCCTGCGTGTCCCAGTCCCCTCCTGCCCGGCGGCGCCGGTAGTGGGCGTCCGCGCCGGAGGAACCGCTGAGGGAGGCGAAGGCCCACAGGTGGCCGACGTGGTTGAGCCGGTTGTTATTCACGAACCGGCGCCCGACGTAACGGCGCTTGCCGGAAGCACGCGTGATCGGGGCCGAGCCGGCATACGCCTTCAGCCCTCCAGCCGTGGCGAACCGTGTCCGGTCGTCACCGATCTCGCCCAGGATGCGGGCACCAGCCTGGGGGCCGACCCCGGGAAGGCTCAGCGTGATCGCCGCATCCGGACGCGCCCGAAAGGCCTCCTCGGTGGCCCGCGCCAGGTCATCGACCGCCTCGCAGGCTGCGTCCAGCTGCAGCAGCAGGGCCCGTGCCTGCTTGCCCATGGCGTCCTCGACGAAAGACAGCTGCCGAGGGGCTTCCTCACGGAAGAGCTGCTGGATTCGCTCGGCTTCCGCCTCAATGCCCCGGCGACGGCCGGCCCGCCGGAGCATGGCCGTCAACTTCCCCATCGGCAGCTTGGCGCCAGGGCAGGTGTGGGCGCAAC
Source organism: Streptomyces sp. SP18CS02 (assembly GCF_036322365.1). Lineage (NCBI taxonomy): Bacteria > Bacillati > Actinomycetota > Actinomycetes > Kitasatosporales > Streptomycetaceae > Streptomyces > Streptomyces sp. SP18CS02. Next base: position 19,818 of record NZ_JAQYXC010000155.1, read on the forward strand.
GGCGAGGATGCGGCGGGCATCGGGGCGGGTCAGGATTCCCGGCTTGTCCCTGAACGCCTCGATCATCGCCGGGAAGCACTCCCTGAGCAGGGACCGCAGCCGATTGGCGACCTGTTGCCGGTTCCAGACCGCGTCCTGCTGTGCGCGTGCCAGGACGGCGACCGTTTGGGCCAGGTCGGTGTCGGCGGGTAGCGGGCGGTGCACCGGCGCATCGGTGCGGATGATGTTCGCGAGGACCAGGGCGTCGCCCGGGTCCGACTTCTTGCGGCTGACTACGGCGTAGATCTTCCGGGGGCGCTGCCTGAGCGTGGCGACCAGTAGGCCTGCGGGTCGGGCTGCGCCCGGCGGCCTTCCCTGCGGGGAAGGCTTGCCCAGGTGCGCTGAGCGGACCGAGCATGAGCCGCGGTCTGCTCCCTCGTACGGGTGGCGCCGTCGCCGCCGGCGAACCGCCCGGCGTCGTCGTGCTGTCGCAGGGGGCATGAAGCCGATCGACGAGCAGCACATCGCGGAGCCTGGCCTGGTGGTGCGGGACAGCACCGGCGGGGACGAGGACACGGTCCGGGCCGTTATGGCCGCGCTGGAGGAGCGTTGGGCGACCTCGGGTATCGGCCCGGTGCGCAGGGATCCCGGCGAACCTGGTGTCCGGGCGCGGATCTACGCCGACGTCCTGCGCCCGGGCGGGACGGCCCGTAGCCGCAGTGCCTGGGCAAGCCCTCCGGTGGTGGGTTTCCCCGGACTGGAGTCGACTGCCTTTACCCGCGGGGTCGACGCCAGGTGCGCGGTCCCCGGCAAGTCCGCGGACTTCTATCTGTCCGCCGGCGCCATGTACGTCAACTACAACAACCACGAGGACGAGATCAAGTGGGGGCCCAGGAAGATCGCTGAAGCGTTCCCACCACTGGTCGGCACCATCCTCGAACGGGACATCCAGGCAGCCTGCCCCGTCCCCGGCCACGGCACCGACCTCTACCTGTTCAAGGAGGATCAGTACGTGCGCCACAACGCCCACTACGACAGGATCATTCGCGGTCCGCTGTCCATCGCCACCGGCTGGCCGCAGCCGGCAGGCACCACCTCCGCCTCCAACTTGGACGCCGCCTGCGCCGTCCCCAACAGCAGCACGCACGTCTACCTCTTCAAGGGCGATCGGTACACCAACACCAAGGTCTCATCAGTCCGGAGCCGTCACGGTCACGAGGGAAGACGGTGGAGATGTGGTGGCGATGTCCGGACCGGGCACGAGTGGCCAGTTCCGCTCCGGCATCGCAAACGGCGGCCAAGCACAGCCCGGGCCCGGCTGTCGGCGTACTGAGATAATTGCTCGGGCATGTACAGACGAACGTGCTCAGTCGTGGGGCCGGGACGGCAGCCCTGCGGAGGGGTGTCCGTAAGCGTGCATGACTCCTCGGCGGTCTGAACCTGGTGGCCGCGGACGTAGGCTCTCAAGGATGCGGATAGGCGAGTTGTCACAGCGCACGGGCGTGAGTCCGCGCTCACTGCGGTACTACGAAGACCAGGGACTGCTGACCAGCTCACGCTCCGACGCGGGGCAGCGTCACTATTCCGATGCCGCGGTCCAGCGCGTGTCGCTCATCCGGCAGCTGTTCGACGCGGGGATGTCCAGCCGGGTGATCGCGACTGTGCTGCCGTGTGTGGACATCCCGGGTGACTTGGACGTCGCCGAGGAGACGTTCACGGCGATGCTGCGCGAGCGCGACCGGATCGACGCCGACATTGCGCACCTGATCGAGACCCGGGATGCACTCGACGTGCTGATCAGGGCCAACAGCAGGCACCGGGCGGAGCTTTCCGCGGCCCCGCAATCGGTGGCGCAGTCGACCTGATGCTGTGATCTGCATCTCAGCCGGTTGCCCCTGACATCAATGTCAGCGGTGAGGATGGCGACAGCACCCGGAGTCACCGGGTTGGCCATACGAGAGGCGGCTGAGGATGGGGCAGGCATGGGGTTTTCACAGGTATGGCGGGCCCGGGGTGCAGGAGTTCTTCGATCGTCCCGATCCCGTACCCGGTCGCGGTGAGGTGCTGATCCGGGTCGATGTCGCCGGCGTGAATCCCCTCGACCACCTTCTGCGCTCAGGTCTGGTCGACGGGCTCGACGGCGGGCGTCCGTTTCCCCGCGTGCTGGGCATGGAGGCAGCCGGAACCGTTCTTGCCCGGGGCGAGGACGTCGACGGGCTCGAGGTGGGCGACGCCGTCTTCGGCTTCGCACTGACCGGTGGCGGCACCTACGCCGAGACGACGGTGCTGTCCGCGCCGAACACCGCGCGCATCCCGGCGGGTCTGTCCGCGGCCGTGGCGGCAACGCTGCCAGTGGCCGGGACGACCGCGGTGGACGTGCTCGACCAACTCGGCCTCCCGGCCGGCGCCACAGTCCTGGTCAACGGGGTCGGGGGCGGGGTCGGCCTCGCCGTCGCCCGACTGGCGATCGGGCGCGAGCTGCGCGTGATCGGCACCGGAAGTGCGGCCAAACGCGAGCACGCCGAGGGCATTGGGGTGCGATTCATCGACTACACCGCCAAGGACGTCGCCGCCACGGCACGCGAGCTGGTTCCGGGCGGCTTCGGCGGGATCGTCGACCTGGTCGGAGGCACCTCGCTGCGGACGGTCGCTCCGCTGGCCCGGGATCCCCGCGATGTCATTGCTGTGGGTGATACGTCTGTGTCCGATCTCGGCGGGCGTTTCGTCGAGCGTCGCGTCGACCGCGAGAACCTGGAGCGGTCGGCCCGACTGGCCCTCGACGGAGTCCTCGCACCCGTAATCACGGCGGCCCATCCGCTCTTCGAAGCCCCGGCCGCCCTCGCCGCCGTCGAGAACGGTCATGCCTCGGGCAAGGTCGTCATCAAGGTGGCATGAAAGTGCCCGGTTGCCTGACGCGTCGACGGTCCTTTGCTGACGAGAACCCCTGGTCAGCGCATCATCAACTGAGCACGTTCACCGGCTCTGTCGCTGATCTTGTGACGCCATGCAGAGTTGATCGTTTCGTATAGGTGTGCGTTTCAGGGGGCTTGCATGCGGTGTTGCCGCATCTGGAGGGCGTAGTCGTCGAGAGGGTGCAGCAGGGCGAAGGCGTCCTTGTGCTGCGTGCGCGTTCGCGTAGGCGCACAGCGCGGTGTTCGCGGTGCGGGAAGCACTCGGGTCGAATACATGGCCGGTATGAGCGGCGGGTTGGGGACGCGCCGCTGGGTGGTCTGCCGGTGGTGATTGTGCTATTGGTCAGGCGATTCAAGTGTCTGACGGCTGGCTGTGCGGCAGTCACGTTCGCCGAGCAGATACCAGGGCTGACGCGCCCGCATGCCCGGCACACGCCGGTGCTGCGTGACCTGCTGGTCCGCGTCGCGCAGGTACTGGCGGGACGGCCTGGTGCACGACTCGCCCGGAGCCTGGGCATGTCTGCGGCGAAGGACACCACGCTGCGGCTGCTGCGAGCTAGCCCGCAGCAGGAACCGGGAGCCGTGCGGGTTCTTGGCATCGATGAGTTCGCCCTGCTCAGGGGCCACACCTACGCCACGCTGCTGGTCGATCTCGAAGCTCGCCGGCCGGTCGACGTGCTGCCCGGTCGGGAGGCCGCTCCGGTGGCCCGCTGGCTGGCGGACCACCCCGAAGTGGAGATCATCTGCCGTGACCGGGCCTCCGCCTATGCCGAGGCGGCCAGGCAAGCCGCTCCTCAAGCCGTCCAGGTCGCGGACGCCTGGCACCTGTGGAACAACCTCGCCAAGGCTGTAGAGAAGACCGTCACCGGCCACTACGCCTGCATTCGTGCCGCCCACGCCGCTGTGCACCAACCCGAGGAACCCCCGCCGCCGGCAGCACCGGACGGGATTCTCGATGTCCGAGGGCGCCCCCGTCGTATCGTCGCGACTATCCGCGAGCGCCACCGTGATGTTCATCAACTCCTCGCCCAGGGCCGTTCCCTGCGTGGCATCAGCCGCGACCTGGATCTGGACTACTACGCCGTTCGCCGATACGCGCGGACGGCGAACGTCGAAGAGCTGTTGGTGAAAGTGACCCAGCGCCGGACGCTGCTGGACGACTACAAGCCCTACATCTACCAGCGGTTCGTCCAAGGCTGCCGCACCAGCCAGCTCTACCGAGAAGTACACGACCAGGGTTTCCCGGGTGACAGGAGTGTCGTCAACTCCTACGTCCGCCTCCTGAAACAGGGCACAATCACCGCACCTCCGCCCCCAGCGCTGCCGAAGCCCAGGCGGGCTCTGCGCTGGATCATGACCCGCCCCGACCACCTGCGACCCGAGGAGGCCGTGGGCCTGAAGGAAACTCGAGCGGCCTGCCCCGAACTCAACGCGACCGTCGAGCGCGTCCGAGGCTTCGGCTTGTTGATGGACGAGCATGACGGTGATGGCCTCGAAGGATGGATCGAGCAGGTCAGACGGCATGATCTGCCAGCCATTCGACAGTTCGCCGATGGGCTTCTACGCGACTGGGATGCAGTCGTCGCCGGGTTGTCGAGCACCTGGAGCTCCGGCCAAGTCGAAGGCCAGGTCACCAGGGTCAAGCTCCTCAAACGCGCCGGCTACGGCCGGGCGAAACTAGACCTGCTCCGCACGCGAGTCCTTCTCCGAAGCTGACCCGCCCGCTACTGGAGTTTCGGTCCCACCGCGATGTCGACTGCGGCTGCGCTCCAGCCGGGTTCGTTCACGGCCACCCGGACCCACCGTCTGCCCGACTCGCCAATGAGTTTGACGAAGCGGGTCTCGCCCATGACGTCACCGATGACCAGCCGCCCATCGGCCAGCGCGAGCAGGCCCTCGAACACTGTGGTGAAGGAAGGATTCGGTCCCGTACCTTCGTCGAGCGGCTCGACGAAGAGCCGCACCTTGACGAGCTGGATCTGTGCCTTCACCCGCACCACTACGTGAGTGTCGCAGGCAACCGCGGCCTCTTCCCCCAACTCCAAGACCGGCAGCCACTCAGTCGACCCCAGCGCCAGTACCGGGTGATTGACATACACCTCTACGCCAGCAGCCTGCATGATCAGCCCTCCCTTCGCCCCGCCTCGCGACGCAGCGATGCTATCCGGGAGCACTGACATGGCCGACCGTGGCTGCCGAGGGACGCCCGCGAGCAGGGCACCTATCCAAGCCGGTCACAAGATCAGCGACAGAGCCCGTTCACCAGTACGGGGTTGAGCACGTTGTGCACCACCGCGTACGGACGTCCGTGCTCAGCCACCCGTTCGAGCCTGGTCGATCTGTCCGCCAGCTGCCTCAGCCAGTGGTGGGGCGGAAGGGGATCACGTTGTCAGCTGCCGAGGCCGGCTCTGCTGAAACCCCCTTCCCCGCAGTCAGGACGGCGTTGGCGAGGGTGAGGTTGGTGACCATCCGGCGGAGTTCGTCAAGCTCAGCCTCCTTGTTGGCGAGGGTCTTCCTGAGCCTGGCGACCGTCGCCCCCAGCCGCTGTTCCGGATCCGGGACCTGCCGTGCTTCCTTGCGGACACGTTCGTAGAACTCGGAGGTCCATGGGGATGCGCTGCTCGGCAAGCCCATGAGCCGCGGCCTCGTGGTTCACCCGGGCCACGAAAGCCTTGATTCGCACCGCCAGGGTGCCCTTACTTCAGGGCCCTGAGCGATGGCGATGGTTGTGGTGGGCGGCGTCCAGGTTTTTGTCGGTGTTCCTGCCGGTGCTGTTTTCGGTGTCATTGGATGCGGTGCAGGGGGTGGAGGTCATGGTCGCTGGCCTCCTTGTCGCAGGCATGCCTGGCGGCCCGCACGGGGTAGTGCGGGCCGCCAGAGGGGAGAACGGGGGGCAGAAGGGTGGTTCGTCCGTCAGGCCGGGACGGGCAGGAGCCGGATGCGCAGCCCGCATCGGCCGGACCAGCAGCCGCACGCCTCCATCTCCGGGAACGGTCCGCAGGTCCACCGGCCGCCTGCGCCTTGGCTGTGCGGGCAGTCGGTCCGGGGCCGCTCGGTGACCGCGATGCGGTGCCGGTCGGCATACAGAGTGGGGCGGCGGGTCTTGAGCACGACCCCCGCCACCCCGGATGGCTTGAGCTGCGGAAAATCGGCAGACGCCGTTCAAGGCACCGACTAACCTCGCGAGGTCGTTCTTCCCGCACGCAGGAGGAGATTGCCATGGCCCAGTCATTCCCGCCCATCGAACCGTACGCGCACGGCCTCCTCGACGTCGGTGACGGCAACCGGATCTACTGGGAGACGAGTGGCAACCCCAAGGGGAAGGCGGCCCTGTGCGTGCACGGCGGTCCCGGCAGCGGGGGCCGCCGCGACAGCCGCAAGCTATTCGACCCCGAGGTCTACCGGATCGTCCTGTTTGATCAGCGCGGCTGCGGTGAGAGCCAGCCCCACGCCTCCGACCCGGCTGTCTGCCTCGAGCACAACACCACCGAGCACCTGCTCGCCGACATGGAGCGTCTACGCGAGCACCTGGGCATCGAGCGCTGGCTCCTCTACGGCGGCTCCTGGGGCTCGACGCTGATTCTCGCCTATGCCGAGCGCTACCCCGCCCGGGTCTCCGAGATCGTCATCGCCGGCGTCACCATGACCAGGCCCGAGGAGACCGATTGGCTCTACCACGGCGTCGGACGCCTGCTGCCCGGCCCCTGGGAAGCGTTTCGCGACGCACTGCCGGAGGCAGACCGAGGCGGCAATCTCGTGGCCGCCTACAACCGGCTGATGAACAGCCCGGACGAGGCCGTCCGGGTCAAGGCCGCGCGGGACTGGTGTGCTTGGGAGGACGCCGTCATCGCCCACGAGGCACTCGGCAAGCCCGGCGCATACAGCGACAAGCTCGACGACGCGCTGATGGCCTTCGTCCGGATCTGCGCGCACTACTTCGCCAACGACGCATGGTTGGAGGACGGACAACTGCTGCGTGACGCGGACCGGCTGGCTGGGATCCCGGCGGAGCTGATCCACGGCCGGCTCGACGTGGGCAGCCCGCTGAAGACCGCATGGGAGTTGTCCAAAGCGTGGCCAGACGCGGAGCTGACAGTTATCGAAAACTCCGGACACACGGGCAGCCCCGCCATGCGGGACGCGATCCTGAAGGCGATTGCGCGATTCGGCAAGAGTGGACGGTGACTCCTCGCCTTAACGGTCTCTGTCTGTATCGAATGGTTATGAGAGGGGACTTCGAGATCCTTCGCGAATACGGTCGGCCAGCGAGCCGCGAGTTCCTCGTAGGTCTCCGCGGCGCGGATGATCGCCGAGTACAGGTCTCCGGTCGCTTGCCGCCGATCCGGCGAAGAGTGACCGAAGACCTGTAGGACGTCGCGATCGAAGAGGGCCGCTGTTGTCGTGCGAGCCGGTCAGGCGGCGAAAGAGGCGAGCAGTTCGTTGTCCTCCTTGGCGGCGGTGGTCAGGTCCGCGTCGGAGAGGCCGAAGGCGGTGCCGTACAGCTTGACCATCGGCTGGGTGTCGAACTGGCACAGCCGCAGGGTCGCGTGCCAGCTGCTGAGGAGGGCCTCCAGGGTGGTCTTGTTCGCGCCTTCGGGGGTGTAGTGCTCGGCGGGGACCCCGGCGGTGACGGTGACGACGGCTTTCTTGTCGGCCAGCTGAGAGGGCGAGCCGTCCATGGTGAAGGCCCGGCCAAGGGTGAAGACCTTGTCCTGCCACTGCTTGAACAGAGGGGTGGTGTTGTACCAGAACACCGGGCGCTGGAAGACGATCACGTCGTGCTCGGCCAGCAGCGCCTGCTCGGCTTCGACGTCGATCTGGAAGTCGGGGTACGTGGCGTAGAGGTCGTGCACGGTGACATGGGTCAGCTCGCGGACGGCGTCCACGAGCGCCGCGTTGGCCTTCGACCGGGACAGATCGGGGTGGCCTATGTGACGAGGAGAACCTTGGACATGATGAGGATCCATTTCAGTGATCGGTGATTGCGTGCGGGTTGGCCGGGTGTGACGGGTCAGGGATTCGCCGGGGTGTCAGTCCTTCTCCCGCGCTCGGCGAGCGCAGGGGTTGAGCCGGGCAGGGGCGAAGTCCGTGCTGTGGTCTTGGCGCTGTCGGCCTCGGCGAAGAAGGGGTCGCGCCCCCGGTGATCGCGTATGGCGATCTCGTCGTGGGTGTCTGCTTCTTCGCGTCCGGCAGCGCGGTCGCGTGACCGCCGTCGGCCGGTAGCCCCGGCGGTCAGCGGTCGATGCTGGCCATATTCGCCTCGTCGTGGCGTTCGCCGGCGGCCGGCGTGAGATTGTTCAGGCGGTCGAGCTGAGCGGCGCTGAGTTCGATGGCGTCGGCGGCGGTGTTCTCTTCGACGCGCGAGACCCGCCGAGTGCCGGGGATGGGGGCGATGTCGTCGCCGCGGGTCAGCAGCCACGCCAGCGCGGTCTGTGCCGAGGTGGCACCGATCTCGGCACCGATGGCCTGTACTTCGTCGACGATGCGCAGGTGGCGCTGGAAGTTCTCGCCGGTGAACCGCGGGTTGGTCTTGCGCCAGTCGTCGTCGGCGAAGTCGTCGACGGTGCGGATCTGCCCGGTCAGCAGTCCGTGGCCCAGCGGCGAGTACGGGACGAATCCGATACCGAGTTGGCGCAGCAGCGGGAGGATCCCGGCCTGGACGTCGCGGGTCCACAGGGAGTATTCGGTCTGGAGCGCGGCCACCGGATGCACGGCGTGCGCCCGGCGGATCGTGTCGGGCCCGGCCTCCTAGAGTCCGATGTGGCGCACCTTGCCCTCGGCGACCAGCTCGGCCAGCGCGCCGATGGCGACGATCGGATGCAGGTCCTCCTCCGTCGCACCGGCCTCCTGGAGCTCGAGGATCTGCTTCGCGCAGTAGGGCGAGATGTCCGTGGTGATCTGGCGCTCGCGGCCGTCGTCGGAGCTGCCCGTGCAGGTGAATCAGAAGTGGGCCGTCACGTCCATCATCATGCCGCTGGAGGTGGCTGCCTGTTGACGCGCTTGTGCTCTGACCTGCGGTTGCCACTCGGATTCCGCCTCCTCCACCAGGGCGGTCCGGCAACGCTTCTGCGGGGTCGTCAGTGTCTCGGCGCGGTAGCGCTCCACCGTGCGGTGCGAGACGCCCAGACGCCCCGCCAGGGCCTGCGTCGACCCCTTCGCCCGCGTGAGAAGGAATTTCACCTGGGCTTTTGCGGATTTCGGCGCGGGCCGGGTGAACACCTTCCGCTCCGCCCGTGCGAGGGCCTCCAGGACCTTGCCGCGGCGTGGGGCCGACTGTTGCTGCTCGTGATCGCTCATGGGATCAGTCGGCCATGGGCCGCCTGTGGACAGAGGCCGGCGCCCGCGCAGGTCGTGCCGATCGTCGGCGTCTTGTGACGACGCACCAGAATTGGCAAGTGAGCACGCTTGTTGACAAACGGTGCTGTGGGCCGTCAGGGGGCAAAGAACAGCGCGACGGTCCACTGGGACTGTCGTATTCGGGCAGGGCTGTCCACCGCGTGTTCGCCTCCTGCGGACCGGAAGCCTTCCTCGAAGGCCACGTTCATGCCTTGCGATCGCTGGACGGGGCGTCAAGGACGACGGTCCGCTACGACGACCTCGCACCTGGGGAGGATGCCGCTGCGGGGTGGTGGCGTACGGCGCGGCCCCGCCCTGTCGGCGGGCCGCGTGAACGGGCATGGACGTCACATGCGTTGCCGGGCCGTCATCCGGGTGCGAAAGAGCGTGCTGCCGCGCTGGGGCGATTTCAGGCGTGGGCCAGTGGTTCGCCGTTGAGGCGGATGTCGTCGGGCATCAGCGCTGCGGGGTCGATGTCCTGGGCAGTGGTGGAGGTGAGAAGAATGAGGGTGAGGGTTTCGCCTTCCCCGAGCCTGCCAGGCCGACTACCGGGGGTGATGGTGATGTTCGTGCCGCGGCCGTCATGGTCGGCCGTGGCCAGTCTCGCGTCGGTGACGAGGCTGTCGCTGTGCCACCTGGCGGGGGCGGTGGCCAGGGTGATGGTGTCGCCGGCTTCGGCGGGCAGGTTCAGGGAGAGTTCCCAGGTGTCGATGGGCGGGGCCGCAGGAGGGCTGGAAATGGTGACGCGGATGGCGTTGCGGCCGTCGACGGTGTCGGGTACGGCGCGGACACGCCGGGTGCGGGTGCCGCCGGTGGCGGTGGGGGGGGTGTCAGTGCTGGGGTACAGGAGCCACCGGTTCGGCAGTGCGTCTTCGCCGAGGAGGGTGTCGATGCCGACGCCGTCGGATTCGAGGCGGAAGGTGTGGTCACCATTGGGAAGCAGGGTCCACACGGTGCCGCCACCGTCAAGGTCCCGTTGGACGGCCCTGCCGTCGCTGGTGGTCAGGGCGCGGTGGCTGTAGCGGTTGATCAGGCGCCATGCCTCGCCGCCGTCGTGGCCTGCGGTCTCGGCGGGCACGAGGCGCCACTGCTGGGACAGCCCGTCTCCGGGGGCGGCCACCGCGGCGGGCACGCCGTCGGCGAAGGAGAGCCGAGCGAGGTCAAGTGCCTGGCCGGTCTCGGGGCTGACGAGGTTGTAGTGCTCGCCCGGTACCGGCGGGAGCTTCTCCTTGGGAATCCATTTCGGGTTGTCGGGCCGGAACCCGACCATGAGGGCGTTCATGTGACCCGTCCAGTACCGGCTGTCCACGCGGAACGCGGCGATGCTCCATCCGGTCATCTGGTACCGGTCGACCCGCTGGTTCTCATCTGCCATGACGGTGCCGTACCAGCCGCTGTCCGTTTTGTCTCGCCAGCCCACGCACAGGCACGTCACGTACAGGTGGCTGACCGCGTGTACCCACAGCTTGTGGGGGCGGCCGGTCTTCCCCGCCGGGTACAGCTCGTGCCAGCGGTCACCGCGGGTGCCCTGCGTCCAGTCCCACTCCTCGCTGTTCGGATACTTCCCCTGGAAACCGCTCGGGCGGCGGTAGTCGCTGACGTGGGCGGTGTAGATGCCCCACTTCTCGTACAGGTTCGGCTTGTGCAGCGGATACATCCAGTGCGGGGTCCCGTCACTGTGCTCCGCGTACACCCACTTCCGGAAGTCAGCGCCCGAGCCCCCGATCGTGGTACCGAAGGGGCCCTGCCACAGGTAGTAGTCCCGCTCGACCTCCTTGGGCTGGGTTCCCGGGTCCGCCAGCAGCGGCCACAGCCGCTGTGCGTAGTCGATCGCACCGGTGTGCATCACCCGCTGGTAGTCGAAGACCTGCGGCCAGTCCTTGTCGTTGAAGCAGATCCTGACGCCCTTCTCGTACGTGTTCATCACATACGAGGCGTAGGTTCCGCCGCTCCACGTCCCCCCGGACTTCTCCGTCTTCGCAGCCACCTTCGCCAGCGTCTTCTTCGCCTTGTCCAGATCGTCCGACTCCAGGTCCAGATACGAGGCGTTCGCGATGATGTCACGCAGCAGCAGGATGTGCAGGTTGGCGTACTGCGCGAAGACGTGCAGCGCCTTCCACCCGAAGTCATCGTCGGTGAAGCGCCTGTACTTGCTCTCGAGGAAGAACTTGGCGTCGAAGTACGCCGCGCGCGCCAGCCGCTTGTCCTCCGCATTACCGGAGTTGGCGATCTTCGCCATCTTCACGTAGTACTGGACCTTGCCCTTGCAGTCGTCCAGGTCATAGCCGACGAGCTTGACCCAGAAGTTCTCCAGGCTCTCCCGGATCGCCTTCTCGACGCGATCGCGAATGTCCGCCCACACATCCGGCCCCTCCGAGGGCCAGAACAGCTTCATCATCGCCGAGGCATAGAGCCCCAGCACCGGACCGACATAGGGGACCATGCCGACGAGCGTGACAATGGACTCCTTCGCCATCTCCTGCGCAAACTCGGCGTCCTTGTCCTGCTCCCCCACCGTTCCCGGCGCGGGCGCCAGCACCCCCGGCGACGCGGACGGGCCCTGACCTTTCCCGGCCGAAATCATCTCCTCGGTGGGGCCCTGCGGCCCCTTTTCCACCGTCGTCATGACCGCTCCTTCGCGAACTTCGAGGGCGCCGTGGTCCGCTTCGCGCGCCTTGGCCCTTCCAACTCCCCTTCGTATCGCCGCGGTGCCCGCCGGCCCACTCGGCGTAGCCCATCCGGGTGTGACGACATCCGAAGACCACCTGTCCGGATGTTTCGTCGGCCTTTTCCGCCCTCCGAGCCCGCACGAACAAGCGCCGCACCACCCCTGACCATCGGTTGACCACCCTGTGTGGCCGGGCCACGCGGTAAAAGGCCAGGCCCTGGCGGCAATCGGCCCTCTGCGGATGCGCGGGCGAGCCCCGGACCGTGTCGGTCCGGTGTGACTGAGCACTTGATGTGGCGGGTTGAGCGCGGGCCCCGGCCAGGGCCTGGAGCGCTCAGTACGGCCACATCTGGCCGGAGCTGCCTCGGGGCCCAGTGCAGCAGATCCGAGCCGGAAGCTCTGGGTAAGCGTTTCTGCGGGCGAGGTGTCAGCCGAAAGGTGCGGCCGCCGTGGTCTGGACCACCAGACTCGTCACGTTTCGTAATTGACTCAAAGCGTTCTGCAACATAGCGTTGCCTTTGTTGCAGAACGTAACCACCAGGAGGTGGGTCAGTATGAGTAACTTCAACGTCGTGACGGTTCCGGCCAAGACCGAGGGTGGGGTGAAGTCCGGCGTGACGGTCCAGCGCGGCGAGGCCGTCATCGTCTCCGGCAGCGGACGGGCGTCCTACAACCACGGGGAACACACCACGTACCCCGACGGAACCCGGTACAACGGCGGCAACTATAGCGGGGCGTACATGCAGCCGGATGTCGTCCTCAAGGGAGCGCCGGTGGGTATGCTGATCGCCCGCATCGCTTCGGGTCCGTGGCTGACTGTCGGCTCCCTGCAGACCTTCGTCGCACAGGAGGACGGCGAGGTGAGCGTCGCCTACAACGACAAGCCCGGAACCTACGGTGACAACTCCGGCGAGTACACCGCGCTGATCGAAAACCTGGGCCGCATCTCGTAGTCCACCCCCGGCCCGGCCGGCCCCGGCGCGCGGCGCCGAAGGCGCTGCGGATCGACTTCCGGGCCGGGCCGGTTCTACTCGGCACCCGCCCTCTGCTTCGCGGACTGCCCCTCGGCCTTCGTGGCCGTGGGTAGGTCGTGAACGTCGGCGGGTACCGCTTTCCCTTCCAGGCGGCCGGGGCCTCGTGGACAGCAGGCCGAGAATCTCGAAGCGGCAGTCGGCTCGGGGGCCCACGACTGGTCGCCTCACACCCGATCCAGCGGCGGCGCCGGTCGGTACCCCAGGCCGAGGCCAGTTGTCATCTCAGCCAACTCTGGACAACAGAGACCAGTACCCGTCGGGCCAGCCGCTGAGCACGGTGGCACCCTCACTCCCGGGGCCGTCCACCCGCCCGCACCCTGGATGCGAAGGGCTCAACTCGCCAGACCGAGCGCTAACTCGCCAAAACAAACGCTCGTAGTACCGCATCTGCGCGCCCGCGCTCTTGGGTGCCGGGCGGGTGAACGCCTTCTGCACCGCGGCCTCCAGGCCGTCCCCGAACAGGCTCATCGCCTACTCCCACTCTCCGTTGTCGACGTCGGTGACGTTGCCGTCCTTGATGTACCGGGCCAGGTTGAGTTCCGGCGCGTTCAACCGCTCCCGCACTTCCTCGCCCCACAGGACGTCCTGCGTGCTTTCCCACTTCACAAAGCCGGGGTTGATGCCGAGCTTGAAGCCGCCGGGCAGCGGCTTGCCCTCCCGGTAGGGCAGGAAGTCCAGCGGCGAGGGCCCGCCTGCGGCATAGACGACGCAGTCGGACAGGACCGCGATCGAGTAGCCCCGTGAACGCCGCGTGCTTCACGATCTTGCGGTGCAGGTTGATCCGGGTGCGGGAGATGACCGCCGCACGGAAGTCCGGCCGCCACGTCGGGCGGGACAGGGCCCGCCACGGCTCGCCGGGCCGCCAGCCCTCCCCGCGCGGGCGCTCGCACAGCTTGCCCGGGCCGCCCTTCACCGTCGCCTTGACCGCCGAGACGACGATCGCCAGCTCTGGGTCCCGGGCCTTGTAGCCGTCCATCGCGGCGAGGAAGTCAGCCGGGGCGAGGTCGGCGTCGACGCCGAGGTCGGCCATCGTGGCGAGGTAGGCGTCACGGAGCCGCTGGTACCAGCCGTCCAGGTAGCGGCCGTTCTCGTAGCGGACGTAAGCCTCGAGCGGCGTGACGTCGTAGCCGAGCTCCTGGGCGTAGGCGACGGTGGGCGTCGCGTACCAGGCCGGGCCGGTCGGGCGCTCGCCCTTCGGCGTGAACGGGCTGGGCAGCAGGCTGCCGTCCAGGTCCGCCCACTTGTCCTTGGCGGCCTTCACGCGGGACAGGTCGACGTGGGAGAGGTCGACCAGCCAGGAGCCGGGCAGTTTCGGATCGAACGCGGGGGCCTTGACGTGCGTCGCCTCGCCGAGGCCGACGTTCAGGCCGTTGGCGCCGGCGGCGAAGGCCATGTTCACATCGATGCCGACCAGGTGGCGCAGGGTGCACTCGGCATCGGTCATCGGCCGTGCCCAGTCGTACGCCTCCTCGAACAGTTTCTCGCCGGGGCGCGCACGTGGAACCGGGGCAGGTCCTTGAGGACGGGGTGGCCGTCGGGGACCTCGCACGGCGGCCAGTGCATCGGGTCGATGGCGTCCTTGCCCAGCGAGCCGGGGTTGTGCTCGGAGTGCCGCTTGCCGTCGGCGTCCGGCTCGGAGGCCCGGGTCGGCGGGCGCAGCGCGGTCATCAGCTCCAGGCCGGTCACGGCGGTCGAGCCGCGCGGCGTCATCACCCGGGAGGCGTACACGCCCAGGACGCGGGCGAGCTCAGCCGGCGGGAGCTGCCCGGCCTCGCCCCAGTGCCGGGTGTCCAGCGCCCCCCCACGACGGGATGCACAGCTGCACACAGGCCCGCTCCGAACCGGTCGCGGGGCGGTAGATCCGCGCCCACGACCCGAACCCACGCTTCGTCAGCTTCCACTCCGCGCGGGCCAGCTGCTTGATGACCTTGTGGCCCTCCGGGATCCGCCCGGCGTGCTTCTCCTCCTCCGTCAGCGTGACGGGCAGGCCGTAGCGCTCCAGCGCGGCCTCGGTGAGCAGGAGCAGCGGGTCAGCATCCTTGCCCGGCCCCGACAGCTTCGGCGCACCCAGCTTGGCCTCGCGCGCAGCGTCCAGTCGACCAGGGCCGGGACGCTCTTGGCGGGCACGTCCAGGACCAGGCCGCCGGTGCAGTACGCCAGCACCTGCCCGTCCTCGGCGTCGACGACCGCCAGCGGGCCGTTCTCGAACCGCGGATCGGTTCCGCCCGCCGGGGTCCCGGCCGGTGCCGCCTTCTTCGCACCCGGGCGGCGCGACATCGACGATGTCCTGGTGGTGCGCGCCGGGCGGGACGCGGCGGCCGGAGCAGCGGCGACGGGGGCCGGGGCGGCGGTCTGGGGGGTCTAGGTTGCAGTCATGGGCGCAGCCTCGGGGGCCGGGCCTGTGGACAGAGTCGGCGCTTCGGCCGAGGTAAGGGCGCCGGTGAACGTGGCGGGCACCGGGGCGGGGTAGAGCTCCCCGAGCTGCGTGAGCAGCCGCGCGTACGCCTCACGCTCGGGTCCGCGCGGCTCGGTCGCCTTCTTCGTCGACTCCCAGGCCGACACCGTGGCCCGGCGCACCTTCAGCGCGCCAGCGACGTCATCCAGCGTCAGGCCGTGCGCGACCCGCAGCCGCTTGCGCTCCTCCGCCGGCGGCAGCGGAGCGCGGGACGCGACCAGCGCGTCGACCGCGTCGAACAACTCGGACATGGAGCACCTCCTCATCCACACTCCACCCCATAAAGCGTAAAATCAGCGTACTTCTACCGTACAAATACCGTAC
Organism: Streptomyces sp. SP18CS02; assembly: GCF_036322365.1. Lineage (NCBI taxonomy): Bacteria > Bacillati > Actinomycetota > Actinomycetes > Kitasatosporales > Streptomycetaceae > Streptomyces > Streptomyces sp. SP18CS02. The sequence goes on from NZ_JAQYXC010000155.1 coordinate 35,526, forward strand.
AGCCCCTCTTGGGGGTGAGGCGGCGTTTCAGGCTGACGGCCACAGCAGCGGGGCACGCTGGGGCGTCACCGCGGCCGCCGTCCCGGCCTCCCTCGCCGCCCGCTCCGCACGGGCCCGGTGCACCGCGGCGGCGCGGGAGACGGGCCTGCTCGATCGGTGCCGGCTGGTCGTCGGCCTTCTGCTCCGGACCGGGGAACGCCCGGCGGCTGAGCGCTCGTATTGCCCGCGTCTGCCGCTCCACCGCCTCCGTGATCGACGGGTCGACGCGGCTCGGGGGGCACGACGGCCTGGTGCGCGGCGAGCGCCTGGTGGAAGCCGGCCGATCCCATCTCGCGCGTCTTCACCGGTGCCTGCGGAGCGTCCGGCGCGGCGGCGGCTCCGGTCGTGGCCTCGGGGTACACCCGCCAGGACGCGGTCTGGGGCGAGAGCGAGGCGATGGTGCCGGTCGGACAGCAGATGGCCAACCTCCGGCGCAAGGGCGGCCTGGGCAAGGACGCGGAGTGGGCCGCCGTGCGCGCGAAGCAGCTGACCGCGATCGACCCGGACTGGAACTGCCCCTGGCCGCTCAACTGGCAGCGCCATTACCGCGTCCTCGCCGACCTCGCCACCGACGAACCTGACGGGGTTCTGCCGGCCATCGCACCCGGAGCGCTGTTCGAAGGCGATGACATCGGTCGGTGGCTTCAGCGGCAGAAGAACCCCGGCACCTGGGCCCGGCTTTCGACCGAGCAGCAGGAACGGCTGACCGCGCTGGGCGTACAGCCCGACCAGGCCCCTCCCCCGGCAGCCGCCCGCACGACGAAGAGCCCGAGCGAGGCACAGCAGGCCTTCGCGCGGGGCCTGGCAGCCCTCACACAGTGGGTCGGACGGGAAGGCCCCCAACGGGCGGTGCCACGTGGCCACGGTGAGCCGATCGCGGTCGACGGCGAGACGGAACCGGTGACCGTCAAGCTCGGCGTATGGATTTCGAACACCAAGTCCCGCCGGGACAAACTCACCCGGGAACAGCTCGACGCATTCGGGAACTGGGCATCGACCGGGCAAGGCCGGTGACAGTCCCCCAGGCCGCCCCGGACAGCCTTTGATCGCCTTCTTGCGCCGTGCCCGGACCCCGGGCCTCTTGAAAGCCCGGGATCCGCATCAGCCACAAGCTGCCTTACCGGCTCTGATGGGTTGAGCGTCGACGGGAAGTCTCGGCGTTCAGCCCGTGCTGTCGGCGTGGGGTCTGTCAGGCGTGCGGGGTCCAGTAGGCGGTCAGCTTTCCGACACCGTGCTCGACGTCTTTCCAGGAGCCGGTGAAGGTGAGAACGGCGACGGCGGCCGTAGGAAGGCCACTGCGGTTCATCTGCGCCAGCAGATCGCCCTCTGCCTCTGCGGTCAGGGCGTCGGCGAGACTGTGGAGTCCGGGGTTGTGCCCGATGACCGCTACGCCGCCAACCTGGTCGTCGACCTCGTTCAAAAGGCCGATCAGCTCACCCAATGATGCCTCGTAAAGGCGCTCTTCGTATACCGCTCTGGGCCGCTGCGACAGCTCATCTGCGATGAGCTTCCAGGTTTCGCGGCAGCGTCCGGCAGTCGAGCACAGTGCCAGGTCGAGAGGCACACCGGAGCCGGCGATCCACCGGCCGGCATCAGGCGCCTGCTTACGGCCGTGTTCCGCGAGCGGGTGTTCGTGATCATCTACGTCGTTGGACTCGGCCTTGGCGTGACGCACGAGCACCACGTGGCGGGTCGTCTCAGCACTCATAACGATCATCCTCACCACGCGCAGCCTCCGCCCGGCCTGCACTACGTGAGATTCAGCCGAGTGGAGTGAGTGCCCTATCGGTTGACCACCGTCGGGCCCAGACCGTCCGGCCTTGGGTGAGATCGAGGTGGCCTTGCTCGGCCGGTGAATCCATTCGCCGGCATCTTCGTTGCGGCCGCCCTGCCCACATCTCCATGGCCCGCCGTGCAGGAGACGGCAGGGCGGTGGAGGGCCTTGATCGCTATCAGGCCGTAAACGGGCCGGCGATCCGCCGCTGAAGGGGCTGGGGAAACGTTGCGGCGCCCGGGCAGCGGGGTGCGGGGCGAGTGGCTGAATGCTGATCACTCATCGGAATGAATGCGGAATTACCCGTCTGTACGTGGACATGCTGCCGTCGGCTGCCACAGGGCAGCCGGCAGAACTCAGGCGAGGGGGCATGGCCCCGACCGGGCCCGCAGAAAGCGCGCACCGTGAGCGTCCGACGGGGCCTGGATGGAGTCCGCTGAGGGGGCGTCCGAGTTCTGCGCGCCCGTCGCCGGCGAAGCGGTCGCGCGACGAGTAGGTCTCCGACCGCCCGGAGACTCTCGGCGACGTCCCGTACGGCGGCGGCTGGATGGAATCAACTGACGGCTGTCTGTGGCAGGCGGCCGGTGAACGGTGAAGGAATGACGATGAGCACTGCCCGAACGGAAGCCGCGGAGGGCGAGCGCTCCGCCTCTGTGATCACCACGGTCGTGGGGACCGGGATCGCCGGATTCGCAGGGGACAACGGGCCCGCTGTTTCGGCGCAGGTGAGCTATCCGTACGAGTTTGCGATGGACAGCACCGGCACCCTCTACTTCTCCGACCGTAACAACCACCGGGTCCGCAGGATCACGACGGACGGGAAGATCAGCACGGTCGCGGGTACCGGCGTCGCGGGCTACCGGGGTGACAACGGCCCTGCCGCCTCGGCCCAACTGAACATGCCCCGCGGGGTAGCGGTGGACAGCACTGACACTCTCTACATCGCCGACAGCGAAAACCATCGGGTTCGGAAGGTCGCGGCCGATGGAACGATCAGCACGGTCGCCGGTACGGGTGCCGCAGGATTCAGCGGTGACGGTGGCGCCGCCACTGCCGCCCGGATGAACGGCCCCTACGCGGTGGCGGTGGACAGTACCGGCATCCTCTACGTGGCGGACTTCAATAATCACCGAGTGCGGAAAATCACGACGGATGGGAAGATCAGCACGGCCGCCGGCACGGGCACCGCAGGCTTCAGCGGTGACAACGGTCCGGCCGCTTCCGCCCAGCTGAACAAGCCGATCGGATTGCTCTCGGACAACGCGGACAACCTTTACATCGCCGACACCTACAACCATCGGGTACGGAAGATTACGACGGATGGGAAGATCAGCACGGCCGCCGGCACGGGCACCGCAGGCTTCAGCGGTGACAATGGTCCGGCCGCTTCCGCCCGGCTGAACAGGCCGATGGGGCTGGCACTGGACAGCACGGGTGCCCTGTACATCGCCGACACCGCCAACCACCGGCTTCGGATGGTCACGGCCGACGGAAAGATGCACACCGTTGCCGGTACGGGCACCGCAGGCTTCGGCGGTGACGGCAATGCGGCAGCCTCGGCCCAGCTCAACAACCTTATCGGGCTCACCATCGACTGTGCCGACACCCTCTACATCGCCGACATCCTCAACCACCGGATCCGGAAGATCCCGTCGGCGCGGATGGCCGGGCTGCCCGAGTCGGGCACGGTCGTCTCCTGGGCCAACGTCCGCAGCAGGCTGCGGATGGGGGTCCACCGGGAGTCCCTCAAGGACGGGGCCGAGATCCACCAAGGGCTCACCGCCCCCAGGGACCACCAGCGCTGGCGGCTGGTTGTGGCGGCCCAGGAGGACGGTGAGGTGCTGTACCGGATCGAGAACGTGCGCAGCGGCAAGGTGCTGGAGGTCCTCGGAGCCCAGGAGACGGCCGGGGCCGTTCTCGCGCAGCGCGCCTACGAGGGCAGCGACGCGCACCACCAGCACTGGCGGCTGATCCCGGTGGGCCCCGCGAACGGCACACCGGCGGTGTACGAGATCGCCAGCCGTAACAGCGGTCTGTTCCTGCGCGTCGACACCAACGCCCGTGCGGCGATCAAGCAGGGCGGGGCGGAGGGCGACCACCGGGAACGGCAGTGGCAGCTGCTGCCCGTATGACGTCCGGGGGGGCAGGGACGGTCTCGCCCCTGCCCCCTCGCCACTCTCAACGGGCCCTACTGGGAACTGGGCGGTTTCTCAGCGCTTGCCTTGGGTGCCTTGGGGGCTTCCGGTGCCGTGGGGGCCTGCGGAGTCTTGGGGGGCTTGGTGAAGTCGCTCTTCTTCGGCCTGCTCTCCAGGTCCTCGTCCTTCTGGAGGTCGCTGTGTTCGGTCACCGTCGTGCTCGCGTCCTGCATGCCGGCGGAGGCCGCCTGGGCCACCGAGCCGGGATCCTGGGCGTACTGGGCCTGTGCGCCCGCGGAGGCCTGGGTGGTCTGGATGAAGGAGCCGAGGAAACCCAGGACCGCCCGTGCCTCGGGACAGGTTTCCTGGACGATCTTCGCGCGGGAGGAGGCGCCGTGGATCGCGTTGTTGAACAGGCTGGGGTTGGTGTCGTCGTACGTGTCGTCGTCGGAGTCCTCGAAGTCGACGCCCTCGCCCGGGCGGGGCTTGGTGCTGTCGGTGGTCACGGAAAAGAGCCCCGCGCCCCTGCCGGCGGAGTTGAAGATGTTGTCGAACACCATGGTCGTCACCTCTGGTCGTCGTCGTGGCGGCGGCGCCGCGCGGGGTCAGGGCAGCTTGTGCAGTGTCTGCTCGCTGACGGCCAGGGCCTCGCCGTCGAGCATTGTGTGGTGGACCTCCAGGGCGGAGACGACCTCGGCCAGCCCTTTCATGCGGAAGCCGCCGGGCGCCAGGTCGATGTCGGCGATGTCGCGGGCGACCACCTTCTCCAGGCCTGGATAGTCCCCGGACTGCGGGGGGGACAGGACGGGTGCCCGCACGGCGTACTGCACCGCGATCAGCCCGGAGAAGGTCACCGGGATCTCGTAGGAGTACTGCTTGCGGGTGCGCCGCTGCGAGACGATGGTCTGCACGCGGGAGTTCGGCGGTACCTTGCCGGAGATCTGCGACTTCGAGGCCCAGCTGGTGTTCAGCGAGCCGCCGACGGTGGCCGCGATGCCCAGGGCGAGCTGGGCGTTGAGCGAGGCGTTGCCGGTGGCGCTGCCGCTCGTCGTGAACCCCACCGAGCTGGTCATCCCGGTCGAGGCGGAGTTCGTCGCGGAGCTGCTCGCGGACGTCTCGGTGGTGTTGGCGTTGTCGACGCCGACGCTGTCCTTGCTGTTCTTGTTGGTGATCGTGTTCGCGTTCTTGTTCGCCATGCCGTTCTGGCACGACGCCGCGAGCTGCGACTGCAGGTCCAGCCGGAGCTGGTTCTGCAGCTGCAGCTGCAGGGACGCGCCGACGCTGCCGCCAAAGGTGAGCTTGGCGTCCCCGTGCAGCGACCACGTGACCCCGTTAGAGACGGTGAAGTCGACCGAGTCGGTGAACGTCATTTCCGACTGGCTGCGGTTGACGTAGTCGCGTGAGGAGAAGGTGTCGGGCGGAGGCTGGGCGATGTCGCCGCGTACCTCGATCAGCGGCTCCCCGAGGTTCATGTAGGCGAGCCAGCCCAGGTCGAACGCGGTTCCGGGGAAGGAGCCGAACCTCGTCTTGTTCAGGGAGAACCCGACGGGTTTGTGCTGGACACCGTAGTCGTCGACGTAGACCAGGTTGGGGTGATCCAGGATCGCCTGCCAGGTCTGCTCGATGTTGAGTTCCCGCACGTTCTTCTTCGTCAGCGGCTGACGCCTGGCCGGTACCAGGCTGTACGCGTTGGAAGGCATCTACCCGTCCTCGACTGAATTTCGTCCGAACCGTGCCCGGTGAAAGGCGAACAGAGATCTGCACATGTTCCAGCAAGCGAAATTATCGTCCCCATAGGCACCCTGAAAGAGGAACCGGAGTGTCACACTCCATCGAGTGACCGATTTTCGGCAGTTACTTCCGAAACGTTGATGGAGTGACCTTTCTTCTCCTGCGTCACCCGATCGATGACTTTTGCAGAGCTCTGCCAATGGGTACCGTGAACTCGGATGTTGCTGTGAACGATGCCGTTGGCCCAGCCGTCTGCTTTGTTCCAAGTGCCTTCCCGATGAAAGCGATCGGGATCCTTGCCGTATCGCGCGACGGGACGCTTTATAAAGGGTTCGAGGCAGGGATCGATGCGTTGTTCTCCCCTTCTATTCGGAACAGGTGAGGTTTCCACTATGTACACCCAGGAACGCACGACGATGTCGAATTTGGTGGTCGGCGGGCCGGTGGCGGTGAACAGCTACGACAACGCGATCGTGGCCGCGCTGGTGGAGAACCGGCCGGTCATGCTGGTGCACGCCTTCAACGGCGGTTATCTGCGGCCCGCCGAGCTGAGGGAGGAGAGCCACGACAAGGGGGTCCAGCTGGCCACCGCACTCGATCCGGCGACCAAGGAGGCACAGGGCCACCTCTGGTACATCACCCCAGCCGGCTTCTTCGGGCAGCGGCCGCTGTACTTCCTCGAAAGCGCCGCCGGCCAGGTGACGCCCGAACCTCCCGGCACGGGCGCCGCCGACGCCGGACGCGGCGACGACGGCACGCCCAAGCCGAAGCGCCGACGCATGACCGTGCACCAGGACGCCCCCAAGACCACGGCCGACACCGTCCAGGTCGGCCTGCCCGACAAGGTCGCAGACAAGTGGCGGGGGAAGAACGGCGCGCCCGAGGACACCCAGCTCTGGGTCGTCACGGTGACACCGTGGGGCGGAATCACCTTCGTGCCCATCACCCACCCCGACACCATCCTCGGGTTCAAGGACTACGCGGTGACGCCCAACAGCGAGGTGCGGCTCACCTACAACTGGGGCGGGGACTTCACCGGCACGGTCATCAACACGTTCTACCCGCGACTGCCCAGCGAGTGGAACGTCCCCTACCACCACGTCTTCACGTGACCGGCGGCCGCCGTGCCGTATCCGTCCCGAGCCAACGCCCCTACCGCCTTGAAGAGGCCGCACCATGCCCGTGCCCACGGAAGAACTGAAGCTGCAGATCGTCAACGCCGCCACCGGCAAAGCCCTGGGCGCCCCGGCCGAGCCGGGCGCGGACGGGGCGCTCGTCGTGCGCGACTTCCCCGACGGCGGACCGAGCCCGCACCACTGGCAGTTCCTGCCCGCGCAGGACGACCACGCGTACGTGATCCGCAACACGGACAGCGGCGCGGTCCTCGACGACCCCGCCACCGCGGACCGCGCCGTCCGCCAGGCCACGGCTGCTGCCGGCAGGCAGAGCCAGCAGTGGCACCTCGTCCCCGTCGACGGCGAAGCAGGCCTGTACTTCATCGAGGGCACGACCGACAACGCCGTTCTCGACCTCGCCGACGCCGACCAGGACGAGACCCGCATCGTCCTGCGCGAGTACGACGAGGCCGCGCCGAGCCAGCACTGGCAGCTCGTCCCGGCCGAGCCCGAACGCATCAGCGACCCCGTACTGCGCTGGGCACTGCTGGACCACTGGAACGGCCGCCGCTCCTGGCGACTGGCCGATTCGACCGCGCTGCGCCCGGCCCCCGGAGCCACGCCTTCCTTCAGCAACATGCTGCTGGTCCTCGAACAGTTCGGCAGCGACCAGGACGCCGGCGGGTGGAAGAGCACCGGAGTCGGCCGCCGCCCCAGCGGGCAACCGGTGTGGTGGGCGGGCCTGGGCGAGCGCTTCCTCGCCGACACCACGGGAGCAGGCCGAGCGGACATCGTAGGCCTCAAACCCGCGAAGGGAGCTGTGACCTCGGCCAGCCGAGGCGACGGCACGTTCGACGACGACGAGCGCGTCCTGCACCCGCCCACACCCTCTCCGAACCCCAAGGACCTGTGGACCCTCGTGGACACCACCGGCGAAGGCCGGCCCGACATCGTCGTGCTCGGCGCCGACGGCGTCCGGCTGGCCCGCCCCGACGAGAACGGGACGTTCACGCCCGCGAGCGGCGAAGCGGTCCTGAGGGCGTTCGGCCATGGGGAGGAGGCGGGCGGGTGGCTTGCCGACAAGCACCCCCGCTTCCTCGCCGACACCACCGGCGACGGCAGGCTCGACATCGTCGGCTGCCACGACGACGGCGTCTGGATCTCCCTCCAGGACG
>NZ_JAQYXC010000156.1:0-40516 GCF_036322365.1 Streptomyces sp. SP18CS02
CCCGCGGAGCGGGTAAGAAGCTGCTGCGCAGCTTCCCAGCGAACACCCCCGCTTCGCGGGGGTGTTGAACAACACAACGCTTCGCGTTGTGAGTTGGGAAAGTGAGGCCGGTCCGCGTTGCGGACCGGGGGCTCGGCTTCGCCGAGTTGTGTTGTCTCCGCTTCGCTCCAACAACACGGGGCAGGGGCGCTGCGCTTCCCTGCCCTGGGCCTCTCCGGCTTCGCCTTCGAGTCCTGGCCCGCTTCGCGGCCCAATGGCTGGCAGCAACAGGGGCACGGGCGGTGCTTCCTTAGTCGAGAACTTTTGGTGAATCCGGATCTCGCGCTCATACCTTCTCTGAAGGCTCTCCGCGTGGTCTCTCGCTGATGCCGGCGGCCCGGACTGGAACGTGCCGCTGCCCCGAGGGGTATGGGTCGGGGCACGCACCCGTCTCCAGAGGCGCGTGTAGGGCGGTCCCGCATACGGCGCAGTGGGCGAGGTAGAGCGCGGAGGCGGGACTGTGCGTGGGGGCGGGGGTGGCGGTGTACTCGTGCTGCTCGATGACGGTGATCAGGCGGGGCCAGGGGGTGGGGCAGAGGCAGGTTTCCTGGTCTTGGGTCAATGGGCCTCCTTGACAGGTGACTTGGCGGTGCGCCGGTTCGGGTCCCGGCGGACATCTCGAGCTACTTCGATGATCTCGTCGTGGGCACCGCGCCGCGGTCGGACGAGGCACTAGCTGGCGGGGCGCGTCATTCCAACGGTGCGCTGTTCCCCGTGCTGGTTGGGTCTCGGCTCAACAGCCTGAGAGTCGGCATGTGGAGGTGCCTGTCACACTCGAAGACGCTCGCAGTGCGTGGCAGAGCCGTACGGGACGACGTCCTCTGTAGGCGTGGCTCGGCGGCGGGCGTCCGCCGGCGCCGTCAATGTGTGCCGGCCCGGCTTGCCGCTCAGGGCGGCGGAGTTGTGCTATTTGTGCCGTCCCTCACTGAAGCGAGGGAAGTTGGGAATGCGGCAGCGGTGAATCCTGTCAGCGGATAGGTTCTATCTTCCTGGAGCGAGGGCTGGGTGGGGTCATGCTCAGGGGGGTGTCTTGCCTACAAGAATGAGCGGGGGCGAGCAGGGTGATCTGTTCGCCGATGTGGTGGCACCCGACGGTGGCGTGTCGATGGAGCACGTACGGCCGTTCATGGCTCCCGTGGCCGCCGACGTGGCTGCGGTGACAGAGGATCCCCTGTCGCTGCGGCTTGCCGAGGCGATTCATGACGCCTTCGGCGATCTGGCTTCTGACAGGGGCCTGACCCGGTCGGAGATCGCGGCGGCATGCGTGCCGTTGGTGCCGGAGGAAGTGTTCAACAGTCGGTTCAAGGTCTTCACGGGGTTAGGTCTGCTCAGGCAGCGTCGCGGAAAGGCGTATGAAGGGCGTTATGTCTTCAACCCGACCAGCGCCGCGGCTCTGCTGGTTTTCGAACGACTGACGGAGGCCGGCGGCGTCGAGGAGATTATGACGCTGCTGGATCGGGCTCGGGACGACCTCCAGAAGGGGCTATTGAGCGAGCAGCAGCTCGCGGCCAGACTGCTGCGGGCGCGGCGTAGTCTGGCGATCCACACAGGCCACCTGCTGGAACTTGTGCACTCCAAGACCATCGAGGAGCTCGAGAAGGAGCGCCACCACCATCGGTCCGGGGCTCCGCTCCTCGACCATGCGCACCTGCTCGTCGATGCGGTCAGCAGCCGCTTCCCCGCACTGCGGGCGTCCAGTACCCGGTTGATCGACGAAGCTCTGCGCTATTCGGCTGCGGTGGAGGAGTTCTTTGACCGGCTGCTTCAACAGGCTCGTGCGCGGCGGGACTTCAGCATGCTGCTGCCCGAGCAGTATGTCTCGGCCGCCCGGAGCGCTTCGGTGGACGCGCTGGCGGACGTGTTCGCCGGCGTGGTCTTCGATCCGGCTGGCGCGGAGATCACGACCGCCCAAGTGCTGATCGCGGCGCAGGAGCGGCGGCCCCCGCCGCCCCGCAGGCGTCCGGAGCGTCCTGCGGCTCTGCCTCCCGGCCCCGACCCGGTGGAGATGGCCCGCCGCAGGGTGCAGCAGATGCGCAGGCGACGGGCGGCGGCGGCCGAGCAGCACCTCCAAGGCCGGCAGGAGGCCGACCCGACGGACGTGCTGCGCGCGTGGCCGTGGCGGTCCGCGATCATCGCTGTGGTCGACCTGCTGCAGGCGTCGGCGGACCCCGCCGTCCCCTTCTTCGTGGATGTCGGCCACAGCGTCCTCGTGAGCTCGGACGGCCCCGTCAGCTACGCCTCTCCCCTGGTGCTGTATCGCGTCCCCGACGACGTGTCGCAGGCCGGGGGCGAGGCGTCCTGGGCGCAGGAGGACCCGGCGTGAACGAGGCTGCTTATCTGCTGGCGCGGGCGCGTGCCTCTCGGGTGTTCGCCAGCCTGGCCGGAGTTGGCGACCGGGCCCTGCTCGAGGACGCTGCCGAGATGGTCGAGCGGCGCTTGGTACCGGTCCGGCTGCCGGACGGCGGGCGCGGTGTCATCGTCCGCTGGGCCCTCGATGTGGAACCGGTCAGCGGGATCACCTGGGATGCCGAGACGCACCGGGCGGCGACCCCCACGCAGTTGCTGGTCCTGGGAGCGGCACTGCGCCTGTGTTGGCCGGATCCGCAGCAGCGTCTCTATCCGGGAGAGGCGGTCACAGAGGAGGACGTGCTCGCGGCTGCGGCTCCTGCGGACGGCTTGATGCCGGAAGATGTCGGGCCGGCCAGGCAGGCGGCGCCGTACCGGTATGCGCTGCGGATGCTGCGTGCATTCGGCTATTTGTCCGCGGATAGGGGCAACGGGATGGTGCGTCTGGGGCCGCTGGTGGCCGCGTGGGCCGAGCGTGACATCGACGAACTGCGGCGCGGCTATACGTGTCTGCCTGGGGTGGAGAGCGAGTAGGACGTGGAAGCAGTACTGCTGCAGGCGCTGTCGGAGCACCGCAGGGCGGACGTGCGGGCAGCGGTGTGCGCGGTGGAGACCGCCCGGCTGCCGGTACCGGCGGGCCGTTTCCGGGCCTTGGCGGAGACTGCACTGCGGATGGTGGTGGAGGAGGTCTTGGCCGCGTCGGGGCGTGCCCTGCTGGCGGTGGCTGACGGCTATTTGTCGGGCTATGAGGACACGGTGCGGCAGCGGCTGGCGGTCGAGGGCATCGGTGTCCTCCCCCGGGAGGACCGGGCCGTGCTCACCCTGGTGATGCTGCTCAGTGTCGCGGTCCCACGGTCGGAGGGCCGTGTCCTGCCGCAGACTTTGTGGACCCAGGGCATACCGGTGAGCAGAGAGCATCTGAAGCAGTCCTCGGTGGCGGACGGTGTCGTGGATGCGGCGCTCAGCCGTCTGATGGGGGCTGATCTGGTGCGCCGTTCCGCGGGATCGGGAGTGGTGCTCGGCCCGCAGTTTCTGCGGCTGACTCCCGCCGTGCAGACGGCGTTGTTCGAGCAGCTCGTGCTGCTGGCCGAGCCGACGGGTGCGTTGGCTGAGTCGATCAGGCGGCGCCGTGCGCAGACCACGAGCTGCACACAGGGCCGGGAAGAGCTGGAGGCGCGGTGAACGCGGAGTGGGAGGACGAGGGGCTGGGCGAGGAGACGCTTGCGGCGCTGGCCGAGCACCGCGGCATCGTCGGCGCCAGACACCTCGTCGCCGTGCAGACCTTCGACATCGCCCGCCTGACCACGCACGCGGTGCCGGTGATTCCCGACACCTTCGTCGCCGTGTCCGGCGTGGGTCCTCGTGAGGACTCCAACGGCTCTGGCAAGACGTCCTTTCTCATCGCCGTCTCGCTGCTTCTGGCAGACCCTCAGTGGCGGTTCGAGTCCAGCCACGGCAGCCACGCCAGCGGCATCCTGTTCAAGCCCGATGCCGCCGGAGTCGACCGTGCGCAGCAGATGCCGGCTGCCTCCCACGGCTATGTGGTCGGGGTCTTCGCTGACGACCCCAGTGCCCCTGCGGCAGGAGCGCTGACGGTGTGGGTGCGGATCGCGGCCTCCGCTCCCTACGTGCAGGCCAACTGGGTCGACGGCATCCATGTAGCCGATGCCCTCACCGACGCCGAGCGCGTCCAGCGGGCAGACGCACTGTGGCAGGAACTCGGCCCGAGTCGTGCGTTATCGGCTCGCCGCATGGCCGAGGTGCTCTACGGCAATGCGCCCCGTTGCCTGACCTACCTCGACACCCCGCTGCGCCCCGCGGTCCCGTCGCTGCTCAGTCAGCAACTCACCTCGATGAAGCCGCACGATATCGGGGAGGCCCTGATCGCGCTGTCCGGTATGTCCCATCTGCTGGAGCAGGAGAGCGCACGCCGCAGCAAGGCCTTGGAACAGACTCTGACGCTGCAACAGGTGCAGACGCAGCACGAGAAGGACGAGGCGGAGGCCGAGGCGACGATGCAGGGCGTGCGGGCCCGCGCCCAGGCGCGCGCCGCGCTCGAGGAGGGACAGCGTGCGTGGCAGCGTTTCCTGGCCGCGTCCTGTCTGCAGGCCTTTCAGAAGGAACATGCGCTGACGGCCGAGCTGAAGGATAAGCAGGAGCAGGTGCGGCTGGCGCAGCAGCGGGTCGAGAAGTCCCGGCAAGAAATGGACAAGCTGCAGGCAGACACCGAGGTCGCCGCTGCCGCTGCCGAGGCCCGCCAGGCAAGGTCCGACGCCCGCCAGATCACCGACGATGCCCGCAGCACGCACGCCGAGGCCGAGACCACGCGGAAACTGGCGCGCCAGGAGATGGCTCGTCTGCGGCCTGAGGCCGCGCTCTGGCGCGGGACGGAGGTGAAGGCGGCGCACACTGCGGTGGAGGCGGCCCTGGACGAACTGGCCGACGCTCGGCAGAAGGTCCGGGCCGCATGTAAGGCGGTCGAGGTGGCCGAGCAGGTGGTGGAAGCCGCCGAACAGGGCCGCAGTGGATCGGCGGGGCACGCCATCGAGGTCCTCGACGGCCAAATCGGTGCGGTGGGGCTGATGGACCAGCTACAGCTGGAAGAGGAGGCCCGCCCTGTGTGGGAGGGCCGGCTGTGGCCCTGGCGGGACGCCGTAGTCGTTCCTCACGGCCAGGCTGAGCGGGCCCGTACGCTGCTGGGCTACTTGCCGGGCGCGCTGATCGTCGAGGCCGACCCTGTAGATGCCTGCCCTCCCCTTCCCAAGGGAGTGCGCACCCGGCTGGCACTTGGTGGCTTTCTGGGCACGCTCGCCGAGCGCATGCAGGTACTCGGAGCCCCGGAGGCAGCCCGCGATACCGGGCTGTCCCTCACAGTCGTCGGCGGCTTCGACGCCCCGGTGGCCGGGCGGGCTGCACGGCTGGCCCAGGCCCGCTCTGCTCTGGAGCAGCACAGGTGTGAGGCCAGCACCGCGAAGGCTGGTGCGAGGACTGCCGAGGCGAAGTACGAGGGCGCCCTGATCGAGTACGAGGCCGCCAAGGCCGCGCAACGACTCGATGAGCTGAAGGAGCAGGACAGCGCTCTGGCCCTTGCCGTGGAAGCCGCCCACAGGGCCGTCGTGGATGCCTCGGCCAAGGAAGACACGCTGCAGAAGGCGTGGGAACGCGCCCACACAGCGCTGGCCACGCATGATCAGGCGAAAACAGTAGCCAGGAGGAACCTGGAGGCGGACCGCAGGGCACACACCGAACGGCGCACGGAGTACCAGGCACTCGAGCACGCCCGGGACCAGATCGCCTTTTCTCGTCGACTGCAGCTGTGGGGTGCCGGCGTCGAGGAGGCGGCCGCTGTCCTGGAGCTTCCCGATGTCACCTCCCCCTCCCCCAGGCTGGGGCCATTGCGACGCCAGGTGGAGCAGCAGGTGCGTATCGCCTACGAGCACTACGGTCTGCCGGGCGACGTCCCATCCGCTGTCGACGAGGACCTGCACCGCGCCGCAAGGCTGCGGGGCGAGTTCGCCGACGAGGAGGAGTCCGCCGTGCCAGGCGTCTTCTATGACGACATGACCTTGCCCCTACGGATCCGGCTGTCCGGGTATGCCGAAAGGGACCTGGTCACGGCAGCTCGCATCGAAGCCGACCGTGCCGAGCGGCAGCAGATCCAGGCGGATCTGGTTGAAGGCGCGGCCAACACGGCCCGGACGCTGCACACGCTGCAGGACATGATCGAGCGGCACCTCGACGGGCTATTGGAGGAGATTAGCCGGGCCTTCAACGAACTGGACCGCCAGCGCGGCGGAGACGGCGCGAAGCTGCAGATTGCCCGAGAGCGGCCGGAGGGGGCGCGGCCCTGGCGCTGGCACGTCACGCCCTGCTGGAAACGCTCCGCCCGTGGTGAACACGTGCCATACCGGACGAATGCCAACGGTGCGCAGGTCAAGGTGTATGCCATTCAACTGGTTCTGGCCGCCCTGCTCTCCGACACCGACACGCGCGGGCGGGTGCTGATCCTCGACGAGCTCGGCAACAGCCTGGGGGAGGTCAACCGCAAGGACATGCTCGCCTCGCTGCGGGATGTGGCCCGCCAACGGCATCTGACGATTCTGGGAACCTGCCAGGACAGCGTTCTCGTGGACGCAGCCGATGTCTGTGACGAGTTGCTGTGGTTCACCCATGCTTCCTCGTCCGACGCGTACAACCAGCCCACCCGCGCCTGGGGATATGACCCCGACGGCCAGCGTGTGGAACTGACCGCCGACTGGATCACCGCGGGACGGTCCCATGCCTGACGCGCCTCGGCCTCCCGGCCGGCCTCCACTACTGATCGGCGAAGCTCACGGCCGCCGCGAGGTCTGGCTGCGTGCCCTGCCCGCCGGAGTCGTCGCTGTCACGGTGCCCCGGACCAGTCGTGATGGCAGCGATGTCCGTGCGCGCGTGCCCGTCGACCGAAGGAAGCGGGTGAAGCCGGACCGGGTCGACTTGGTCGCCGCCGAACCGGTGGAAGCCTTCGACCCGCCGGTCGAGTTGTCCACCCGCGATCTGATCAGGGTCCTGACCACCGGCACGTACAAACGGTGGTCCACGATCGAGGCCGAGTTCGGAAAGGGCGACGCCGCCTGGCGCACAGCACTGTCGTTGATCCGCTGCGGCGCGGTCATCCTGCGTTGCAAGGTCGTCCAGACCACGGGTTTCGTCCCGGACAGCTGGCGGCTGACGCAGTCCTGGGCCGCCCTGCGCGAGGACAAGCTCGCGGAGCTGCGGGGCCACCCCGACCCGGTGCAACTGCATGCCGAACTCGTGCAGATGATGTCCCACGTTCCCGAGCTGTCCGCGGAGCAGGCTCTTTTGACCGCCACGCCGCCAGGCTGCACGCTCAAGGTTCCCTCCAGCAGTGCTGCCGGCACCGAGGACTGGCGGGTGTACGAGGTGGCGGTCAGAACGGCCGTCGTGTGGTGGCGTGCACGGTCGAGTCCGCAGCCGCTGACCGCGAAGGCACTGGCGGGCAAGGCGTTGCGTGATACGAAGAACCCGTGGACCCTGCAGCGTCGGCAGGCCTTCTCGAACCTGGTCGGTATGCCCTTCGACCAGGCCCTGGAAGGAAGCGAGACCGAACTGCGCATGCGCGGGCCACTGCGCTGGTGCGTCGGCACCGTCATCGCTGACGCTGCCGCATGCAGGCCATGGCTGGGGCTGCCCGCCCACGGTCTGCTCAGCCTCGGTCTGATCGAGAGCAACGCCATCGGCGTGCTCCTGATCGAAAACAAGGACGCCTTCGAGCAGGTCTGCAAGCTTCCGAACATCGCAGACCGGTGGTTGTGCGTGTGGGGAGCCGGCTACGCCACGCACGGTCTGGTCGCCTTCCTCAAAGCCATGGCTCCCCTGCCGGTCGCCGCCTGGCAGGACCTGGACGCCCATGGCATCCGGATCATCGCCAATCTCACCGAACGCACCGGCCGCTGCATCACTCCCGTGGGCATGGATGTCGACCTCTACCGCAGCGGAACCAAGTACCGTCAGAAACCGGAGAAACGAGCGGACAATCTGAAGCTCGCGACGGAGCTGTCCGTCAGCGGGCCGCTCGCTCTGCGCGCCCTGGCCGCCGAGATCACCCGCAACGGCGGGGACGGCTGTGAGCACGAAACCCTCTACGACGCCGTCCTGCCCTCGCTACCCGGCACGCTCGAGCGCATCGTCGGGAAAGCTGCAGTGCAGGCCGACACTGAGGACACTCGATGATCAGTCCATAATTGCGGTTACCGCAGCCGTCTTCACCCTTCAGCCAGCGCCGTTAGGTGGAGGAGCAGCGTTCCTCGCACGGTTGACCTGACGGGCCTGGACAGAACGCCGTCCTGAGTGGCCACAGCCAGGGCCTCTCGTTCAGCATTCAGGGCACCTCGTGCGCGGGTGAAGGACACCCGTCACACCGGACGCGCCACCCCGAACCCGCATGCCCGACGGCGAGCGTCTACATCAGGACGGCCGGGACGGCGTCCTCGATCGTCCAGTCCCCGTCGAAGAGGGTTGCGACCATGCGCGCGTCCGCTTCGGGGAGCTGGCCGGAGCGGTGCCTGTGGCGGGCCTTGGCCAGCCAGGCGCCAAGCTTGACGGTGTCACCGTCGACGCGGATGGTCTCGCGGGCGGCGGGGGTGCGGCCTTCGCGGTGCAGGAAGAGCTCCAGGAGCTGGACGGTCTGGGCGAAGGTGCGGCGGGCGCGGCGAGCAGGGGTGAGCGGGTTGGTCTCCAGGGTGAGGCCGAGGGCGGTCATCAGCTGGTGCTGGCCTGGATCAAGGGTTGCCCAGGTGGTGAGCTGACGGGTCAGCCAAGAGCCGATCTTTACGCCGGCAAGCTGGGTGTCGCGGGTGAGGGTGGCCGGGTCAGCGCCGGAGGCGAGGTGGGCGCGCAGCAGGTGGTATTTGCGGTGCCAGTCCGCGCCGTGCGGGAGGCGCCAGTCGGCGGCTAGGGCGGTGAGGGCGTCCGCGCGGGCCGCATCGAGGGCGTTCTTGCCAGCGAGATGGCGTTGTTCGGCGAGCCAGGCTCCGACGGGTGTGGTGGCGGGGGCGGCGAGGTGTCCGTGGGCGCGCAGGTAGTCGGCGGCCGCGGCTAGGCGGGAGCGCCAGGCGGCGTCGTGCTTGTCCCAGATCATGCCCAGGGCGTCGAGTTCGGCGGTCCAGTCGGCTTCGAGGCGGCCGGCTCGGGCGGCGTCGCGCATGGTGGTGATAAAGGTGCCCAGCCGGTAGCCGGTGGGGTCGGTGTAGTCGGCGGGGACGTCGAGGTGGCCGTACTGGTCGCGGTAGGACCGGGCGGCAGCGAGCCCGAGGCGGCGAGAGCGGGAGACGGCTGGGTCGCGGGGGTCGAAGGAGGCCAGGTCCATCGCCTGGGCGATGCGCTCGGGGTGGACAGTGAAGTCAAAGTGCCAGCGGCGTTGGATGACGTCGCTGGTCTCCTTGGGCAGGCGGTTGGCCTTGTCCGGGAGGCGCTCCATGATGCGGTGGTCGTGGCTGGCCAGTGCGCAGGCGATCGCCCAGACCGGTTCGTAGGCGGTGCCCAGGATGTTCTCAGCCTCGGCGCCGGGCGGGATGTAGACGGGGACGATCAGTGAGGCGGTCTTGCCGCTGACGTCCAGGCGCAGGGCGCGGCCGAGGGCCTGGACACAGCGCACGACGCTGCGGGTGGGATCGGCGAAGACGATCGCGTCCACGCTGGGGATGTCGACGCCTTCGGCGATCAGGCGGGAGTTGGCGAGGATCGCCCAATCGGCGGTGCGGAACTCAGTGAAGATGTCGGCACGCTGGGCGGGGGTGTGCTCGCCGTGCGCGAAGAGCAGCTTCGGGTCGATGCTGGGAGCGAGGCCGGGATCATTCTGGCGGAGCAGGCGCAAGGTGTGGGGCAGCTCGCGGGCGAAGCGGCGCGCGTCGGAGACCAGGTTGAAGTAGACCAGGACCTTCTTCAGGCCGTGCTCGGTCATCGCGCGCAGGACGGCCAGGTGCAGGGCGGTGGTGCGCAGCACGCCGTCGTCCTTCCCGTCCTCGCCCGGGGTCGCGGAGGCGGGGGCGGGCAAATTCAGGCGGCGGCGCAGGTCGGTGTCGGTGAGGGTGGGCACCACAATGCGGTAGTCCGCCGCCCGACCGTCGGCGACCGCCTGCGCCAACGGGTACTCGAAGACTTTCTTGCCGTAGACCGCCTCGTTGTCCATGGAGTTGGCGAATGCGTCCAGCTCCTCGCTTGTCGGGCGCCGGCGGCGTGGGCGGGTGAGGTCGGCGGACTCCGCTAGCTCGGGAGCGGCGAAGATACGGGGCGTGGCGGTCATGTAGAGGCGGCGATGCGCCCGGATCCGCTGTGCGTCATTGACGAGGGCCCACTTCTTGTCCGCGCGGCCCGCGATCCGGTGTGCCTCGTCCATGACCGCGAGGTCGAACGGCGGCACCGCGTACCCCGTGCGCTGGGTTTGTTCGATCTTGTTCAGCGAGTCGTAGGTGCAGATCACCGTCAGGCCGGGCAGGGCATCGCACCCGGTACCGACAGCGGCAAGCAAGGAGGCCAGGAGGCGGTAGTCGGTGATGGAGGCGATGTGTTGCGCGCTCAGGACGTCATGCGCGGCCGCGTCCATGGAAGAGACGATGACGAGGGGCCCGTGGTGGCCATCGCGGCGCAAGGCGAGGGCGGTCTGCGCGGCCAGGTCCAGGGTAGGGACGACGAACAGCACTCGGTTCGCAAGCTGGTGCGCGGCGCGGCTGGCGACAAGCGTTTTGCCGGTGCCGGTCGCCGCCACATACAGGCCGCGGGTGCCGGTCCGATGGAGATGCTTCAGAATCCTGCGGAGCGCTTCGTCCTGGTCCTTGTGCAGCGGGAGAGGCTTGGGCCGTCTGCGGCGTGACGGTGGCTCCAGCCCCAGTGCGGGTAGGTCCCGGGCAGTCAGCGGCTGCAGCTGATGATCGGGGTCCGGGAGTGGGGGCGGTTGCATGCAGGTCTCCGGGCGTGCGGGGCCGACCATGGCGGGAGCGTCATCCGATTCTGTCAGTTCTCCCCCGCCGTCACAGCGTTCTCTGCCTTCGCCGGGTGTGTGGTGAGTTCCGGCGCGCGATCAGGGAGTCTGCGGCACAGGTGCCGGGGGTTGGGAGGGCACGGTCGGCGTGGCGGCAGGCGCGGTCTGCACGGCCAGTTTGCGGTAGCCGGTGGCAGTGATGGTGTGCCACGACGCGTAGAAGCCGATTGTGGCCAGGGTTCCGAGCACAGTGGCCGTGGCGAGGAGTAGGGCGCGGTGCTCGACGGAGTACCGCACGAGTGCGAGGTCGGTGGCCAGGGTAAGCAGGATGCTGTTGAGGGCCCAGCCGCGGCAGATCCTCAGGCGGGAACGCGCGTAGTCGGCTCGGGCGACCAGAGCAGGGATCTCGGAGAGTTTCAGGCGCGCCTGGGCGTAGGCGGCGGACGTGGGGAAGAACTGGGTACGCAGTCTGCGACGCGCGGGGGCGAGGACGGTGTCGGCGACGCGGTCGATCAGGATGCCCAGAGCGTAAGCGAAAGCAAGAGCCGCACCGACCGCGAGGGGCGTGCCCGCCACGGGAGCCAGCCGATGGCTGTTGTCGGGGCCAGCGATGGCCGTGGCGAGGATGCCCAGACCGGTGAGGAAGCCGATGCCGACGACGAGGACCTCGACGAACATGGCGGTAGCAGCTACGACCGCGGAGGGCTCGGGCTGCGGCGGTCGGGTCACAGTTCTATCCCCCAAGCTTCTGCCATGTCGTAGAGCATGGTTTCGTCGAATGGGCCTTCGTTCCAGCGATCTACCAGGGTGAAGCTGTCGTGGTCGAGGCGTTCGAAGATGATCAGGCTTTCCGGTTGTGAGGCCAGTATGTAGCGGCCGTCTTGCAGGAAATGGTCGCTGGTCGGACCGAACTGCCGGTAGGTACGCTCCAAGCGCTCCCGCCATCGTTCGGTGAACGTCACCAGTCGGTAGCCGTAGTCGGTGATGTCACCGGACACCGTCTTCAGGAGTGTCTCGATGACCTCGTGGGACAGTTCTCTGTCGAAGGAGTGGTGGGCGAAGGTGCGGTAGATGCGTTCTGTCTCGGCGAGGAGCTTGTTGCCGCGGGTGAAGCCAGGGTGCTGTTCCAGCGCGTCCATCACCCGACCGATCTCTGCGTCATACAGCTCTACCAGGGCAAATGCACGGTACAGCGCACGACTGACATCGGAAGGGACCTGCAGGTTACCGGGGGGTTTGTAGGCGAGGCGGTGGTAGTCGTTGGCCCAGACGTCGACGACGGGGGTGCGGATCTGGATCTCGCACTCGTACGGCTGGTCGTCGGGGTCCTTGTAGCCGCCTACGACGGGAACCTGGACGTGCAGCCGGGGGTATTCGAACCGTTCCTCATGGCCGGGCAGCATGGTGCGGTAGTCCTGGACGACGCTGTCGTCCACGCCGAAAGTGTTCTTGACCAGAGACAGGGCGTCGTCGAACAGGCCGGGGTGGCGGACTGTCATCCGCACGCCGACCTTGTCGGTGACGTCCTTCCACGGGTCCTCATAGCGCTTGCGGTGGATCTTGGCTACGTAGCGCCCTACGTCTTTAGTGCGGTGCGTGACCTGGCAGTCGAGTCGGGCCCGGACGGTCCTCAGGCGCAGGTGGTCTGCGGTCTGCCGTGCTGCTTCCTTGATCCGTGGTTCTTCGGCGACGTAGCGGTGGAAGGCTTCATTGATCGTCAGTATCACGGCTGTCGTCCAGGCGGTCGGTTTCGGCGCTCTGCGCGGCGGGGGCCGTCTTCTTGGGTCGGCCTCCCGGAGGTGAGAAGCCGCGGGCTGCGGTGACTTCTCCGATCACGGTGGCTTTGGTTCCGCCCCCTTCCAGAGCCTCGAACGTCACCGTCTCGTCGACGGTGTCCAGCGGTGCGACGAGGAAGGCGCCGCTGGCGAAATTGACCTGCATCTTCTGCAGGCGTGCATCGATGAGCGTGGTGTCCTTGGCGAAGGTTCTGTCGGGGATGCCGTTCTCGGCGAGGTGCGTGAGGAACTCGTAGCGGTGGTCCCCCTTGAGATGCCGTCCGGCGAAGTCCCGGGGGTTAAGGTTCTCGGGAGCGCTCTTGAGTTCAGCCAGGACGGCCATGGTGTACTCGACGCGGGTGTGAGCGTCCGTCGGCTCGCTCAGACGAGTGTTCACCCATTTGAGGGCGACCTCGTGGAAGCGGCCGGTCATCTCGGCGGGGTCCTCCGTGAACGTGCATCCGAGGTAATTGTGCAGGAAGAAGCCGGCCATGCGCCTGTTAGAGCGCTGCCGGTCAGCGGCCCATCCCTGCAGCAGATCCGTCTCGGCTCCATCGGCTGTGAAGAGCGCGAGCTTGAAGACGTTGGCTTTCTCTGTGAACAGGAGGTCTGCGAAAAACTGGACGTCGAAGGTCCGCTTGCCCTCCTCACCGATGCGCCGCGCCTGCATACCGGTCTCCTGTTCCAACTTGACCAGCAGCAGGGCGCGCTGGCGGGCCAGACGGGCCGAGGCGACCACCAGCAGCCCGCGGGAGTTGACACCGGTCTGGCAGTCCTGAAGGTGGCGGGCCAGATGGCCGGATACCTCGAGAAGGTCTTGCTCGTCTGCCATAAAGTCCCTTATCCAGTCCGGGAGCGGGGACTTGGGTTCGGGATCTTCTGTCACTGAGCAGGCGTGAGAGTTCAGGATCTTGATCAGTCGGCGTTCCAGCGCGCTTTGGACCTTGTCCGTCAGTGAGCTGGCCTCATCACTGAGTTCGACCGTGTAGTCCCTGGGGTCGTTCCTTGGCCGGGTGGGCACCGAATGCACGATGACCTGCTCGATGACGAGTTCACCAAAATCCGTACGCATGTCTACCTCGGTATATGGCCAGGCGCCCCGATTGGCGGCGCCGGGGAGAGCCGCAGGCACGGGTCCCAGATGGGCCGCTGCGGAGAAGGATGCTCGTCCGGAACACCCAGAAAGCGCCGTGCACAGCACGCTCGCAGGCCGTGTTGCTCACGCTCTGTCATGAGTGAGCGTAGTGGCTGATAACACCTCGCGTCTCCCAAGACGTATATGCGTGACCGATTTTGCACGTGGGACGCGGGCGGTTGCGGAACACACAGAAGGATAAAGTGGTCTTACAGGACACTTCGACGATCCGGTGGCGGGATGATGAGTCAAGTCCTGACTTCAAGCTATGACACAACTGTGAAGACGCCACACCGTACGTCCACCGCTGAGCTGTCTGCAGTCGTTCGCCGATCAACGACAGGCTACCCACAGAACGAGGCGCGGCTCACGGTGCTGAAAACCAAGGTGGCCCATGCGCCCTCGAGAGCCGAAGGTCAGCGCGGCGGGCGCAGCGCACGCTGGCCGAAGTAGGGCGGCGGCCATCCCTTCTTGTACGCATCGATCGTGCGCCGGGTATGGGGCGGAGGGTGAGGGCAGCCCTGCATGAGGTCGGGCTCTCGGATCGCCCAGGACAGGGCGTAGTGGGCGGGGCTGAAGGGCCAGATCGTTTTCGGCGGCTTCGACGGCGCCCGTGAGCCCTTGCGTCGCTTGGGGCGGGGCGGCTGGGGCGGGCGTAGTTTGCAGCTTTCGGCGAAGTCCGTCAGGCCGGGCAGGCCGGTGCTGCCCAGGGGGTCGGTGAACAGTGCACCGCAGGTTCCGGAGGTTAGCCGCCATGTGAAGGCGGCGGCCAGCAGCAGGGGGCGTGCCCAGGTGGGGACGTGGTGGGTCATGCAGCCCTGGCGTAGTCCGTCGTCGTGGAGGATGAGGGTGGAGGCGTCCGGAGCGAGGTCGCGGACGTGGGCGGTGGCCAGTTGTGTGACGGAGGCCGCGGTGAAGACGGCGGTAGCCAGCTCAGCTGCTAGATAGGGGTGGGCGGTGGCGCGGTGCAGTCGGTGGGCAACCTCTGTCTCGGTGAGAGCCGGCAGGACGGGAGCGAAGAAGTCCCGGTCTTCGGCCATGGGCGCCGTGCACTGGCAGGGGCGGGTGGCGGAGTCGAAAGCGCTGAGCGTGGTCAGGGCGGGCAGGTTGAGCCACCGGTTGGCCAACGGCCTGCGCGTGGCGGGCTCCGGCGGCGTGGCGGTGGGCGGTTCTGCCGCGGGTAGGAGGGCGGCCGCCTCCGCGACATGGTGATCAACGCCGGCCAGGGCTCGCCCGACGGGCGCGGGAACGTGGCGTGTGTGGCAGACCAGAGCCAGCCGGCAACCGGTGCGGTGGCGTAATTGCAGCAGGGCCTTGAGGCGGTGAGGGGTGAGGAAGTGCGCGCGCAGGAGCATCAGGTGGCTGGTGCGGGTGGCCAGGATCCAGGCCGCCGCCAGCGTCCAGGCGGGAGCCGTGTCGAGCTGGCGGTAGCCGGGCACGGGGACGGGCTTGTCCAGGGCAGCGAGGACGTCGCAGGCCAGGGTGAGCGCGGAGTCAGTGCCGGGTGTGGGGTGAACGGTGAGCCGTCCGGCCTCGGGGGCGTGTACGGCCAGGGCGGCGCGGGTGTGGACCAGGTCGTCGCCGGGGTCGAGGATGACGGTGACCGGGGGTGGGTTGTCGCAGCTGAGCATGGTCAGACGGCCTGCCGTGTGGAGAGTTTGCTGTAGGCCCAGCGCAGCAGTTCCTCATCCACCCGTTTACGGCCGGTCTCCTTCAGGCCGGTCACCAAGTGGTGGGTGATCTTCGCCCAGGCCCGGAAGTTCCCGTGCGCGGCCTCCTGGTCGCAGACCGCGATCAGGTCAGGGTCCGCCTCTTCCCACACGGGGTGGAAGGCGGGAATGACGGTGCAGACCTCGTCCAGGGGCATGCGGCCGATCTCCTGCCAGGCATAGACCCGGGATTCGAGCATCGGCTCGCTCTGCAGCATCTCAAAGCAACCGTTGCCGCCGGTGAAGACGATGGTGAGGTCGGATGCGGTGTCGTCCCAGAGGTAGCGCAGGTACTCGAAGCACAGCTTGGACAGCCACTGCGCCTCGTCACACACCAGCACCCGCGGCTCCTCCAGAGCGCCGCGCAGCATGCGGTCGAACTCGATCGCATGCGCTGGCGGCCGGCCCGGCAGGCCGAGGGCGTGAAACAGCTCGTGGCGCAAATCCCGGGTCGAGGGGCGGGCCCGGAACTGGATCCGGCGCGCCAGTGACGGTGCAAGCTCCCGCAGCGAGGCGTTCACCGCGAAGGACTTGCCGTTGCCGGCCTGCCCGTAAATGCAGATCATCGCCTTCGCCTCGATCGCGGCCCGGATGTTCTCCCGCGCCGTGAGCAGCGCCCGCGTGGAGACGATCTGGGCGCCCGGCAGACGCATGAAGTGATCCTCACGCTCCCCGGGCAGACGCCCCTTGCGTTCAGCGGTAGCCATCCGAATGTCACTCCTCGTGCGAAGCGGGGGCGGTGCCGGTTGCGTCATCCGGCGCCAGGGGGCGCGGTGCGGTATCCGGGCGTGGCCGGGCGGCGGAGGCGGGGCGGGGGCGGGGGCGGGGGCGGGGGCGGGTCCAGCCTGCGGGAGGATCCCGGGGCGGGATCAGGTCCGGCAGCGCCCGAGCCGCCAGATCGGTCGCCTTCGCGCGGGCAACCTCCGCCCGGGCCTGCTGTCCGGTGACCGTCCGCCGCGGACGAGGAACATCCGGTGTAGTGGTAGCCGTGTAGCGAGTGCGGCGCAGCTTCTCCGCCGCCTTCAAGTCGGCCTTCAATGCGCGAGCCTTCTTCTCCCTGACCGAGCTGAGCTCTCTGCGCTGCTCGGGCGTCGCCTCCTCGGCCAGGTATGCGGTTCCCAGATGGTGGTCTGGATGCTCGGCTGAGAAGACCTCGATCTGGCCGTCGCAGTGCGGCAGATACCGCAGCCGGATGCGTGTGCCGACATGGCCGACCATCCACGGCGCGATGTAGAACCGGCGCCGCCATCTGACACCGCTCGTCGAAATCTTCCGCACCCTGCCATCGTCCTCCAGGGCGAAGAACGCCAGCTGCTCCTCGGGCACGTCCTCCACAGGAGTCACGTCTGCTTCCCACGCCTGACGCGGCGTCCTGTTGTTCTCGAGGCCTGCCGGGTGGTGCTCGGCGTTCCACCAAGCCACCCAGTCCAGCAGCGCCTTTACAAAGTCCGCGAAAGACAGCAAGTCGCCCACCTCGTCGCGGCGATGCACACCCACGGGGCGGGCGCGGCGGGTGTAACCCGGAAGCGAGACCAGGAACATCTCCTCCACCGCACCGTTCAGCGCCTCGATGGTGCCCTTGCGGTACGGCGTATACGCCGGAAGGTCCTCCACCGGCACCGCGAAACCGCCCAACGCACGCGCCACCGTCCGGCACAGAAACTCCTTGCCCCGGTCCACCCGCACCCTGCCGGGCAGACCACCGAACGGCCCGTAAGGATCGGCGCGGCTGATCCCCGCCCTGAGCGCCGCCAGCACCGCGTCACGGGCCGGCTCATGCGGAGTGACCGCCACCCCCACGATCACCTTCGTCGCCACATCGACGAACCACGTCACCCACGGGCACACCGCCTGCCCCTCGACGTCCACCCGCACCGGGACCCTCTTGTGATCACCCTCCCAGCAGGCATTTCGGTACACCGGCGGCCGCTTCCCGAACACGTCATGACGCCGACGGCCTGCCTCACCCGACCGCAACCCCGCCCGCTCACCCGCCGACAAATCCCGCACAACAGCACGATGCAGAACCGAAAGAGACGGGACCGGATCCGGTGAAGAGGCCTTCGCCGCACGGGCGACAAGCTCCCGGTGCACCGCAGAGACATTCCCACCCCACAGCGCAAGAAGCTCCCGGATCTCCCGCGTCACAGTGAACCGCGAACGCGGACGCGGCCCTGTCCTGCCCTCACAACGCGCCACCGACAGCCAGTTCCACACCGTACGCTCCGAGACGCTCAGCGCGGACGCCACCAACCGCACATGCGCCGTACGCAACTCACCCCGCCCATCCAGAGCCAGCAGCCGACCCACAGCGACCTCACGGCCCACTCCAGTCGGGACTACCGCGTCACAGGAGCCGGAACTCTCCTCCGCGTCCACCAGCCCACCCCTCTGACACGCCGTACCCGTCAGACGCAGACTGACCCCGCCACGACACACACGAGCAGACACACCGCACGACGTCACTCCAAGAAGTGACATCCACGCGATACAGAGACATCCCGAGGTCGTCTACCGCTATAGACCCGGCATCAGGATCACCCACACTTCAGCAGCACTCTTCAGCCCCAGATCGGCGCGATGCCTTCAGCAGGGACCCGCCTCACCCACCGCCACCAGGCATAACCCGACACTGAAAACAGAACACCCGACCACTGAAAAACAAAAGCCGAGCATCACCATGTTCTCCACCGCATCTGAGGAGGGTCGCATTGTCCGGATTCGACAGCTTCCTCGATGGAATAGTTGCCGAAATACACGCAGTCTGCATACACCGGTCGCGTGGCGTACCAGCAGAGCGCGATCAGCGAGGCGAGCGCTAGGGCGGAAACCGGGTGCCTCCATGTAGGGGGCCCTGCAACGGGGTGAATCATGCCGGTGAGCATACGGCCGGGTGAGAAGTACCCCTACCTTGGGGGCTGTCCTGTGGATGAGGCCGTGGTCTGCCGCAGCAAGGCTGCCATGAGGCCTCGGGCTCCAGCCCGCAGCGGGCAGGAGCCCCAGGGCGGTCCACGACGCGATCGGCGCACCTGGGGTTTCAGTCGGCCCCCAGGCAGGCCGTCCCCCGCCTGCCTGGGATTCAGCAACAATTTATGTAAAGGGAAGGCAGGGAATGTTCGGGGTCCAGCTCATGGAACACCAGGTCGACCAGAAGTCGGCGTTTCGTAAATGGGTGGAATTTTCTGCAAGATCATCTGTGCCCACAGAGGGGGCACGAGCCATGGGGGTGTCCGCGACCGGGTCCGGCAAGACGATCACCACCGCTGCGAGCGCGCTCGAGTGCTTCCCCGAGGGCCGGATCCTCGTCATGGTGCCCACCCTGGATCTGATCGTGCAGACAGCTCATTCCTGGCGCCGGGTCGGGCACCGCGCGCCGATGATCGCGGTCTGCTCGGTGGACAAGGACGAGGTCCTGGAGCAGCTCGGGGTGCGCACCACCACCAACCCGATCCAGCTCGCCCTGTGGGCCAGGAGCGGGCCGGTGGTCGTGTTCGCTACGTACGCCTCTCTCGTGGACCGTGAAGATCCCGCCGATGTCAGTGGTCGCCGGACTGTCCCTGGGCCGTTGGAGTCGGCTCTGGCGGGCGGGGAGCGGCTGTACGGGCAGCGGATGGCTCCGTTCGACCTCGCTGTTCTGGACGAGGGGCACATGACCGCGGGGGCCATGGGGCGGCCGTGGGCGGTGATCCACGACAACAGCCGGATCCCTGTCGACTTCCGGCTCTACCTGACCGCCACCCCGCGGATCCTCGCCGCGCCCCGGCCGCAGCGCGGGCGGGACGGGCGGGAGGTGGTGATCGCGTCGATGGAGGACGACTCCCGCACGTACGGCACCCGGATTTTTCGATCTCGGGCTGGCGGAGGCGATGGAACGCTCGATCCTCGCCGGTTTCGAGATCGACGTGCTCGAGATCCGCGACCCCGATCCGATCCTCGGGCTGTCCGAGGACGCGCTGCGGGGCCGGCGCACGGCCCTGCTCCAGGCCGCACTGCTCGAGCACGCGGCGCAGCGGAATCTGCACACCACCATGGTGTTCCACCAGCGGGTGGAAGAAGCCGCGGCGTTCGCCGAGCAGATGCCGGCAACCGCCGCCGAGCTGTATGCCGCCGAGGCCTCCGCGGCGGCCCTGGCCAGGGCGGAGGAACTGCCTACGTCATCGATCGACGCCGAGCTGTACGAGCTGGAAGAGGGCCGTCATGTGCCTGCGGAGCGGGTATGGGCCGACTGGTTGTGCGGGGACCATCCCATCGCGCACCGGCGTGAGGTGATCCAGCGGTTCGCCAACGGCGTCGACGCTCAGAACCGGCGGGTGCACCGGGCGTTCCTGTCCTCGGTACGGGCCCTGGGGGTCGGGGTCGACATCACCGGACTACGCGGCGTCGAGGCCGTGTGCATCGTCGGCTCACGCAGCTCACAGGTCGACATCGTCCAGAACATCGGACGGGCGCTGCGACCGAATCCGGACGGCAGCGTGAAGACGGCGCGGATCATCATCCCGGTCTTCCTGCAGTCCGGGGAGGACCCGAAGGACATGGTCGCCTCGGCCAGCTACCAGCCCCTCGTCGACATCCTCCAAGCCCTGCGCTCGCACTCGGAACGCATGGTCGACCAGCTCGCCTCCCACGCCCTCACCCGCAGCACCGAACGCCGACGCCTCCACGTCCACCCTGACCGCGGCGCAGCAGGAGCAGACCGCGGTGAGGACAGCGAGGCGCAGCAGGAGATCGACCGCGTCACTGCGGTCGTGGTCAACTTCGCCTCCCCCCGCGACGCCGCCGACATCGCCGCCCTCACCCGCTGCCGCGTCATCCGCCCCCAGTCCCTCGTCTGGCTCGAGGGCTACCAAGCCCTGCTCCGGTGGCGCACCGAGAACGGCATCACCGGCCTGCACGCCGTTGCCTACGACGTCGAGACCGCAGTCGGGACGACGAAAGCGTTCCCGCTTGGCCGATGGGTCCACCAACAGCGGAAAGCGCTGCGGGCCGGAGAACTCGACCCCCACCGCAAAACCCTCCTCGACGAAGCCGGAATGGTCTGGGAACCCGGCGACGAAGCATGGGAAACCAAACTCGCCGCACTCCGCACCTACCACCGGGCCACCGGACACCTCGCACCCCGACAAGACACCCTATGGGGCGAAGGCGCGGCAGACGCCGAGCAGCTGGCCATCGGACAGCTCCTCGCCAACCTCCGCCGCAAAGACGGCCTCGGCAAAGACCCGCAGCGCACGGAGACCCGGGCCGCGCAGCTCGCGGAGATCGACCCGGACTGGAACTGCTCCTGGCCACTGGACTGGCAACGCCACCACCGCGTTCTGGCAGACCTGGTCGACGCCGACGGCAGCCTGCCCGACATCGCACCCGGGGTGCTGTTCGAGGGCGACGACATCGGACGATGGCTCCAGCGGCAAACCCAGCCGGGCACCTGGAAACAGCTCTCCCAGGAGCAACAGGAACGGCTTGCCAGGCTGGGCATCAAACCCCAGCAGCCGCCCTCCCCCGCCCCGGCGGCCCGTCCCGGGGCGAGACAGCAGGCGTTCCAGCGCGGACTCGCGGCCCTCACACAGTGGGTAGAGAGGGAAGGAGCGGGCCGGCCGGTCCCGCGGGGCCACACCGAACAGTTCACGGTCGCCGGCGAGACGGAGCCGGTGGTGGTGAAGCTCGGCGTATGGGTATCGAACACCAAATCGAGGCGGAACAAACTCACCCAGGAACAGCTCGACGCCCTACGGGAACTGGGCATCGCTTGGGCATGACTCTGGCACCCACCCATCGGTGCGCTAACCAGACAGCGCCGAGCCCGCAGTCCCCAAGGGAACGCCTGCCGGGACTGCGGGTTGCAGATTCGACTGGTGTCTCAGCTGCTGTCGCCACTCTGATCAGTTTCTGTGGCCGGGGCCTCTTGCCCGGCGGTCGCTTCTGGGACGAGGCGATCGGTGTCCGACAGTTTTAGCGCGCGGTGAACTCCCGAGATGGGCGGGGGATCGTTGTCCGCCACGATGATCTGCAGGTCATCGATATGCTGGAGGGCAGCGCTGAGCAGGGTGGTGTACATCTTGCGTAGCCGCTCGAGATCGATGCCTTCGTGGCCGACGTTGTTGCTGAGGCCGTCGATGATCAGGATGTTCGGGAGCGGAATGCTGTTGTCACGCAGGGCAACAAGTTGGTGTGCGAGGACGTGCGCCACGTTGACGAGGACTTCCACTCCCTGAGAGCCAAGGTCTGAGAAGGACCGGCCGTCGACGATGGGCAGGTACGTCTTGCGACTGATGTACGTGCCTGCCGGTTCTTCGAATCGTGGGGTGTCGAAGGCGCGGAGGATCGTCTCGAAGGCTTCGTCGAGTTTCCGCAGTCGTTCTTGGACGGCAGGGTTGCTGTGCCTGGAAGCGTCGATGCTCGCGTTGAGAGATTCTTGTTCCTGCTCAAGCTCGGCGATGCGGCGTGCCTGCTTCTGGGAACGCTCGTACAACGACAGGGCTTGTTCCAGGCTGATCAGGCGTTCTTCAAGCCGGGCTTGTTCGGCGGCGGTGGCGCGGATGCGGTCGGTCTGATCGCTGACGAAGGCTGACGTGGCTCGGTCTAGCTGTGCTCCGAGGTCGTTGCGGAGACGGGCGTGGCCTGCGCGTGCGGCCTGGAGTTCTTCGATTCTTTTCGTGCTGCGTTCGATGAGTTGCTTGGTTTCCGAAACCTGCTCGATCACCCGGTCCTGCTCGCTGGCGAGGGATGACGGTGCCGCGGTCTGCGGAGGGGTCTGCAGGCACAGTCGGCAGGTGTGGTCGTCACCGCGCTCTGGGATGCCGGATCCGCATCGGGGACAGGTGTGGAACTCGAAGTCGTTGAGAAGCCGTTCCGCGACGAGTGCGCGGGTGAGGCGACGGCTTTGGGCGATGAGCTGGTCGTGTAGCTCGCGCAGGTTGGCTACCGCCGCAGATTCCGCGGCGGTAGCCATGTCGATGCGCGCGAGTTCGCTTTCAGCATCAGCAATCCGAGAGCGCAAGGTCACCGTGGAAGGGTCGGTGAGCTCACTCGTTAGTTGCTGATCCGCTGTGCGTGCCGCCCGAAGCTTGGTCTCAGTGGCTGTGCGCTGCACCTCCAGCTGGGCTTGTGAGCCGAAGGCTGTCTCAGCCAAGAGTCGTTCCAGGGTGACGGAGTCCGCAGTGAGGGCCTCGAGCTCCGTGGACACTTCGCGAAGCCGTTCCCGAAGTCCGGTGGATTCAGGGTCATGGATGCCGTACAGAATCTCGAAGACGTAGCGGCGTTTGATGTTCTTCGCGTGGTTGTCAGCGGTGCCGAAGACAGAAGCGTCGATCTCCTTCTGTCTCAGGACGCAGTACATGAGGTAGTCGCTTGCCGTCACGGGGACAAGCGGGCTCGTTTGGTCGGTTGGGGCTCGCGGCACCTTGATGCGAGGCAGGCCGAGGCGGTCGAGGAGCCAGTCGCGGAAGGTGTGGTCGTAGCCGGCCTGGAGTTCGCTGGCCGGCAACCGCCAGGCTTCCTCTTGGCCTCCGATCTCGGCGATATCGACCTTGGCGGTCGTCGTGGTGACAAGGGGGCGGACGATGCGGAAGCGGCGGTCGCCGATGAGTACGGTGCCGGCCATGGTGCGCCCTCGGAGCTCGGGGACGACGCTTACATCGGCGCCGAGCAAGGCCCGAAGGCAGCTGATCGTCGCCGTCTTACCGCCGCTCATGGCGCCAGTAATCGCGTTCATCCCACGCTCGAACCGGATGCGGCGGCTGGTTCCGACCAGGTGCAGTTCTTCGATCCGGATTCTCACAGCTGTGTCCCCCAGTCCGCCTCGACGATGTCGGGGAACGCTCGATAGATCATGTCTTTGAGAGTGGTGCCGGTGAGGTTGAAGTGCCGGCGCAGGAGCCGGGCCCGATCGCGTACGGGGCGCCAGCTTTCGGATTCGGCAAGGGCCTGCGCGACCCTTCTTCCGGCTGGCGTGGTGCGGTAGGTCGCGACCGCGTTCTCGTGCTTGGGCTCGATGAGGCCCTTGCCTGTCAGAGCACCAAGGAGGGCGTAGTAGGCGGGGTCCCAGGGGCCATAGCGATAGCGGATCATGCTCTGCTCGATGGCTCCTGTCAGCCACGGATCGTCGCCTGGGTCGGCGTCGGGTCGGCGCTCGGCCATCAGATGGTTGAAGTGCTCGGGGTAGCGCAGGAGAAAGTCAAGTTTGGCGAGCTTCATCCGGCCTTCGATGCCTTTGGATGCTGCTGTCTCGGAGAAGGCGTCGATGAGGATAAGAAGCCTGGCTTGGGCGTCGGCGGAAGGAGGGAGCCCGTCTGGATACTCCGGGGGCGCTGTGGGGGGCGGGGCGATATCAGGCAGGAGACTCATGGCCAGTCCCCCAGTCGAAGCGGCATTCGTCGGAGATGGCACACGCCCGGCCCATGAGCAGCACGCTGTCCCGGGCATAGAGGGGCCAGCGGTCGTGGGTAGCGGCGCTGGTTTCGAGAGTGGTCTGGAGGCCGTCGAAGATGGCGTTCGCTGGGCGAGGATCTGCCGCGTGCCTGCGGATGGTGCGGCGCGCGACCAGCAGCAGCCGCTCGTCCAGGTCCGCCTCGATGGCCGGGTCAGCCGGCCACGTGCCCAGGGACTGCTGCTTCATACGGTGAATGTCGGCATGCGCGCGGACCATCTGAGCTTCCTGGATTACATCGTCCGTCGCCGCGCCCCGGCGTAGCTTGCGGACCAACGCTGTTTCGACTCCGCTGAGACGCTGCGATACATCAGTCAGCAGTACGTGGTCAGGGCGCATCAGACGCTGCCGGAGGTCTGCGACGGTGCCGGGGCCGATGCGCTTCCTCAACAGTTTCGCAGGCAGGTCCTGCACCGCTAGCTGCTCGGCCCACCGCGGGCCCAAACGGCCCTGCATTGCCTCCCGGGTACGGCGTACGAGTTCGGTGTAGAGGCCGGTGATCTCCGCACCGGTCAAGGACGGGCCGAGCTCGTGGAGGAAGGCGGTGTTGCGCAGCTCGATGTCCTCGCGTCTGGGCAGTTCCCGGATGCGGACCAGGCCCAGGAAGGCTGAGACCTCCTTGACGTCAGCCTTCAGGTGGGCTGTCACCCGCTTGAGGCACCGCTCGTTATCCGCCCCTCCCCCATGTGCGAGAGCGGTAACGAGTGCGTCGGCGGGATCGAGGTAGCCCTCCAGCCCAGCTGTGAGCCCGTATGAGAGCGTCTGGTCCTTCACCGCCCGGTACGTGCGCCACAAGCTCTTCAACGGTCCCTTGGCGAGAACGTCCGTAAGCGCCCAGGGCGTGGTCGTGTCCCGTGTCTTGATCTGCTGAAAATCCCAGAAGAGGCCGCCCTTGGTCTGCTCCTCGCTGCCGCGGGCAACGATGACGTCCTCGATGTGCTCGCAGGTCACATGGCGTACCGGCTCGTCAGCGAGCATTTCCAGGATGGCCTGCGCAGCCACATGAACCTGATACTCGTACCGCCGCAGCGTGACCGAACCAGAATCGTCCGGAGCAACGGTCTCAATCGGATCAGCCATATACCCCCCCCAGGCCACTCTCCCCAAGCACGCAGCGTAAGCGGTACAACACTGGTCAGTCGATCACTTCGACGGAACTCGTGGAGCCACTGTTCCCTCACTGAGGACGGGTCCCTCTTCGGCGGACGCCTACGGCTCGGGCCTCCAGCTCATCACCACCGACAACGACACCGCCCCCTGGCCGGACGAAGCCTTCAGCACCATCGAAGTCGACTACGCCTGCCTATGGTTCCCAGCGTCACTCGACCCGGCCCAGCCACACCGGGGCGCGCTGAAGACGAGGTACCGGGCATAGTCGCGCCGCCCCCTACGTTGACCCGGCGGTGCCGGTCGCGCCCGGCGGAGGTGGTGAGACTGCCGAGCGGATCCGTTGATCGACTCGCATTTCGTTGGCCAGTGAGGAGAAGTGGCGTGCGCAGTCGGGGTGGTCGCGCAGCGCTCCTGCGACTGAGCCGGCGGCATCCCCTGTCAGGGTGCGCAGCCAGGGCCTGATCTCATCCTGCGGCCTCCACTGGTCCCACAAGGCGTCCCAGATGAAGGCGCCGTTGCAGCAAACTTCCAGGAGATCCAACTGCGCAGCATTAGCGGCGTGGCGTGCGACGGTGAACAGCCACAGGATGACGGCGTCGACTTCACCACGCTCTATTGAGCGGTGTGTGCCCAGAAGGTCGGGCATCGCCCGGACAATCTCAAGGGCTCGGGGAGGGTCAGCCAGCAACGCCGGCATGAGCGCCACAGGATCAACATTGAGAAGTACGTCGCAGTACAGAGCAGCGTCGTCGGGGTGGGTAGCCACCAGGGCCACCAACTCCTCTGAGGCATTGGCTGCTCCATCGTTCAAAGCATCACGGAGCGTTTCGGCATGTACTACGGGCGGCGTGGGGGGTGTGTCGATCTCCTGGGCGATGAGGTCAAGGAACGCTTGCACCGTTGCCGGCCGTCTCCCGGGGTCCGTACGCGTTGCTCCTCGGACGACCGCGCGCCAGGGCCCAGAGTCCGGTATGAGTGGAATATTCTGCTGCGGGTTCCTGCGTGTGATCGCCCAGCCGATCAGCTGCCCCAAACTGTAGACGTCAGTCGGCGGACCGGCACTGTGGGCATCGAAGCTCAACTCCGGAGCGGCAAAGCCCTCAGATCCCATGCTCGCCCCAAGCCGAGTGCGCTGCGCATGCGTGGTCTGGCCAGGCGGACGACGCACAATGCCCCAGTCGGCAAGAACCCATCGCCCATCAAGCCGAAGTACGTTAGACGGCTTGATGTCCCGATGTATCCACCCGTGGGGGGCGCCCGGTGACTGCATCCCATGCGCAGCGATCAGCACCGAGCACAGGCTCTCAATCAGGTCCCGTAGTACGGCCGGATCCTTGAGGTCATCGAGGCATTCCGTTGCGACAGCCTGCGCCTTGGGCATGACGAACCACGTGCCGTCGGCGCTGGCGTCCCAGACCGGCATCGCATTCGGATGCTCGCTCAGAAGACGGCCCACCTCGATCTCACGGGTCATCCGGGCTTTCTTGCCGAGGTGCGGGTACTGGCCGCGTAGCTTCTTGAGGACGACGGGCATGCCGGTCGGCTTGTGCGTCGCGTAGAAGACGTCAGCCATGCCGTCCTCTTGACGGTGGAAGGGGAACTTCTCGCAGTCATAGTCCTTGCGCAGACCGCGTGCCTCGTACGGGGCTGCTGCGCCACTCCGCACTTCACTGATCTGTGCTGTGTCGACTCCTCCGCGCTGTGAGAAGCCGGTCAACAGCATGCGATCAGGTAGTTGCAGGCGCTGTCGGATGTCGGCAACCGCGCTGGGCCCGATGCGCTTCCCCAGCAGCCCCGCAGGCAGGTCCTGCACGCCTGATTGCTCAGTCCACCGAGGATCCAGGCGGCCTTGCATCGCCTTCCTGACACGGTGCACTAGCTCGGCGTAGAGACCGTTAATTTCAGTACCGGTCAAAGGCGAGCCCAGTTCGTGAAGGAACGCGACGTTACGTTCCTCGATGTCTTCGCTCCTGGGAAGTTCCTGGATACGGATCAGGCCTAGGAAGGCAGAGACCTCCTTGGCGTCAGGTTTCAGGTGGGCAGTCACCCGCTCCATACAGTGCTCGTTGTCGGCCCCTTCTCCGTACGCAAGAGCAGTAACGAGCGCGTCGGCAGGATCAAGGAATCCCTCAACGGCAGCCGTTAGCCTGTAGGAGAGCCCCTGGTCTTTCAACGTTCCATACGTACGCCACAGGCTTTGCAACGGCCTCTTTGCAAGCACGTCTCTGAATGCCCAGGGAGTGGCCGTTTCCCGCATCTTGATCTGTTGAAACTCCCACAACAGACCGCCCTCGGCCTGCTCCTCACTGCGGGCGATGATGACGTCCTCAATGTGCTCGCATGTCACATGCCGTACTGCCTCATCAGCGAGCATCTCCAGGATGGCCTGTGCAGCCACATGAGTCTGGTACTCGTAGCCTCGCAGTGTCACCGAACCCGAATCGTTCAGGGCAGCAGTCGCAATCGGATCAACCATGTACCCCCCAGCCCACTCTCCTCAAGCACGCAGCGTAAGCGGTACTCGACTGGCGAGTCGATCACTTCGGCGGAACTCGTGAAGCCAGCATGTCCTTCCCTCACTGAGGTCTCCCTCTTCGGCAGCGGATCGCGGCGTGTTCACCCGTTCGGGGTGGGAGCAGCCGGATCACGTACCCGGCCGCCCGGCATGCATTTGGCTGTCAGACGTGAGGCGACAAGGCGGCGAGGCAAGCGGAGAGTTCGCGGAGGGAGCCGGCGATCACCTGATGGCGCGCTTCGTCGATCCTGCGTGCAGTGAGCGGCTGATGTGCTGGCGAGACGTCGCACGGGAGGTCGCGTTGGAGGACTGCGGTCCGGTGCGGCCCTTTCCCGTGCGTTCCGTGCCGCGCACTACGGGTCAGCGTTGAGGCCACCAACGGTGGCGCGGGCGGGTGGGAAAGCTGACCGGTGCACTACGGCGGTGGGGGGCGATGACGTGGACCGGCGAGTAGTCGCCGACAGTGATGTTGATCGTCTGCACCGCTTGGTGCACCTGGCCCACCGTGGGCTCCTGCTCTCCCGGTTCCAGAGTGGCACGCAGTTCGGCAACGAACTCCAGCAGCCGGTTGCGTACCTGTTCGAGGATGTCGTAGAGAGCCGAGGCGTGAACCGACCATGGGACGATGAAGCCCGTTGAGGGCTTCTTCGACGTCAGGCACCAGTCCCCGACGACCGGCACGCAGGCCTGGCCCTGCCGCATACCGGCGGCCCCTGACGAGGGTCCACCGTCTTCCTGGACGACCTCGAGTTCGCCTGGGGGCCGCGCATCCGTCTCAGCCGGTGAGCAGCCGGGAACGGCAGCGGGGCCGGGCAGGGTGATCCTGTCCGGCCCCGCTGTCGTCGGATCAGTGCCTGTGACGAGAGGGGAAGGAGTACGGGGCGGCCTGTTGTCCAGGGAGATAGCCCATCACCCCACCGGTGATCGGCACGCACCGTGTATCGGCCGGGAGCTGGACGAGGGCTGCATCCACCGCCTGCAGTGGCGCGGCCTGGCCACACGCACCGACGAACTCGCCATCGCCTACCAGGCCGCACTCCACCTCGCCAGCATCCTCATCTGGACCCGACGCTGGCCAAAGGGACAGAACCTAGGGCCCGGCACAGGCGGGCGACGAGCTTGTCCTCGTCCAGCGGGAAGACCCAGGAGCCCCAGCGGCCGGCGGTGTGGAGGGTGCCGTGGTCGAAACGCCAAGCGCCTTCAGTCCACAGCTCTCCGAAATCGGCCAGTGCCTCGGCGCCGTTGTCCGACCAGACCTCGACCTTCCCGAAGTTCGCGACACCTTCCTCCTTCTTCACGAAAACCATGTGCCCGTCACTGGCATAGGCGACGATCCCTGACATGAGCGGGGTGGGCATCCGGTGCTCGACTTGCCGGGTGGCGGGGTCCAGTACGGCAGTCCGGTCACGGAGCACCACGGCGAGGCGTTTCCCGTCGTCCCGGAAGCGCAGGCCCCGCGGCTCGAATCCGTCCGCCGGCAGCCCGACGGCTACGGTGTGCCGCCGTACGCCGCCATCGTCCGGGTCCCACGACGTCAGCGTCCCGTCCCTGCGCAGCATCCACGCCGTTCCGTCCGCCTTGGGGGACACCGCGATGGCGAGACAGTAGGCGACGCTGCGCGGGTTGCGCTCGCCGCAGTCGGGCGCGTGCACGGG
Organism: Streptomyces sp. SP18CS02; assembly: GCF_036322365.1. NCBI lineage: Bacteria > Bacillati > Actinomycetota > Actinomycetes > Kitasatosporales > Streptomycetaceae > Streptomyces > Streptomyces sp. SP18CS02. The sequence continues at coordinate 29,189 of NZ_JAQYXC010000156.1, forward strand.
TGCCGTGCGGCCGTCCTCGCGGAGCTGCCGAATGCCGTGCTTGTCCAGGAGCAGGAAGTCCTGGCCGCCGAGTGCGCGCACGTCCCGGACCACGGGATCGCGATCCGGGTCGGCAGGAGCCTCCAGGTGGTGCTTCACCGGCTTCAGCCCGGTGGCTCGCACCTCGTAGAGCACCCACCCCAGTTTCCCCCAGACGACCAGTCGCCGGCCGTCCGCGCTGTGGACAACCCGGCTCTCGTGCTCGGTGGTCGCCACGCCGACGGGAGTGATCCGCTGTTCCCGCAGGCGTTCGCCAGCGAAGACGGAGACCGTGAAACGCAGCTGCGGCAGGGCCGAGGCCGTGCTACTCCCCAGCACGGCCCAAGACCGGCCGGACGGCGCGAAATCTGCGTGGATCGCCGAGTGAACGGCCGGCAGGCGCGGCGCGGGACGCATGGTGAGCGACAGCAGGTCCCGCCCACACAGAACGTGTAGCAGCGGACCGTGCCCTGGGCTTCGCGTCACGAGGTTCGCGCCGCTCTCGGGGCAGTCGGTGTCGTCCCAGGCGGAAGGGTCGGAGGGGTCCAGGGTGACATGGTCCGCTCCGCTGACGGTGTCGTGCCACAGGACGGCGAACCCCGCGTCGTCCCCTACGAAGCGTCCCGTCCGGTCCCGGCGGTCCTCCGCGTGGTATGCCCCCGCCATCCCAGTCCTCCTGCCGGTGGCGGGATCCCGGTAGGCGCCGTCGAACTCCACGGAGCTCCGCACTGCCAGCGCCCGGCCGCCAGCACCGACCAGCACCGAGTCGAGTCCTGTTTCGTCCCACTCCCGCCTCTGCGGACCCGCTTCCAGGGCACGGACGCGCACGGTGCCGCGGTATGGGCGGCCGAGCGGCTCGTCGGACTCCGACATGAGGATCAGCTGGCCGTCCGTCCGGTACCCGGCAGGCAGCGCGATGTCGTTCAGGCACCGGTCGGGGAGCAGCAGGCCGGACGGGAGTCTCGCATCGCGCCCCGTCTCCGTATCCCGCACGTGGAGCCGTACGTGCTTCCCCTTTACGCCGTGCATGCAGTATCCCTGCGCTTTCGCATGCGTCGCGTGCAGCAGCAGTCGGCCGTCCGCCGAGAAGTCGAGTGCCAGGTTCTCCCTACCTCGGTCACCGGTCCGGGCGGGCCACTGGTCCACTGCGCTGCGGGTGGCCGCGCTCCAGACCATGCCCTGCCCTTCCGGTCCCGCAACCGCCACCCGGGTCCCGTCGTCGCTGACCGCGGCCGTGTCGACGCCCTCGGGCAAGCCGTTGATCGGCTCCTTCACCGGCTTCCCCTCCGCCAGCCCGGTTACGACGGAGCCCCGCACAGCGCCGTCGTCGTCCTCCTCCAGCAGGGCCACCTGGCCGCCGTCCGCTGAAGCAGCCAGTGCCACCACTCGCCCCGCCAGGAATCCCTCATGGACACTGCGCACCATCGACATCGCGGGATAGGCGCTCAGCAGGGCCCGGTACGTCTTGTCCGTGCGCGCCGTACGGTGCGCACGGACGGCCAGGGCGGCGCTCTCGACCGGATCCGTGGCGGAACGGTCCAGCGACCGGTCCGCCAGTTCGTTCGCAGCCTCCTCCCGCTCGCGTCGCTCGGCCTTGCCGATCTCCCACCGGACGAAGAAGACCAGCGTGCCCGCCAGCACCGCCAGCACCGCGATCAGCGCCACCCCGGCTCGCCCGCGGCGCGCCGCGCGCCGCCCGTGCCTTCGGCTGCGGTCGATGAACTCGCTCTCCGTCGTGTCCAGCTCTGCCGTGTGCGCGCTCATCTGTGCTCTGGCCGTGGCAAGTTCTCGTCCTCGCAGCAACAGATCGGGGTGCCGGTCGCCGTCCTCCCACTCGCGCATGCGCAGTCGCAGTCGTTCCTGCCAGGCCCGGAAGGCTCTCGACTCGGCCAGCCAGGCCCGCAGCGTCGGCCACTGCCGTACGAGGGACTCATGGGCCAGCGCGACCGTCTCCCGGCCTCCGCTGTCCCGGCCGATCACCAGCAGCCGGGTGGCGGCCAGGGCATGCGCCGCCACCCGGAGGTCGGGCGGCAGGGCCGCGTAGGCGCGGGCCACCCGGGCGTACCCCTGATCACCGTCGGGCAGCGTGAGTTGTTCGAACAGCCGGCGCGCCACCCCCTGTCCCGGCCCGTCGGGCGCCTTGCACACCTGCGCCAGTTGCTGGTCCGCATACGCGGCCAGCGCCCCTTCCACGCCCCCGAGTTCGCGGTACGCGACATGTGTGAGCCGGCCGTGCTCACGGTTCTCCCACAGCCGGGCCAGGGCGAACTCCACCAAGGGCAGGGCGCCCGGCCCGGTTCCGGCGTCCGTGACGATGCGGTCGGCGAGACCAGCCTCGAAGTCGATGCCTGGGACGGCCTCCAGCGGTCGGCGGACGATCTCGCCGAGCTGGGACGGGGTCATCGGCGCGACCATCTGGACGGTGACGCTGAGGCGTTCTGCGTCGCCGTCCGCTGCCAGGTCTTCCAGGGAGGCTGAGCGCAGGGTGGTCAGGATACGGACGTGGCGGCCTTCTGGGTGTCGTGCGGTGGCCATGGTGAGAAGCGTGCCCAGGAGATCGCGGGCATGGACCGGCTCCGCGCCGACCGTCTCTTCGAACTGGTCGAGGACGACGACGTGGCCGGCGGGCCCGCAGTGGTCCAGGACGCGTGCGCCGATCAGGACCGCGGTATGCGGGGTGAGCCGTGCTCCGGTCTCCTCGGGCAGCCGGGCCTGCGGGAACTGATGCCGCAGGGCAGCGAGCAGGACTCCCACCGGCTCGGCCCCCGGCTGTCCGACGAAGTCGGTCACCGAGTATCCCGCCGCCCTCAGCAGCGGCAGCACCCCCGCGCGGACCAGCGAGGACTTCCCCACCCCCGAAGCCCCCGCCACCGGGACGAACGGCTGGCGGCGCACCGCCCGCGCGATCCGTTCGCTGTCTTCCCGCCGCGCGAAGAACAGCTCCGCGTCCTGCTCCCGGAAGGGCTCCAGGCCCCGGAAAGGGGAGGGGCTCAGGCTCGGGTCGAGGCCGAGCAGGAGCGCCGCCGAGATCAGGTAGGCCGTCGTCGCGCCCGTGCCGGTCTCGGCCGCCACCGTCATTCCGACCACCCCGCCCTGGTCGGTGTCCCAGACCGGGCCGCCACTGAACCCATGTCCGACGGGCTGCCCGCCGGGTGCTGGGCGGGCCTCCATCGACGTCCAGCCCTTGCCGACGGGAGCGCGGAGCCGGCCGTCCACCCACACGCCGTGGTCATCCCTGGGCGAGGGGAAGCCCAGCACACGGAAGGCGTGGTCCCAGACGGCCGTCCCGCCCGCGAAGCGGACCGGAGCGGTCCCCTCGACGGCCTCCTCCAGGTTCAGCAGCGCGATGTCGCCACCGCCGTCGGAGGTTACCGGCCGCCACCGGCAGACCGTTGCTCGTAAGCGCGCCGAGGCCGGGGTCAGCAGGGGGAAGTCGACCATCACCGGCAGGGACGGACCGACCGGGTCCCTCTCGTCGGTTCCCAATGCGCTGGCCACGACATGGGCGCAGGTGCACAGCGTCCGCTCCGCGACCAGGAAGCCGCAGCCGACGACCTGCCCGTCCGCGCCCCAGATCCTTGCGATCGCCCGCGGAAGTTCGTCGTCAGGTGCGGTGTTCAGCATCATGCTGCCCCGGGACGGTGGACTCTTCGGGATGGGTCCACTGCATGCTCACCGTGAAGTGGGCCTCGGTCGACCCCCGCGCCACTACCACGCCCGCCTCGGCGCTGAGTGTGATACCGAACTCGACGGTCACCGATCCGGGCGGTCTCGGCAGGGTGCGGGTACCGTCGAGGACGGCGCCCAGCGCGGGGCGTACCCGGGCGAGGGCCTGCTGGAGGGTCTCGGCCGCCCCTGCGACGGCGCCGCCGCGGGAAACGCGCTGCACGCCGGCCTGGCCGTTGCCGGCCACCTCCAGCAGCACGATCTGACCGTCATCCAGCAGCATCTCGCCCACGTACGCCACCGTGCGTCCCCTCCGTGCCCGTCTCGCCCCGTATGAGGCATACGGAATAGTGCAGACGCTGAGGCTCCGCGTTCACAAGCCGGTTCGCTGAATGCCGCCCGGCCGAGGGGAATTCCAACCGGGCAGGAGCCGTTGGGCACCCCGTTGTGCTATCGATGTGGCCTTCAGCATGCTTTCCCGTGGCAGGTCAACGGCGAGTTGACGGCCCGCGAAGAGCGGTGGTGGGGACAGGCATCGCGGACATAGGTTAGGGGACCTCGTCTCACGACGTCCCTATCGTCATTGTCTGGGGGCGGATGTGCCCGGCGGCGCGGCGCGGCTTTTCAGGGTGGACCGTCTGGTTGATCGATGTGATGGCGGTTGAGCTGCGTCATGAACTCGCGGTTGGCCGCGCGGGCGGCAGCGAGGTCGTCGTCACGGCCCTGGAGTTTGAGTTCAAGGTCGATGTCCTGCTGTTCGGGGGTGATGATGCGGGCCTGGAGCTCTTCGGTGTCATCGGGTCCGCCGATGACAGACTCGCGCCGAACCTGCTCGGCGGCGTCGGCAAACGGGCCGGAGCGCTCAGCGAGCATCGCGAGGACCTGGCCGCGGGCGACGGCAACAACCGGATGGTGAGCATGTGGCTGGCGCGCGCCGGCGGCGACATCGAGGAGGCGATCTCGGCCTGCACCGCCTCCGTCCTCGGTTCCATCGAGCGGTCCGGCTGGCGCAGCCGCGCGGAGCAGACGGCCGCGCGGCGGCGGGTGGGCAAGCTGACGGCGCGGACCCGTAAGAACCTGGCGACGCCCACGCCGACCGAGGCGACCCGACGCGATGGCCATACGCTGGCCTTCCCCGCCACCGTCGTGGTCGGTGCGCAGGCGGACGAGGGCCAGGCTGCTGTCCTCGCAGACGGGATGAGCCGGATGCTGGCTCGCGACCGTCTGCCGGTGAGGCATTCGACTGACTAACAGGTACATGAGGAGCGGCAAGGCCCGGACCAGATGGTCCGGGCCTTCGTCATGCCCTCGGGAAATCTCTTCCCGGCCGTTGCTGTCCTGGGGCTCCTTGGCGGCGCAAGGGGGTGAAAAAGCCCCTCCGCTCCAGGCCGAGACACAAGCACCTGAGACCTGTCACTGTCCCGCTCGCTCAACCGAACTCACCTTAGGAGACAAGCCCATGACCACCCACCAGGTATCCGGGGCAGCAGACGAGCCGACCGGCGCTACGCTGGAAACGCCACCCTGGGCCCGGGCTCACGCCTCACAGGGACGCTCTCAGGCAGAGAGCCGCAGCAGGATCGCCGACCGCGCGGCGCACACCCCCGCGGACGACACCACGCAGGTGTCCGCCGTTTCTGCTCCTCCGCCTTCTAGGAGAATCCCGATGGCTCGGGACCAGCACTCCCCCGCGTCCGCACATCCTGATCCACCCAGCACGCCTGAACCCGCCCCCGCCGTGAAGCCGGCGCTCTTGTCGCAGCGCACCGCGCTGATCCTCTTCATAGCCGTCGGCATCGGTATTGGCGTCGGCGTGCTCACCTTTTTCGCCGAGAAGTCCTACCCCAAGGCAGTGCTTGCCGGTCTCATCGCTGCCGCGGGCTGCACGGTAGGGCTGCACAGCCTGATCGACTGACCTGCGGGGTCGGGCAGGAGGGCCCTGCCCGACCCGGTGGCACGGACGTCAGGCGGCGCGCTGAACTAGGCCGGGCCGCCGCGCCACTCCACCCACCGCTGGTCGTCCCAGATGACCTCCGGGTCGGCGACTCTGGCGCCCTCGAGGACCACGACCAGGTCGTGGCCGCCGTAGGCAGTGCCAAGGATCTCGTCCTGGCCGTGACTGTGCACCGGTGACTCTCCGGCCGCCCGAGCTGGAGGGCCGGTGCACGACGATCGGCGCTCTGCTCACGCCTCCTGGTGTGTCCCGGGCCGGGCTGACACCCCCGCCGGAGTTGGTCGCGCGGCCGTCAGGCCAAGTCAAGGCCCTGCGGGTCGGCGCGGGGGCGGGTCACGGACCGCGCAGGTCCCGACCCGCCCCGCGCTGGTCATGCCTCGCGGTTACCGAGGGCCAGGAGCAGCTCGAGGAGCTCCCGCAGATGCGGCAGCAGCGCGGTCACCTGCAGCGCCGCCTGCTGGGCGCGGGCCTCGGGCAGGGGCTGGTCGATGTGGGCTGCCCTCGCGTGTGCCCGCATCTGGTCGACGATGCCCGGCAGCAGCCACCGAAGGGCGGAAGGGCTTGTGGTTGACCGCCGAACGGGTGGGTGTAACTGTCAGTGAATGTCAGGGCCACGTCCGCCGCATGTCGATGTCCGATACAGCCATCAGTTACGGAAATGTCCGCATCCGGTAACGGGCTCCGGTCGGCATTTCGTGCGATCTCTCGGTTTCATGTCAGTGCGCCACCTGCACAGGCGATTACCAACAACACCCGCCACGGCAGCAGCCTCGACGGCTGGACCCCGAAGGAGCTTCACCCCTTCCTCCCTGACCGGCTGGTGGCCGGCGCGACGTCGGCGCCGGCCACCAGTCCTCAGGCCCCTGTCCCAGGCTTGCCTGCGGGTGACCCAATCTCGGACCAGACGCGGTCTTCCGCGGCCCGGGCGTCGCGCCGGGCTTGTTCCTCGCTTTCTCAGGGTCTTCTCCATGGGCGGGTGTGACGCCCTTGCGTCGCAGGCGCAGCGCTGTGTCGAGACCGCCGAGGCCCAACAGCCTGATCCATTCCACGGCCTCGTCCGGCTCGGTGATGCGGGAGGCTGCCCAGCCCTGTGCGTGCGCGACGGCCGTCGCGCGTGGGATGCCCAGCCCCGTTGTCGCGAAGCGAGTCACGGCTTCCATCACGGTGGGCTTACCGGTTCTGCCTCGGCGGCCCAGCCGATCGCGGCGCTGGTAGGGGAGAGGTCGCCGAGGTCGAGGCCTTCGCGGCGAACGATGTCGGAAGCGGTGCCGGCCTTCGGGACAGCATGTCTGCCGGGGTGAGAGCGCCGGACCCGGTGGTAGGGCGGGCGCCGGTGAGCCAGAGGCAGACGTGGGCGTGAGAGAGGTCGGGCATGGCTGTGCCTTTCGGGGTGGTCTGCGGCTGGGCGCGGGCATGGAAAAGGCCCCGCTCAGTGGTGAGCAGGGCCGGGTGCGGCCAGGTACTCGTCGACGTCCTCGCGCACGGAAAGCAGCCTTCCAGAACACGGGCCAGGGCAAAGCGCTTCGCCGGAAAGCCGAGGTGCCCGGACGGGTAAATCCCTCCTCTATGTACGCGGGCGCGCAGGGAAGAGTTGTAGCAGCCGCAGTCGGCGGCGTAGTCCGCCGTCAGGCGCAGGCGCGGCACTGCGGGCACGACCATCCGACTCCTCACAGATACACGAGCGAGCCCCGGTTCGATGTGACTAAGCGTCGCAGTTGACCACACCCCTTGACCCGCTCAGATTGGGCGGCTTCTGGTCCGTCCGGGTGAGCACGGGGCCGCGACGGCGGACTCCAGGCACGCGGCCCTCTAGCGTGCGGCCATGCAACACACCCCGATGCCTGAGCCGATGCGCCGCGCGGTCAGCCAGATGGTGTACGAGGCGGTCGAGCGCTGCCAGGAGGTCCTGAGCTACGCGGCCTCGGACGTCGCACGCGACTGGAAGCGGATGACCCTGTACCGGGCTACGGACGCGGCGGACACCATGAACATGGTGTCCATGTTGATCGCCGCGTACTGCGAGCAGGTCGGCGTGGACCCGGAGACCCTGGACGGCTACCTCCAGCTCAGCCAGCAGGAGAACCGGGCCGATGGGCCGCAGGAGGACGACCGGGCGCACCTGGCGGGCCTGCTCGGTCAGAAGGCGCCCGCCGGCGCCAGCGAGCCCGGGTCCGTGCGGATGCTGTACGGACGCGGGCAGCGCCAGGCCGAGGCCGCGCAGCAGCCGGAGGAGCCTTCCTCGCCCTTTCCTCCGCCTCGGCCGCCTCCCGCGCGGCGTCCTCCTCCGCCTGCCGCCGCGCGGCACGCTCGGCCTCGAGCCGGGCGAAGTGCTCGTCCAGGCACGGCCCGCACAGCTTGTCGGTACGGTTTGCCCCGACCCTTCCCCGACTCAGCAGGTACTCCAAGCGCTCGTCGGTGAACTTCGCCCCGCACCGGGCACACACCGGGCGGCGCGCCTCCTTCGCCACAGCTTCACGCTCCTCCCGCCGGCGGTCGGCTTCCTTCAACTGCACGGCGTGCAGCCGGTCGCCGTCGGGGTTGTCCAGCGCCTCGGACAAGGTTTGCCACTCCTGCCGCCCGAGCCGTCGCCACACCTTGCCCGCGGCCCCGGCCGGGTCGGAGGATGCGCTCCAGCTCGGTGACGACCACGGGCACCGCCTGGTGATAGTCGACCGCCGTGATCCCCGCCCCGCTGCCCGGGTAAGGGGTGCCGGCGAAGTACGGGCGGCCGGCCCGCTCCAGGCGTCGGATCCGGCTTTCGCGCTGCGCGGCCGTCTTGCCGGTGAAAACGAACGCGACCGGGACGTGGCCCTCGCGGCCGGTCGCCGGGTAGAGGTGCGACCACAGCCGGGGGGGCGTGCACCGCCGTTCCCCGGGCCGCCTTCGCCTTCGCCGCATCCGTCTTCGGCGCCGGGAGTTCGAACCAGTCGTGGTAGCGGCGCAGCTTGTCCACGAGGTTGTCGACGGGTTCGGTGACGCGGTCGACCCAGGAGCATCGCGGGCACCCCGGCGTCCGGGGCGCGCATCGTCAGGTCGGCGTACTGGGTGTAGCCGTACAGCAGGCGGTGGGCGATCTCGGTCTGCCAGGAAGTGCCGAACCCGGCGCCGGTCAGGACGGCGGCGGTCAGGGTGACGGCGGCGGCGTGCTCGTCGTAGCCCTGCCCCGGGACGGGCCTGCCTTTGGTGTCGTACTTCTGCTTGCACAGCGCGGAGATCCGTACGTTCCTCGGCAGCAGCCCCTTGGCTTCCTTGTGGCCCGTCTCGGTGAGCACCCCCAGCTGGTGTCCCGACTTCAGACGCCTCTCCACCCGACCATGCCCGTCTCCTTCAACGCGTTCAGGGTGTCCCTGGTGCACCGGTCGTGCTGGTCTGCGGGTCGCAGCATCCGCCACAGGTGTTCAGCAGTAGCCCTCTGGAAGATTCCCAGAGCCCTCAGCACTTCCTGCCTTCGCACTCCGGTCGGCTTCCATGCCTCTGTAGACCTAGGAGGGTTGTCGAACGCCTCGCGGGGCCCTGATTTCCGGGGCTGACCTGCGGAGACGCGCCGGGCGGGCGAAGTGGCCGTGGAGGGGGCGATGGAGGGGCCCGTGGAGGGGGCCTGCGGGACCTGGCCCACGTCGTCGGAAGGCCGGCGGTCGCGGGCCGCGCGATCCTCGTGAGCGGGGTCAGGCATGGGTTCGGTGGGCACGGTGCCTCGGTATCTCCGGCCGTATGCGGCCGGGTCGGCGGTCGTCCGGCCCGCGCGCGGATCTGAGCACGGGCCGGAGCCACCGTGAAGAAGCACCCCTTGACCAACGTCTGTCCTGACTCGCTATTCAGCGCCCTGTATAGGCAAATCAACCCTTTGCAGTCCCATTTTGTCCGTGACCGACGTCACGGCCGTACCGTGTCCCGGAGCGCGGATCTTGTCCACAGGGCGGGGCGCGCATCGTAAGTGCCTGTTCCTGAACCTCGTATCGGCAGGCCAAGAGCCATCAGTCCGTGATGAGAGCTATGTGCGGGACCGGTTACCGTGACCGTTCCCTGAACGGTTGCGGTGCAGAGGCAGAGATCGGCGCGTATGTCGATCCCTCCTGGGCGGGACAGCACTTCCAGCCGAAACGCCTCCCACCGAGCCGCTCAAGCCCACCACGCCATAAGGTTGTAAGGGTTGAAACACTGATTTACTGGCTTGTTTGATATTAGAAGAGGAGTTCAGTCTGTTTTTCGACTCACCTGGCCCTGGAGGATGATGCCGACATCGGTGCGAGGAAAGGGTCTTGGCATGGCGGACTGGGTGAAGGTCTCGGGCGGACTGAGTGCCATCTCGGCGGGGTCCAGGACGGCGGTGTGGGGCGTGAACGCCGGCGCTGCCATCTACACGTACAGCAACTATGACGGCGCTCCGTGGGTCAATGTCCCCGGAGCGCTGAGCGACATCGGGGCGGGCGCGGACGGCACGGTGTGGGGTGTCAACGGCGGCAACCAGATCTTCCGGTACGTGGGGGACCAGGGTGCCCCGGACCCGTGGGTGAACATCACGGGCAGCCTGGTCCGTATCGACGCCGGGTCCCGGACGAACGTGTGGGGCATCGACTCCGCGAGCTCCATCTACCGGTACACGAACCTCGATGCCAGGCCGTGGGTCAAGATCCCCGGAGCGCTGAGCGACATCGGGGCGGGCGCGGACGGCACGGTGTGGGGTGTCAACGCAGGCAACCAGATCTTCCGCTACACCGGGGATCAGGGGTCCGCCAACCCCTGGGAGAGCATCACCGGCAGCCTGACACGCATCGCGGTGGGCTCCCGGACGAACGTGTGGGGCATCGACACCGCCGGCAGCATCTACCGGTACACCAACAACGACGCCAGTCCGTGGACCAAGATCCCCGGAAGCACCGCGGCCGACATCGCCGCCGGCGCCGACGGGAACGCCTGGCACGTCAACAAGGCCGGCGAGATCTACCGCTACACCGGCGACCAGCCGAGCTGACCCCAGCCCCACCAGCAGTGTGGGCTCCCGACCTGTCCAGGTCGGGAGCCCACACTGCTACCCACAGCACGACATCCCTCTTTTCAATCCTGAGCCGCGCGTTTGCCAAGCTCAGGATTCGAACGGGAACGGGCTTGGGTTGCTCCGGCGACGGCATCAGCGGTTCCGCTGACGGCCTTCCGGTGGCGATGGGAGGATTCGGCCCAGGCCCGAGGATCCGGGCGACTTCTGGGTGGCGGTGGTGACCGTGACCGCCGTCTTGGTCAGTCCCGTTGCGCTTCGCGAGAGTTCGCCTGACCGCTTCTGCGGGAACTTCGGCGGGTGATGCGCCTGGTCATGATGGTGATCGCGGCCCAGGTGATGAGCGATTCCGAGTGCTGGATGAGCCGTTCGTAGTACCGCGCATGCCGACGGGCGTGCATGATCCAGGCGTGTGAGCGTTCGACGACCCAACGTCGGGGCAGAACGACGAACCCGGAGGCATCCTTCGGGCGGCTGACGGTCTTAATCGTCAGGTTCAGGTATGTCTTCGCCCAGGTCACGAGCTGTCGGCCCAGACGACGGTGATCTCGGGGTGCATCAGCCGAAGCCGGAACAGCACTTCCTTGGCCGCGTTGCGGTCGGTCATGTCGGCCGGGGTGACCATGACGAACAGCGGCAAACCCTTGGTGTCCACGACCAGGTGCCGCTTGCGGCCGTTGATTTTCTTGCCGGCGTC
>NZ_JAQYXC010000157.1:0-1538 GCF_036322365.1 Streptomyces sp. SP18CS02
CTGAGTGAGTGTTTGACATCCCTGGTCGTGCGGCCAGGACATCGGGATGCTGGTTGCCATGGCCATTGGTGGGGTGGTTCGAAGGTATTGCCGGGAGTGTGGGGTGCCGCTGTCGCCGACAAAGTCGGCGACAGCGGTGTTCTGTTCGGGTCGGTGCAGGTCACGGCGGTGGCGAAGGCTGGAACAGGCCCGTCGGCGGGTGGCGGCGATGCAGCGTGGGGACGAGGTGACGTGTCCGGTGTGCTGCCGCAGGTGGACGGTGGGGGTTGAGCATCGGCGCTCGGCGGTGTTCTGTTCTTCGCGGTGCCGTACGCGGGCCTGGCGGGAGAAGGCGTCACGAAATTCCGTCACGGTGACGCCATAGCCGAACGGCGTTCCTGTCGCAGGACCCACCCGTTCTGCACGGGGTCGGGCGGCTTCACTTTCCTGCCTCGCGCGCCCCTCGTTCGCGCCTGCCGCCTGGTGAACCGGGGACTCCATCCTGGTCGTGACCTGGGCTGATGCGTCGCCGAACAGCCACTGTCCAGTGGCTGGCTCTGCCCGGGACGAACCGGGTGGAGGCAGCATGTCGGAGCGGGTCGGGAACGTCTCACGAACGCGTTACGAACAGCTCGTGACGAAGCACGCCAACTGGTCGCGCAGGTCGCGAAGGCCCAGTTCGCCCTCGGCGACAAGGCTCGGGGATCGAGCCGATGAGGCCGGTCGGTGGGTCGGTGGCCAAGGGAACCGACGACCTGTTCACGGTCGAGGAGTCATTGCAGATGTTCGCCGACGACATCGGGGTTGCGCTGTCCACGGTGATGGACTGGCGGTGGGTCTCCTCGCGCTGGCCGGCCAGCCAGCGCGAGGACGGCGTCTCTCACACCGTCCACAAGATCCTGGCCTCGATCCCGGGCGAGGCCGAGCGGTGGGTGGCTATCAAGGATGCCCCGTTCAACTCTCGCTCGGGTGTGCGGCAGTGGACCTCGGACGGGGCGAAACGCTTGGTAGGGCAGCAGGTCGACCGGCCGGTGACGGTCGAGGAGAAGGTGCGGGCGGTAAGGGATCTGACCCGCGACGACGAGGTCGCTGTGAAGGTGACAGCCAGCTTGCTGAGCAGGCCGGAGACCGCAGCAAGTCTGCCGGCCGCCGACCGGGTCCGCGTGGTCCAGGAACTGACCCGGGATGACGAGGTGGCCTCCAGTGTCACCGCCCAGCTGCTGCAACGGCCCCGCGTCGCCCGGCAGGCGATGCGTAACGACGACACCCGCTTCACCGTCAACCGGGCCCAGTTCGACAACTCGGAGGAGACCCGAGAGAAGATTCGTGACCGGGTTCCGGCGGTTCGCGAGATTGAGCACACCATCGAGTACCTGGACCTGGTCGGCTCCTGCCGCCAGTACGTCGCCACCCTTGGCCGACTCGTTCCGCGCATGCGCGACCAGGAGTTCACCGAGGACGAGCGCGAGACGATCCGCCGCGGGATCGCGAAGGTCCGTGGGGCAGCCGACTGGCTGGAGGCCGCGATCGACACCGGTCAGTTCACTTTGGACGAGCAG
>NZ_JAQYXC010000158.1:0-266 GCF_036322365.1 Streptomyces sp. SP18CS02
CCCCCCCCCCCCCCCCCCCCCCCCCCCCCCCCCCCCCCCCCCCCCCCCCCCCCCCCCCCCCCCCCCCCCCCCCCCCCCCCCCCCCCCCCCCCCCATTTTAATGAGCCCAGCATCTCGTATGCCCTCGTCTGCTTGAAAACGGGTGGCGGGGGGTGGGGGGGGGGGGGGGGGGGGGGGGGTGGCGGGGGGGGGGGGGGGTGGGGGGGGGGTGGTCTGGGGGGGTGTGGGGGGGTGTTATTAAGTCCACTGCGGGGGGTGCCCCCGCC
>NZ_JAQYXC010000159.1:0-341 GCF_036322365.1 Streptomyces sp. SP18CS02
CCCCCCCCCCCCCCCCCCCCCCCCCCCCCCCCCCCCCCCCCCCCCCCGCATTTTGAATGAGCGTACGTCTCGGGGCGGTCGGGCGGGAAGATCGGAAGAGCACACGTCTGAAATCCCGTCACGCGCAAGCATCTGTAATCCCCTCCTAAGCCTTAAGTGAGAGGGCGGGCGGCGGGGGGCGGGGGGGCGGGGGGGGGGCGGGGGGTGGGGGGGCGGGCCCGCCGCCCTCCCTCACGGGTCGGCGGGTTGTTTATAACTGCCTTGTGGGGGGGGGGGGGGGGGCTCGCCCGGGGGGGGGGGGGGGGGGGGGGGGGGGGGGGGCCGGGCCCCCGCCCCCCCCC
>NZ_JAQYXC010000160.1:0-419 GCF_036322365.1 Streptomyces sp. SP18CS02
GGTGTCCGTGGGCACGGTCAAGAGCGCCGTCTCCCGAGCCCTCGGCAAACTCCGGGAGCACCCGGAGCACACTCCCGTACGCTGACCGCCCCGCTCCCGCCGCCCCGTGCGCCCCTCCCCGCTCCCCATCCCCAAACGCCCTCACAGATCGTAACCCGCCCCGCACCGGCCCGCCCCCCCCCCCCGCCCCCCAAACGTGCGCGGGTAGCCGTTTTTAACCCGAACCAACAAAAATGTAAATAAAAAAAACAAAAAACACAATAAAAAAACAAACACAAAAAAAACAAAAAAAAAAAAAGAAAAAAAAACAAAAAAAAAAAAAAAAAAACAAAAAAAAAAACAACCACAAAACCAACCACACCACAACCAACAGAAAAAACCAACAAACACCCCCCCCCAACCCCCCCCCCCCACACCAC
>NZ_JAQYXC010000161.1:0-389 GCF_036322365.1 Streptomyces sp. SP18CS02
CCCCCCCCCCCCCCCCCCCCCCCCCCCCCCCCCCCCCCCCCCCCCCCCGGTCTCAGGCACCGCCGACCCCCCCGCCCTACACTGCAGCCGCCACGCTGTCCCGCCCCGCCGCGCGTCCGATCTTGGTGGTCGTGCGGGTCGGCCCCCGGGGCGAGCGGCCGCCCCCCCGGGTCGCCTCCAGCCGCGCCCGCGCCGCGCGGGGGCCGGCGGGGGGGCGTGTCCGCGGCGGCGGGCCGGCCCGTGGGGGGCGCGCGGGGGGGGGGGCCTCGGGCTGGCGCGTGGGCGGCCTTGCCGCGGCGGGGGGGGGGGGGGGGGGGGGGGGGGGGGGGGGGCGCTGGTGCGTGGGGGCGGCCGCGCTGGGGGGGCGGCCCCCCCCCCCCCCCCCCCCC
>NZ_JAQYXC010000162.1:0-619 GCF_036322365.1 Streptomyces sp. SP18CS02
TTTTTTGTTTGTTTTTTGGTTGTTTTTTTTTTTGGGTTTTTTTTTTTTGGGTTTGGTGTTTGTTTTTTTTTTTGTGGTTGTGGGGGGGTTTTTTTTTTTTTTTTTTTTTTTTTTGTGTTGGGGGGTGTGGGGGGTGGGGGGGGCGTGTTTGTTGGGCGGGCTGGGGGTGTGTTTTTTGGTGGGGGGGGGGCGGCCCCCCAAACAAAACCCCCCCCCCCCAAACCAAAAACAAAAAAAAAAAAAAAAAAAAAAAAAAACTAACACACGCAACCCAACACAACCCCCCCCCCCCCCCCCCCCCCACCACCCCACCCCCCAACCCCAAAAAAGAACCCCCCCCCCCCCCAACCAAAAAACACCCCAAAACAAAAAAAAAAAAAAAAAAAAAAAAAAAACCACAAAAAAACAAAACAATAAACAACCCCCCCCCCACAAACCCCAAAAAAACCAAAACAACCCAAAAAACAAAACAAAAAAATAAAAAAAAAAAAAAAAAAAAAAAAACAAAAAACACAACAAAAAAAAAAACAACCCACACAACAACACAACACCACACCAAAAAAACAAGACAAGAGTATTAATAAAATATCGAACCAATAAAAAAAAAAAAAAAAAAAAA
>NZ_JAQYXC010000163.1:0-328 GCF_036322365.1 Streptomyces sp. SP18CS02
ACGAGTACACGTAACATAATCCCTCGCTGACTTCGTCAAGAGTTCGAGCGATGTCCCGGAACCGGGCGGCGGTCGGGGGCCTCACCGCCCGGGGGGGCGGGCCCCCCCCCACGGCCCCGCCGGGGTCTGTGTTGGCCCCCCCCCCCCCCCGCGCCCAGGGGGGGGGCCGCCCGGCGGGCCGGGGGCCCGCCCCCGGGCCCCCCCCCCGCCGCCCCGGGGGGGGCGGGGGCGCCCACCCCCCCCCCGCGCGGCGGGGGGGGGGGGCCCCCCGCCCCGGGGGGGTCCGCCCCCCCCCCCCCCCCCGGTTCCGGGACATCGCTCGAACTCT
>NZ_JAQYXC010000164.1:0-313 GCF_036322365.1 Streptomyces sp. SP18CS02
TACCAGACGGGCGTCGAGGTGCGGCCGCGGCGCCAGATCACCGGCGAGGCAGATCGGAAGAGCACACGTCAGTACTCCCGTCCCGCGCACTCCTCGGGTGTGCCGTCGTCTGCGGGAGAAGGGGCGGGGGGGGGGGGGCCCCGGGCCGCGCCCGCCCGCCGCGGCGCGGCGCCGGGGCGCGGGGGGGGGGGGGGGCGCGCCGCGGCCGCCCCCCGCCCCCCCGCCCCCCCCCCCCCCCCCCCCCCCCCCCCCCCCCCCCCCCCCCCCCCCCCCCCCCCCCCCCCCCCCCCCCCCCCCCCCCCCCCCCCCCCCC
>NZ_JAQYXC010000165.1:0-268 GCF_036322365.1 Streptomyces sp. SP18CS02
CCCCCCCCCCCCCCCCCCCCCCCCCCCCCCCCCCCCCCCCCCCCCCCCCCCCCCCCCCCCCCCCCCCCCCCCCCCCAGCCCGCCCTTTTTGTGACCAGGTGGTTCGCGCCGGAGGGACAGGGCGTTGCGGACGGGGGCCTCGCGGACGGGGCGGAGAACTCCAGTCACGCGCAAGCATCGCGTATGCCGGCTTCTGCGGGAAGAGGGGGGGGGGGGGGGGGGGGGGGGGGGGGGGGGGGGGGGGGGGGGGGGGGGGGGGGGGGGGGGG
>NZ_JAQYXC010000166.1:0-442 GCF_036322365.1 Streptomyces sp. SP18CS02
GCGATCTGTGCCGGACCGACCTTCCTCCGCTGGAGCGGGTCTCCGCGGACAGACGCAGCGCCTGCCACTTCTGGAAGGAGACCGTCGATGCGGCGCGGAGAACCCGTCCTCCAGGTGCGCGAGCTCGTCAAGCACTACCCCCTCACCCGGGGCGTACTGTTCACGAGGCAGATCGGCGCGGTCAAAGCGGTCGACTGGGTCTCCTTCGACCTCTACCAGGGCGAGACGCTCGGCATCGTGGGGGAGTCCGGCTGCGGCACGTCCACGGTCGCCAGGCTGCTGGTGACCCTGGAACGGCCGCCGAGCGGGCGCATCCTCTACAAGGGCGAGGACATCACCGCGCGGTCGGGGCGGGCGCTGAAGGCGGTCCGCCGCAACATCCAGATGGTGTTCCAGGACCCCTACACCTCGCTGAACCCGCGGATGACGGTCGGCGACATCA
>NZ_JAQYXC010000167.1:0-318 GCF_036322365.1 Streptomyces sp. SP18CS02
CCCCCCCCCCCCCCCCCCCCCCCCCCCGGGCCCCCCCCCTGCCGCGGGGGGCGGCCGGGCGCGTGGTTGTCCCCCCGCGCCCGGGGGGCGGCGGCCCCCGCGGGCCCCCCCCCCCCCCCCCCCCCCCGGGGCCCCCCCCCAAAAACCCCACCAAAACCCCGAAAACCCAAAACCCAAACAAGTGTAACCCTCAAAAAACAAAAACACGCCCAACGAGAAAACCAGAAAGATAGATGGCATCAACCCCAAGACCTAAGCACAAAAACACCACACCACCACCCAACACGCACAAATATGCCAGGCCCGCCACCACACCCC
>NZ_JAQYXC010000168.1:0-359 GCF_036322365.1 Streptomyces sp. SP18CS02
CCCCCCCCCCCCCCCCCCCCCCCCCCCCGCTTTCTAATGCTACGGCGCCCACCGAGATATACAGTCCCGCCGCCACTCTTTCCCGACACGACGCTCGTCCGATA
Source organism: Streptomyces sp. SP18CS02 (assembly GCF_036322365.1). Lineage (NCBI taxonomy): Bacteria > Bacillati > Actinomycetota > Actinomycetes > Kitasatosporales > Streptomycetaceae > Streptomyces > Streptomyces sp. SP18CS02. The sequence continues at coordinate 105 of NZ_JAQYXC010000168.1, forward strand.
TGACTGCGCGCGCTGGAGAAGTTCGCGGTGCGCTGCGGCGGCGTCGTCAACCACAGGATCTCGCTCACGGACGCCTCACACGACAAGGACAACCAAGTGATGGCTGCGGGCGGTGTGGCGGCGGCGTTGAAGGCGGCATAGACGGCCGGGACGTCAGCACCCGTGCGGTTCTCGACCGCCTCCAGGTGACGGTCCAGTGCGGCTTTGACCGCCTCGGCGGCGGCACGTACCTCGGCAGCGGTGGGCTGCGCAGCA
>NZ_JAQYXC010000169.1:0-1154 GCF_036322365.1 Streptomyces sp. SP18CS02
CGGAGCACGCGACGCGTCCGCCTCATCCATCGTCGGGAAACCCCAACGCCGCTCCGCATCCGTCGCCCAGAACTTCCCCAGGATGTCCCCATGGATCGCGAACGCCACATCCGGACGCCACAGAATGATCCCGTTCTGGAAGTGCTGGAAGCGTCCGCCGAGGGAGGCGTCGCGTTCCCCTCGGATCGGCGCCCCGAGGACGCCGCCAGGACCACCCAGGCTGTCGTACTTCACCGCGATGGTGCCGTACGGCATCAGATCGTCCAGCTGGTTGTACCGGCGCGGCGAAAAGCCGCGGAGGCCGTCGGTCCACACCCGCTCCTCGGCCACGTGCCCGAAGTCGTACTCCTCGCGGACCACCGGCCGGGTACGAGCCGGGTCCGCCCAGCGGACGAACAGCGCCACGTGGTCCGTGCCGCCCGAGTCCCGCAGCAGCGCGTCACCGGGTTGCAGGTCGCCCGCGGGGATGTCGAAGGTGACGTTCCACAGGTCCCAGGTCGTCAGGGACGAGTTGAGGTGCCAGGCCATCGACACATAGCCCGAGCAGTCCGGGCGGTAGCAGCCGAACTGGTTGGCGTGGCAGCCGCTCTGGCTGTACGGCACCCGCTCGGCGATCCACGACGCCGCACGGTCCATCACCTCTCCCCGCCCGATCGCCCCACCGGGTTCCGAGGCACTGGCGGCCGGCGCTCCGGTGAGGGCGAGTGCGACGCCGGCCAGCGCCAGCAGCATCGCACCCAGCACCCGGCCCGTCACCGCCCCGCCCGCACGTCGAAGGGTCAGCGGTCTCATGGCTCACTCCTCGCTAGTTGTCGGTGATCCAGGTGCCCCTGTCGGGGTGCCAGTGGATGGTGGCCTTCTGGAAGCGCTGCACCCTGCCGCCCGCCTCGTCCTGCTCATCGGTCACCGGATAACCCAGCACACCCTCATGACCCGCCGCATGGAACGCGTCATAGATCGCGTCATGCACCACATGCGTCCCGGTCTGCTCCGACCACAGGAACAGCCCCCGCTCGAAGAACTGATAACGCCCACGCGTACCGTCCGGAGCACGCGACGCGTCCGCCTCATCCATCGTCGGGAAACCCCAACGCCGCTCCGCATCCGTCGCCCAGAACTTCCCCAGGATGTCCCCATGGATCGCGAACGCCACA
>NZ_JAQYXC010000170.1:0-322 GCF_036322365.1 Streptomyces sp. SP18CS02
CGACCTCCCGGACGGACTCGACCTGGTCGTCGCGGAGGACGGGGCCGGGAGCACCGTCCGCCAGAGATCGGAAGAGCACACTTCTGAACTCCACTCCCGCGCAATCAACGCGCTAGCCGGCTTGGGGAGTTACGCGATCGGGGGGCGGGGGTCCCAAACCAAAAAAAAACCACAACAAAACAAAACAAAACCCCACCCCACAACACAACCCACAACAAACACACAAAAAAAAAAAAAAAAAACACAAACACGCCCCCATAAACCCAAACAAACCACACCCCCCCCCCCCACCACACCAAAAAAACACAACCCAACACCCCCC
>NZ_JAQYXC010000171.1:0-225 GCF_036322365.1 Streptomyces sp. SP18CS02
CCCCCCCCCCCCCCCCCCCCCCCCCCCCCCCCCCCCCCCCCCCCCCCCCCCCCCCCCCCCCCCCCCCCCCCCCCCCCCCCCCCCCCCCCCCCCCTTTTTTTGTACATGTGCGGGCCGCAGTGGGCGGAACGCGCCACGAGATACCCAGAAACACGCGCAAGCATCGCGTTTGGCGTGTTAGGGGTGGCAGAGGGGGGGGGGGGGGGGGGGGGGGGGGGGGGGGGG